>JBPCWA010000634.1:0-6655 GCA_051009975.1 Hyphomicrobiaceae bacterium
CCCCTCCTCTCGATCTGAAGTGCCCGCCTCATGATCGGTAATTGGCAGCTCAATACTGAAAACAGGATGACAATGGTTCATTGTTTGCAATTGGCAAATAATAAATGCGATATGTGAGCCATATAATTTTTCGATGTCTTTGCCATCTATCTCAACCGGTTCAAAACCAATGCTTGCGTCCCGGGCTGCAAATCAATCGCTGGTCCGTCTTCCAGGCTTCGCATTGACCAAGACGCTATTGCTCTGCAGATAAATCCGTTGGAGCAAGGGCTCAGCATGCCGCTCTCGAGTGTCAGATCCTCGGCATGAACCCAACCGACCAGGGGAGATCGTCACCGAGGGAGACCGTCGCCGGGGAACATCGTAAATAATTACGATTGCGGGACTAAAACTCACTCAGGAAAGTCTGCCCAGCCACCTGCTCATGGCTTCCAACGCCAGGCCGTTTTTGATCCACGTATTTGCTTCAATGTGATCGAAAACCTGCGAGTTGCAGACGCCTCGTTCATGCAGGATATTTTTGGTCTAATACACATGCGGTAGCGATCATGTTGAGCGAAAAAGCGGTAGCTTTGTGCGCTGCTGAGGACAATTCCTCGCAAGTGATTGACGGACTTGGAACAGTTGGGAGCCAGACCTTGCTGCCCGGCCCTTCGAAATATCCTGCCAGCGCGTAGAGTAATGAAATGACTTGAGCCGTGGACGTCGTATTGGCGTGCTGCTCGTGGCCGCTCCAGGCATAGTAGGAGACTGCTCGTGCCTGCCATATCAATCGCGCGGCCTCAATGAGATGCTCCTCACGGATCCAGCACGTGTCTTCGGTAGTCAGAGGTGCACGAGTGCACAATTGTGCGCCTGGCTACCGACCAACATGATTTTTTGACTTTGAAGGCGTCAGATATGGTATTTTGGATAGCGCTTGCGATTTGAGGAATGGAGTTCGCGCAATGACGGACACTTACTCGCCACCAAACGTTTGGAAATGGGAAGGTCAGAAACAGGGAAGGTTTACTGGCACCAATCGTCCGATTGCCGGTTCGACACACGTCCAGGAGTTACCCGTTGGCAACCATCCACTCCAACTTTATTCGCTTGGAACACCGAATGGCGTCAAGGTGACGGTACTGTTGGAGGAGCTGCTCGCGAAAGGATATTCCGGTGCCGAGTACGATGCATGGCTAATCCGGATTGGTGAAGGCCACCAATTTGGCAGCGGTTTCGTTGCTGTGAACCCAAATTCGAAAATTCCTGCGCTGATGGACCACAGCACCCATCCTCCGACCCGCGTTTTTGAGTCCGGTGCAATCTTGCTGTACCTGGCCGAGAAGTTTGGTGAATTTCTGCCAAGTGATCCAGCCATGCGACCAGAGTGCCTATCTTGGCTGTTTTGGCAGATGGGTAGCACCCCATATGTCGGCGGCGGCTTTGGGCATTTTTATGCTTATGCCGAAGAGAAACAACAATATCCCATCGACCGCTACACCATGGAGACCAAGCGCCAGCTAGATGTACTCAACATACGACTAGCCGACAACCGCTATGTGTGCGGGGACGAATACACCGTTGCAGATATAGCGATTTGGCCGTGGTACGGAGGGCTGGTCATATTCGACCAGTATGGTGCGGAGACATTCCTCGACGCCAAGTCGTACTCCCACGTCATACGCTGGGCGGAGGAGATTCATGCCCGGCCTCCTGTTAAGCGCGGTCGCATGGTCAACCGCCTGCGCGGCGAACCGCACGAACAACTACGGGAACGGCATGACGCCAAGGACTTCGAGACGAGGACACAGGACAAGTTGGAGTCAGAGGATTGACGTGAGAGCCACAAAACTCAGTTTGCGACGCTGACGTCACATGAGTGTCCAGCCGCGCGCAAATGTGCGCGGCTGCTTGCTGCGGCTCTTTTCGTTCCGCTTGTGCTGCACGACAATGTCGCTTCAGGGTTTCACCATTCGATTTGTGTGTGGGATGTTCGGACCTTGGTGTTGGTTGAAAATCGCGTCTTGCGGCATTGACACCGCCGACGAGCTGATCGACGTTTGCATGCGATGGGTTGTCATATCGGATCTGTCGTGCTGAGCGAGTCGCTCTGGGCCAATCGCTCTGGGTCAATCGCTCTGGGCCAGTCATGCTGGGGCCGTATAGCCCGAAACGACACGCTCAGCCTGTCGTCCACGGCCTATAACGCTCGACCTGTCAACCACAGATAGGATTGGTCCGATGAACCGAGCCACGTGTGCATTTGCCATCGGCACCCTTGTTGGGTGGCCATTCAAAGTGGAGATAAGGGATGCTGTTTCGTCAGTTGTTTGACAAGACCTCGTCGACCTATACGTATCTACTGGCGAGTCGACAGGGGGGGGAGGCTCTTCTCATAGACCCTGTCTATGAACACACGAACCGTTATCTCAAACTGCTGGACGAGTTGGAATTGAAGCTCGTAAAGGTGGTTGATACCCACATCCACGCTGATCACGTCAGCGCGATGGGCTTGCTCCGGGATGCCACTCGATGCGTCACGGTCATGGGTGAGCAATCTCCGATCGACATCGTCTCCATGCGGGTCAGGGACAATGATCCCCTCACGATTGAGGGATTAAAGCTCACGGCAATACATACGCCCGGGCACACATCTGAAAGTTACAGTTTTCTGATGGATGATAGGGTATTCACCGGGGATACTTTGCTTATTCGCGGAACCGGCCGCACGGACTTCCAGAACGGCGATCCTTACGAACAATACCACTCGCTCTTCGATCGCCTCCTCAAACTCCCTGATCGAACCTTGGTGTATCCTGCCCACGATTACAAAGGTGATACGGTTAGTACTATTTTTGAGGAGAAAACTTTTAATCCGCGGTTACAAGTGACCTCCGCAGACGAATATGCTGAAATTATGAACAACCTGAACTTAGAAAATCCGTCAATGATGGATGTCGCTATTCCTGAGAACCTAAACGTCGGGCTGCGACTGGACGCACAGCTTCGCGTCCCAGCGATGGAGGTTGAGGGTCTGCTGGCGAACTGGCCTTCAATCGACGCCCAACTGGTTGACATTCGCGAAGAAGGCGAGCGACAAAGATATGGTGTGATTCCCGGTTCAATGCATGCACCTTACGGCCGCTTCGATCAATACTGCGGCGCGGCCGGACCACTTGCAGCTATCGCGAAGCAGACGCCGGTGCTGCTCTATTGTGCTGTAGGAGAAAGATCGACGCTTGCCGTCGAGATCGCAACGGAACTTGGCCTGGACAATGTCGCACATATCCCCGGTGGTTTCAAAGCATGGAAGGAGCGGGGGGGCGAGATTGAGGCGCTAGACTAACCGCCCGCCGGAAGATGCGCCCCAACCCTATCGCTTGTAACCCGCAATCAACATCCGCCCGAAAATACTCTCTAAATCGATACCTGAGCTACTCATTTTTTCAACCCGGATGACCAATCACTTGAAGTTTGCCGGAACATTGCGGGTGGTGATAAAGTGGGTCATGCCCTCTCCCGAATACTTCGGCATGATAGCCCAGAGTCCCGATTATGTCGGGCTACGTATAAGGACTACAAAATGCAGAAACCAAGCGGCCTTGGCATATGGTGCGCGACCAATGTGATGTGCCCGGCTGATCTTGCAAACCTAGCGACCGAAGTTGAACGGCATGGCTACGAGACACTTTGGTATCCGGAATCACTCTCATACGAGTGTTTTGCATTGGCGTCTTTCTTGCTGTCCAAAACAAGCAAACTTAAAGTAGCAAGCGGAATTGCCAATATCTATGCGCGCGATGCTGTGACGGCAGCACAAGGCCATGACAGCCTGAATCGGTTGTACGACAACCGCTTTCTGATGGGCTTAGGTGTTAGTCACGCTCCGCTCGTCGAACAGGCACGAGGCCACAGCTATAAATCTCCTGTCTCCACAATGCGGTCCTACCTTCGCACGATGGCTCAAGCCATGATCGACCCTACTATCGCGATGAATGAGAGGACATTGGTGCTAGCGGCTCTCGGTCCCAAAATGCTTGCACTTTCGGCTGAAGCCACGAAAGGTGCACATCCCTACTGCGTCACACCCGATCATACAGCAAAAGCGCGTCAGATCTTAGGAGCCACCCCCTGGCTCTGCGTTGAGCAAAAGATCATTCTCTCGGCCGATGAAGAGATCGTTCGGCCCTTACAGCGTCGCCACATGGCTCGCTACATGACTTTTGAAAACTACCGTAACAATTGGCGCCGGCTCGGCTTTGCTGAAGAGGAGTTCACGGGCGATTGCTCCAATCGTTTTCTCGACGCCATGATAGTATGGGGTACCGAGACAACTATATTCGACTGTATTGATTCCCACCGCCGAGCTGGCGCAGACCAGGTCATCCTGCAGGCATTCCCGCCAGATGGATCCACGGGGCAAGACCCTAGAGCACTGGAAGCATTTGCGCCGGAAAAGAGCTGAGCGGTGAAAAAACCATCTGCATTCCTAGAACGCCGCTGAAGGAGAGAACGCACCGGCGGTCAACTCTTTCACCGGGACTTCAAGCACTAACGCCGGCTCCCGCGACGCCTCGCTCCATAAGATAGCTTCTTGGCCTTTGCAAGTGCCTTCCAATTACTTCGGTTTGAGCGCGTCTCATTTGCAAAGGCCAAACGCCCAAAGCCTCCCACCGCATACCGAATTTCACCTGACTTCAATTCGGCCTCCAGAATTGTTAGTTCGAAAGAACCGAGTGCGGAGACATTGTCTAACGTTACAAGTGACGGAATTGTCAATTGCTCGTAGAAACCACTCTTATCTCGAAATGCAAGCACCTCTCCCCGATAGCTTGGAAGCAAGAAGATCGCTCGAGACTCTATAGATAGTTTTTGCACCAATCTTCTAAACACCAACGGCACGCAATCGAAGTCCTTCGTCGTTAACATAGTCTCGTACTTTACGATTTTTTCGGCACGAAGAATGACTTGACTGTTTTTTATTGAATCTGCGGCTAGCTTTTTCTGCAAATCATAGATTCGTTTTGCATCTTCCTTGCTATTACACAAGATGGCCGCGCCCACGCGTTTGACTTTCGCAAAAGGCGTTTCGGCCTGCGCCAAAGCAGAAAATAGTAGCGCTGCAACCAAAGACGCTAACAATGAGACAATAACTGCTGGAATACAACATTCGCGCATTGTGCGTTACCTTTGCGTATCGAAGCGGCGTTTAGCATATAGCTGAGCGGTCAAATAAGGTTTCGCTGAGCTTTCGTCAGTCGAACACCGCTTGACACAGAAGACTAGCATTTCGTCCGCCCCCCACTTCTGCGACCGTCAGAAAAACAAATCTCGTCAACGTATCAAAAAGTGCGGCAGGATCTTCGCCATGCGATAAAAACGCCGTCACATCCCACAACGGAATCACCCGGCAACCGAACCGAAACGACACTCCAGATAGTCGTTCAAGATTTCAAACCCATCAGAATTCAAATTTTCGGCTCCAGTCAAACCTGATAAATCGCGTCGGTTAACATGAAGTTGCCAACTCTCGTGTGCTCCATCTGGGTCTGGGGCAACCGATTAAGACCCATGAAGCCCTGGCTCATCATAGCATTAACAACATGTCCATTTTTTTTCCACACCAATGCGTCACTTCAGTCACTTGATCGTTGGCAACGCAAGGAATGTGATTCCATTGCTCGACTAAATGGCAAAACCGCTTGGGCAACTATGTAGACCGCCGACAGACCAGCGGATTGGCGCTATTCTGCGCTGCTGTTGGATTGGCGCTGTATGGGATCCGTTGCATTGCAGAGATCGCAGACCGCGATAACGCAGTGAGTCCATTGGACTCCAATGAGATGTTCCAGCGTTGGCAGCAGCAATCTGTCCCAAGAGGCCTATCTGCCGCGGGTCCCCATTCAGAAGCTCATGTTGCGACAGCGGCGGCGGATAGAATAGTTCACACCAAACGAACACGTCAGCCGTGAGGCGGTGACCGAACGGCGCGTTTAAGGCGTGGCAGCACAGGTACCGTTGCAGTTTTAATCGGACCCAATGCATTCACCAGAACACGCAAAACATGAAGAAACGCAACCCGTTCCACGTCATCAACCGCAAAAAATAGCTTCTCTTCGGCGCGCAATCTTGCTTCGGTCAATCCAACAATCATTGCACGACCTTGTGGAGTGATACGAACAATCTTACGACGAACATCATCATCGTCTACAGACCGCTCAATTAGTCCCCTTTTCTCCAATCGTTCAGCTATGTGCGCAACGGTACTGCGATCAATGCCGGTAAGGTGAACGATGTCGGACTGACAGGGTGTTTCCAATTCGGAAACCGTCTCCAACAAAATATAACTTCGCGGCGTAAGACTTGTTCCTACAAGCTCCGTGGCCAACAACGAATCTGCGCATTGCGCCGCCCGTCGAATTGTCAAAAACGAAGCTTCCATTAAACATGACCTCAATTGGTGGTGTTACTGACCGATATTGATCAGCTCATAGAGCGTTTCACAGGCATATCCGACCGACGCCAATAGGAGACTGACAAGTACCGAGGCGACCATCGGGGATTCCGGCACGTTGGGGAGCGCTGTAATTCGTGCCGACGATGCAATGTCGATCCAGAGCGCACCGGCCAAGAGAGCACCCCATATAACAATGACCAAAAAGGGCAGGCCTGC
>JBPCWA010000635.1:0-7684 GCA_051009975.1 Hyphomicrobiaceae bacterium
GTATCACCGCCATTCGCGCGGTAGAGCGCGTTCTTTTCATCGCCGCGCCCGTCGGCGTAGAACCAGCGCTCGTAGTGTTGCCCTGCCGGAGGCTTTTCGGGCAGGAACCAGTTGTGCCCGACCAGCATCATTTCTACGTGGGTAAAACCCATATAGGGGCCACACCAGTCTGCGCCGTAGTTGGTGGACGACCGCAGGCATTCGGGCGTGCCAGTCGGCTCGAAGGTGTGATACGTCGAGAAATGCGCCTTGCCAAAGAAAGCCGTGTCGTAACCTGATCTTGTCAGAGTGCCTGCCATACCCTTGGCGCCGATTTTGGGGTCAAGATCGATACCGTTGTCGTGAACACCGTGAGTGAGTGGCAGTTGCCCGGTCAGAATCGAGGCACGTGCTGGTTGGCAGACCACGCAAGGCGTGACATTATTTTCAAGCCAGGCCCCTTCGGCGCGCAACTGGTCAAGATGTGGGGTTTTGACTTTTCGCCCCATGAAACCATAGCAGTCACCTCGCTGCTGGTCGGCGGTTATAAAGATGAAATTCAATTGGCTCATGGCTCGTATCCCTGGTTAGTCGCGGTTTGATGATATCGTTGATTGGCCCTGCTATTCGGTGCGACCGCGGGTCGATTTTACTGGACGTCGACATCGACGAAAAACTTCTCAAATGCTTCAAACTCTTTGACGTCGGTGTGAGCACGAGATAGCCTCACTAACGTCTCGACGAAGAGATGTAGACGATTGGGGACGCCTTATCTACTGGGGGGGGGCACGTGTTACGTTCCACATGGGCACGAGTCATTACTCTCCGCAACAGCGCCCAGTAACCGAAGAGATTTCGGACTTTCAACGTCTGAAGAGAACTCAACCATGACCGACAGACCGAACATCTTGTTCTTCCATCTCGACAACGTTAGCCACGGTGACATTGGATGCTATGGCGGCGCTTACCAACTTGGAGCGGCCACTCCAAATGTGGACCGGTTTGCGGAAGACGGCCTGATGATGACGAATTACAACGTCGAGGCGCAATGTGTTCCGACCCGGTCGGCGTTCGTAACCGGACGCCATTCGGTCAGAACTGGGTGCACAACGGTTCTACCTGGTGCTGGTCTCGTGGCATGGGAGACGACGATTGCGGACAGCCTCAAAAAGCTCGGCTACAACAATGCGATCTACGGAAAGTGGCACTGCGGCGAAGATGCGGGCCGGTTCCCGACCGACAAGGGATTCGACTACTGGTACGGCATCAATGGAACGTGGGACTATTGCCTGTGGCCTGAGGACAAGTGGTTTCAGGAGGAGGATCTCGAACCGGAGTACGTTTTAGAGTCCGACGGACCTGGGAAGTTGAAAAAGGTCAAGGTGCTGGATCCCGAGGTCAAACGGAACATTGATGTGGAGTTCCTTGAAAAGGCCAACAAGTGGATGGAAGACTCGGTCGCCAAGGACGAGCCGTTTTTTGTCTACTTCAACCACTCATTGCTTCACTTCCCGACCACGCCTCGTGAGACCTACAAGAACTCGTCTAAGGGTGGTGACATTGGCGATTGCATCCAGCAGTTGGACGGGGACTTTCAGGCCATCCTAGACAAGCTGGACGAACTTGGGATTGCAGACAAGACGATCGTTGTTATTGCGGCCGACAATGGGCGAGATTCGACCTTTCACGCACCGAACAATCGCGGCGCCCAGGGCAACTGGCGTGGCGGGTACTTCTCAACCTATGAAGGCAACAATCGAACCGTCGGCATCATTCGGTGGCCGGGGCAGATAGAGCCAGGTAAATCGGACGAAATGGTTCATGTCGTTGATTGGTTTCCAACACTGATGACTCTCATTGGTTATGAAGAGGGTATTCCTAAGGACCGGATACTCGACGGGGTGGATCAATCCGCCTTTATGAAGGGGGAACAGGAGAAATCCAATCGGAACCATTTCCACATGTTCTTCGATCAGCAGTACGTCGGCATGCGGTACAAGAACTTTAAAATTCTGACTCACAAGGTCGAAGACGGGGCGGCACCGATCCTGAAGCTCGCGACGCCGCACGTGATCAACCTTGCGGTCAATCCAGACGAGGACACCCCTTACAATTACAACGAACTCCACTCTTGGGTGCTTTTCAAAATCTTCGCCAAAAAGGCGGCTGAATGGCAAGCCTCGCTTGCGAAGGACAATGTGCCGTTCGCTGCACCGCTGGACTTCAATCCCTACAGTCAGGCCGAGCAGGACGGATAGAAATCAGATCCACAGCATCGTTGCAGAAAAAGCGCGTGCCACTGCAATTAGGTCAAGGCAGATCACGGGAGGAGAGCAAGGAGATGACTTGGGCACATCCCCTGTATCTGGCCCTGTATCTGGCCCGGTATCTGGCTCTGTATCTGGCTCTGCATCTGGCTCAATATTCATGCCATGCTCCCGAACCAGGCGGCTGCAGATCATGAAGGAATATTTCGCCATCGCCGTCCTTGCCTTTGAAAGCGTCGCGATTGTCGTGCTTATTCTTGGAACTCTGTCGTGGATGGCTATTTGCGCCGGCCGTCTCTTGCGAGGGGCTGAGGCACACGAAGTGTACCGGGCATTTCGCCGAGGCTTAGGCAAAACGATCCTGGTCGCTCTGGACATCATGCTGGCCGCCGACGTTATTCTCACAGCAACGCTCGACTTCTCCTTGGATTCACTGGCTGCGGTGGGGCTGCTTGTCTTGATCCGCACGTTCCTTCATTTTGTCCTTGAGTTGGAATTGACTGGACGTTGGCCATGGCAAGAGCCGCGAGACGGGGAAGGGTTCGCGCGCGACTGAGGAACGATCATCAGCGGCGCGGCAAAAGTGGTGTTCGGATGTAGAAGGATCGGACTCGTGGACAATGCGCTCTTGCTTAATTTCGTCAGCGTCACGGTCTTCAGCCTGATGTTCGCCATCGGGATAAATTTCACTTTCGCGCAGCTAACATCTTTATGGGAACAACCGGCGACTCTGCTCAGGTCGTTGTTGGCCGTTGCCGTGACCGTTCCAACTATCGTTTTTCTGGTTATTCATCTATTCAATCTAGCGCCCACCGTTGCGACCGGACTCGCAATACTGGCCGCTGCTCCGGGCGCTCCGATGATGACCAAGCGGACGGAAGGGGCAGGGGGGGAGCCGACCTACGCCGCCAGTCTGCAGCTTACACTGGCGCTGCTGGCGGTAGTAATTACGCCGCTGATACTTGCACTTTTCTACACTCTGAGCGATCTCGTTACAGCGAATGTGAAGCTAGTGGACGTCGCGCGTCAAATCGGCTGGGTTACCTTTCTCCCGGTTTCAATTGGCATTCTGATTCGTAGATTCGCACCGAAGTTCTCCGAGAAGATTAAGGGGCCGTCGAGCGTATTGGCGAATATTCTGTTCTTCGGCTTCATGCTCCTGATTGTTACGCTCTTGGTCGTGAGCGCCGACCTCAGGGCCATGCTGAATACTGGCGTTGGACCAGCTTCAGCGATCGTTGTCGTCATCGTGGCGGCCCTCATTACTGGCCATTTTCTGGGTGGTCCAAAACAGGAAACTCGCTCGGTACTAGCCATCGCGTGCATAGCCCGTAACGCCGGACTTGCACTCTTCATAGCGGGATTGTCCGACTACGGACAACGGCTCATACCAACAATGGTAACATATGTGCTCTTGGGATCGGTGCTCGCCATTCCTTACTCGATTTGGAGCAAGCAACGACTGAAAAGGACTGCAGCACAAATGACGCATGATGGACGCAGCCCATGAGCCTGAATAACGAGCTTGCCAAGCAGCGCACCTGGCTGGCGGCCGATCGAACTCTTATGGCTTGGATTCGCACGTCGCTAGCGTTGATAGGCTTCGGCTTTGCAATTGCTCAATCATTCGAATACGTCGAAGCCTACTACCAGCAGCAGACCGGTCGGTTGCTTGACACGATGCATACGCCGCTCGTGTTCGGTGCTGGCTTCATGGTGCTCGGCCTACTGGGAACGTTGGCTGGCGTGATTCAGTATAAGCGAGTGCTCGCTCGAATTGAGAGTGATGAATTCAAGTATTCTGCATTTCGACCGATCCCCATGATTATGTCTTTTGCTCTGCTCATCATCGGTCTATTTGGGTTGGTGGCGATACTGACCTGAGATGTGCTTGGCGGCCACGCGGTCTCCGTATCAGCCATGGCACGATCAGGGTGACGCGAACCCAGGCTGCTCGGATTTGGCCGACGAAAGCACACAGAGGCTGTAGTGAACGATACAATCCGCCGGATCTACGGAGACGATCTCGGTGCTAGCATATGAAATAAGAGCGACGGGCGGCTACTCTGTCACAGGTATCAGTTGGCGAGACACGAGCCACGTGAGTATGATACACGTCTATCGTGTATTGAAATTGAGTTTTGAGGTTTTCCCAAGTGAAAGCGGATACCGCGCTGCCGGCGGAAGACGGTTCGGGTCAAACTGCTGCGGTGAACGCGCCGCCAGCCTTTCACATGCTGGCCAAGCCAACGGGCGCTATATGCAACTTGGACTGCTCGTACTGTTTCTTCCTAGATAAGGAAAAGCTTTATCCTGGGAGCCGGTTTCGTATGACAGACGAGGTGCTGGAAAACTATATCCGGCAGCTAATCGAGTCGCACAAGGCAGACCAGGTGAACATTGCCTGGCAGGGCGGCGAGCCCACAATGATGGGGCTCGACTTTTTTCGGCGGGCGATGGCGATTGCCGAGAAGTATCGTCGCCCAGGCATGACTTTTCTCCACACGATGCAGACCAACGGCACCATCCTAAACGATGCTTGGTGCGAGTTCTTCAAAGAGCACAATTTTCTCATTGGGCTCAGCATAGACGGGCCAAGAGAATTGCATGATGCCTACCGGGTGGATAAGCGCGGCCGGCCGACCTTCGATAATGTCATGCGGGGCCTGCGTCTGCTCCAAAAGTTCGGCGTTGACTATAACCTCTTGACCACGGTCAATCGGATTAATGGAGAACACCCGCTCGAAGTTTATCGATTCCTACGGGATGAGGCCAAAACCGACTGGATCCAATTCATTCCGGTCGTGGAGCGAGTCAACGAAGACGGTTTGACGCTCTACCAGGAAGGTACCACAGTATCTAATCGCTCGGTCATGCCAGAGCAATTTGGTCGATTCCTTAGTACGGTTTTCGACGAATGGGTGCGCCACGATGTCGGGCGGATTTACGTTCAGACATTCGAAGCAGCAGTGCGCAACTGGCTTGGCCTGTCGTCATCTGGTATGTGCGTTTTCAACGAGACGTGTGGCCAAGGGTTGGCCATTGAGCACAATGGGGACATCTACTCCTGCGATCACTTCGTCGAACCAAACTATCTGCTGGGCAACATTGCAGACCAGCACATGATTGAGATGGTGACCTCCGAACAACAGCGGACCTTCGGCCAAGACAAGAAAGATTCGCTTCCGCAGTATTGTCTCGACTGCGACGTTAGGTTCGCCTGCCATGGCGAATGCCCGAAAAATCGGTTTCTCCTAACTCCAAAAGGGGAGCCGGGCCTCAATTATCTTTGTGCCGGCTTTAAGCACTTCTTTCATCACGTCGATCTGCCGATGCGGATCATAGTGGGCCTGATGCGGCGCGACCGTTCAGCGGCGGAGGTCATGCGGCTTCTCCCCGTTCAGGAAGCCAAGATGTCGGAAGCCGTTCAGAAGGCGGGTCGCAATGATCCCTGCCCCTGTGGCAGTGGGAGGAAAGTCAAACACTGCCATCGTAAACCCGAAACCGTCGCCCTCAAACGCCCAGTGGAGAGGGTCGTGCCGCCGAGGCAAGGGCTCCGAGCGTAAGAGTTGAAATGAGGCCGCGGCCACGAGCGTGGCGATTGGCATTTGTGAGGTTCTGATCAACGTCAGACCCAAGGAGGAAGACGAAATGCCTGGAGGAAAGCCCAACATCCTGGTGATCTGGGGCGACGACATCGGCATAACTAACCTGAGCTGCTACAGTGACGGCCTGATGGGTTACCGTACCCCGAACATCGATCGCATCGCGAAGGAAGGTATCCGATTTACTGATTACTATGGCCAGCAGAGCTGCACAGCAGGTAGGTCCGCCTTCATCACTGGTCAAAGCCCTTACCGAACCGGCCTGACCAAGGTCGGTATGCCAGGAGCCGATATCGGCCTGCAGGCCGAGGACGCCACCATCGCCGAGCTTTTAAAACCGCAAGGTTATGCCACTGGCCAGTTCGGTAAAAACCATTTCGGTGACCTAAACAAGTATCTACCAACCGCGCACGGCTTCGACGAGTTTTACGGCAATCTTTACCACTTGAACGCAGAAGAGGAACCGGAGAACGTCGATTACCCGACGGAGGAGGACTTTCCGGACTTCCACAAAAACTTTAAGCCGAGAGGAGTTATTCATTCCTGGGCAACCGACCAAGACGACCCGACCGAAGACCCACGCTGGGGACGCGTCGGCAGGCAGAAAATCGAGGATACTGGGCCGTTGACCCGTAAGCGCATGGAGACGTGCGACGTAGATTTCGTGGGCGAGGCTCAACGTTTTATTCGTGATGCGCACGCGGACGACAAGCCGTTCTTCGTTTGGCTAAATACGACCTGGATGCACTTTCGCGTGCACCCGCCGGAAGAGATCCGTGGTCAGGCTGGCCGCTGGCAATCCGAATACCACGACGTGATGATCGAGCACGATAAGCACGTGGGGATGATGCTGGACTTGCTCGACGAGTTGGGCATCGCAGACGACACAATCGTCATGTACAGCACTGACAACGGTGTTCATATGAACACTTGGCCCGATGCCGGCATGACCCCTTTTCGGAACGAGAAGAACTCAAATTGGGAAGGTGCGTTCCGCGTGCCCGCGGTGATGCGCTGGCCGAGCAAGATCCCGGCAGGGGTTGTATCGAACGAGATTGTCGCCCATCAAGACTGGCTGCCCACTTTCCTTGCAGCAGCCGGTGAGCCGGACCTTGTCGACAAATTGAAGGTGGGTCACCAGGTTGGCGACAAGACGTTCAAACTGCATATCGACGGCTACAACATGCTCGATCATATCACTGGAAAGGAGGAGAAAAGCCCTCGGCCTGGGTTCATCTATTTCTCTGACGACGGGGATCTGGTGGGCATGCGTTATGACAACTGGAAGCTCGTATTTGCAGAGCAGCGAGTCGAGGGAACGGTCCAGATATGGGCGGAACCGTTCGTGTTTCTTAGGTTCCCCAAAATATTTAACCTGCGAACGGATCCGTTCGAACGGGCTGATATAACCTCGAATACTTATTGGGACTGGGTAATAGACCGTATCTATTTGTTCTACGCTGGACAATCCATGGTTTCTCAGTTCCTGGCAACATTCCAGGAATTCCCGCCTCGGGGCAAGGCCGCAAGCTTTACGATCAATCAGGTGATGGCCAAATTGGAGGAGTCAAGAATCTCAAGACCCTAATTGAGGCGACGGTCCGCCGGGGCGTTTCTCTGCCTGGCAGGTTTTGCTGCCCCGGCGAGGAGGTGTAGTCGGTTTGAGCCATGGCCCGCGGTCTATGGTGCACAAATATGAGCACACGCGACATGAAATCGACTGACCGCGTTGTCAGAAACTTTTACGAAAGGCATCCCTATCCGCCGCCCGTGAAGGATTTAGATGACGTTCGCCGCTTCTGGGAGAACCATGAGAGGCGTCGGGCCGACCAC
>JBPCWA010000636.1:0-18658 GCA_051009975.1 Hyphomicrobiaceae bacterium
GCATATACCCTTGCTCGAAATAGGGCTTCCAAGTCTCCGCAAGAACCAATGCTTCATGTTCACAAGGCTTTGCGTTACTCTCAAGGGGCTTTCCGATGATCAGTCCAGTTTCTTCGAAAACCTCACGAATACCAGCAATCGCGATCGATCGTGCGCGAACCGCACTGGCATGCCCTTTCATGTCGTAGAGTAATTTCTCAACCTCGCCACCATCCAACTCATCGGCGCTCGCCACCCCTTTGTCGCCGGGATCAACTCGCCCACCCGGGAACACGTACTTTCCTGGCATGAAAACTTGGTCGTGACGCCGCCTGCCCATGAGGATGCGCGGGTCGGATGAGCCACCATCAACAATTATTACGGTCGCTGCATCACGTGGGCGCTGCGGGGTGCTCGTCGTTACGCTATCCATGCAAGCCTTTTTCAGTCCGTGGCTTTTTGCGACTAATATCGGCGATTGGTGCAAGCGTTGCCACCTCTTTTCCATAAGCCCCAAAACCATGCATTCTCAAGGCCCACTGTAGCCCGACCAAGGCCCCCTTAGCGCGCGGCAAACAAATCAACGACAATATTAACGTCAGCGGCAACCACAACGCGATGTGCATCCAAACGGGCGGCGCCAGAGCTTGCTCCAAAAATAAGACTCCTGCGACCATCACGTGGCCGACAATGAGCACCGTGAAATAGGGTGGTGCATCATCCGCACGATGGTGAAAGAGTTCTTCCCCGCAGGTCTCGCAGCGATCTGTGACTTTGAGGAACGCGCGAAACAATTTTCCGCGTCCGCATGCTGGACAGACCAGGAAAAACCCTCGCGCTAACGCTGGACCGACTGGTCGCGGTTGCCGATCTGAGGCCTCGGTTGGCAAAGACTGTGTCATGTGTTGATACCTCGCAGCGGACCCAGGCTCTTCACCACGGTTCGCACCAGCAACTAACAAGAAATACTCCTATCAAAACCACAGGGGATCCATGATGGAGCAGACGCAACCAGAGTTGGCTTAAGACTTTCTGCGCCTACGAAACTGACCACGCCGTCTCCTGGCGGTGGCGAAACGGCGCTGCTTGCCTCGCGTTAACATCTCAAAGCGAAGACCTCCGGCAACCGGCGTCACTTCGACCAAACGAACCTCAACTCTATCTCCCAATCGATACGTCAAGCCAGAGCGTTCGCCAACCAGCGCATGTTGGTCTTCTGCATGATAGTAGAAATCATCGTGGAGGCTGCTGGCCGGAACGAAACCATCTGCGCCAGTTTCCCGGAGACGCACGAACAGACCCGAGCGACTAACCCCTGAAATCTGTCCAAAAAATTCTTCTCCGACTCGATCCGCTAGATGTGTTGTTATGAGGCGGTCGAATGTTTCCCGCTCCGCTGCCATCGCGCGACGCTCGGTTTGCGAGACATGCTCACCGAGCTCTGCAAGGTCCGGAATATCCTCGTCGCGCAGTCCATCTTTTCCCAGAGCCAACGTACGAACTAAGGCGCGATGCACAATGAGGTCCGCGTATCGTCGGATCGGAGAGGTGAAATGCGCATAGCGCTGCAAGTTTAGACCAAAGTGACCGTAGTTCTCAGATACATACTCGGCCTGAGCCTGGGAACGCAAAATTACTTCGCAAACCATATCATGATCCGGCTTCCCCCGCGTCTGAGAGAGAACGCGATTAAACATTTCCGGCCGGATAGTTTGAGACGGAACGAATTCAACTCCAACAGATCGTAAAAAATCGCCTAAAGCCTTGACTTTCTCTGTCGCAGGTTGGTTGTGCGCCCGATAGAGTAGAGGTGTCCGTCGCTTTTCGAGCGTCTCAGCAGCAGCGACATTTGCCTGAATCATAAACTCCTCAACGAGCTTATGCGATTCAAGCCGAGGAGGCTGCGTTACACGCTCGACGTTGCCATTTGTGTCCAGAATAATTTTGCGTTCTGGGATTTCCAGATCAAGAGGAGCACGCCGCGCCCGCGCCTTGCGTATTGAATGGAACGCGCGCCAGAGCATATTCAACACTGAGACGACAGGTTGATCAACGCCATTCTCGATCTGACCGTCGAAGACCCTCTGGGCCTCTTCGTATGTCAACTTCTTTGCCGAACGCATAATTGCGCGAGTGAATGTATGGGATCTCTTGGTACCTGATTTATCGAAAATGATTTGTACGGCCAGACATGGACGATCCTCTCCTTCTCGAAGCGAGCACAAGTCGTTAGAAATGCGCTCAGGCAGCATCGACACGACCCGGTCCGGAAAGTAAACCGAGTTTCCTCGTCGTTGCGCCTCCCGATCAATACGCGTGCCGGGACGAACGTAGTGTGAAACGTCAGCAATCGCGATGGTGACAATCCAGCCACCACTGTTGCCACTATCTGAATCTGGCTCAGCGTGAATAGCGTCATCGTGATCTCTGGCATCGGCCGGATCAATGGTCACGAGTGACATATGCCTCAGATCCATCCGCTCACGAGATTCTGCCCGTGGAAGATCATTCAACTCGTCAATAACGTCACCTGGAAAGTCGTGCGGAATGCCGTGTGCATGAACCGCAATCAGACTCAATTGTCGTTGGTCGCCCGGATTGCCAAGAACGTCGACAACACTCGCCTGCGACACTCCATTGCGTCCCTGCTGAATGATCTCAAAATGAACCAAGTCACCGTCGTCCGCGTTGCCAGAAGCATTTTTAGGCACCTGCCACTCGCGGCGCACCTTACGCTCTACGGGTAGGATGCGCCCACCGCCGTAAGAATTCGACTGAAAGATACCGAGATGGCGGCGATTGACGTGCGGAATGTGCTTGATGATGACGCCGCGATATACGGAACCGCCATCATGTTGCTCAATGCGAGTTAGTACCCGATCGCCAACGGTAGGAGGACGCCGCGACAAGGTTCGTTCTCTGCTTTTCGATACAGAACTGCGCGCCAAGATCACTGTCGGGGGTGTGCCATCTTCTGTATCCCAAGTCACAGGTCGGGCCGTCAGTGCGCCACTGTGGCTCGATCCAGTTACGACAAGAAGCGACACTTTGGACAACGCGCCAGGTTTGCGTAGAGCTCTCTTGTGGTTGGTCAGCAGGCCTTCATCAGCCATATCCGTTAGCAGTTCCTTGAGCGCCCGTCGGTCTCTTCCACGGACACGAAACGCGCGAGCAATTTCACGTTTCCCAACGGATTGATCCGAATGCTCGACAAACGCGATGATTTCTTCGCGCGTGGGTAGTGATGGGCTGGCACCAGATTGGGGTCTTCTAACCGACGATCGCCGTGTCACGATAATCCGCCTCAAATCCACGCATTAATTTACCGATCACGCAGGATTGTCCGCTGCCAACTTTCTGGAAGTGGCTTCGGTATCGCCCTTCTTCCCAGTAGCCTCGCTATCGACCTGACCAATAGCCTTTTTCGCTCCTTTCTTTGACGAGCTCTTCTTGGCCGCAGTCTTCGTTGTCGAGGTCTTTTTTGCCGACGTCTTCTTTGCCGAAGACTTCTTTGCCGATGTCTTCTTCGCCGTGGCCTTCTGGGCGGAGGTCTTTTCTGCTGGTTTCTTTTGGGTAGTCTTCTTCACCGCCGCCTTGTTGCCCAGCCCCGCCCCATCAGTTTCGAGTTCTGCGGCCTTCTTCGCCTTGGCTGCACTCCCGGACGACGGCAATTTTTTAGTTGCTCGACTACTTTTCACCTTGTCGGCTGTTTTGGTCGTAGAGCGCTTGCTCGTTGCTCGACTCGCCGACTTCCGTCCTGGTGATTTAGCCTTCCTCTCTGCAATAAGTACAACAGCTTCTTCAAGGGTTATCGAAGCCGGTTCCCTTCCCTTTGGCAGAGTTGCATTGATTTTGCCGCACTTAACATAGGGCCCGTAGCGGCCGTCGAGAACCTCAACGCGTCCGCCTTCAGGATGCTCACCAAGGTCTTTCAGCACCTTGGCCTGAGGCCTCTGAAAGCGGCCTTTCGCCCCGGACGCTTTTTCGGCCAAAAGTGCAACAGCTCGATTAATCCCTACCGTAAAGACATCCTCGACCGTCTCTAGATTGGCGTATACTCCATTGTGTAAAACAAAAGGCCCGTACCGACCCAATCCTGCGGTAATAACCTCACCAGTTTCCGGATGTGCTCCGATCTCACGCGGCAGGGCCAAAAGCTTGCAAGCGTACGCCAGATCTACTGTTTCTGCTTCTACACCACGAGGAAGCGAGGCGCGCTTCGGCTTCTCGCCAGCATCGTTGTCGCCCAGCTGCACGTAGGGGCCAAATCGGCCGGTCCTCAAACTTACGGTCGCACCAGTTGCTGGGTCTATTCCCAGTACTTTTCCTTCGGTTGTTGCCGCCTCGACGGGACCTTCGATCTGTTGAGTCAATTGCCGAGTAAATCGGCACTCCGGGTAATTGGAACATCCGATGAAAGCACCGAATTTACCAGATACCTTAAGACTTAGACGCCCCGCAGCACATGCGGGGCACTGGCGTGGATCACTCCCGTTCTCCGGGGAAGGAAAAATGTGCGGACCAAGGATTTCGTTCAACGCTTCCAGGACGTCGGCAACGCGAAGTTCCTTGGTCTCATCTATCGCCGTAGTGAATTCCTTCCAGAAATCCCGCAGAACACGTTGCCAATCGAGCTTGCCATCCGAAATGAGATCGAGCTGTTCTTCGAGGCCCGCAGTGAAGTCATACTGGACGTATCGTTCAAAAAAATTTGCGAGGAATGCGGTAACAAGACGCCCCTTATCCTCGGGAACAAGACGTTTGCGTTCAATCGTGACGTAGTCGCGTTCTTGCAGCACCGCCATCGTTGAAGCATACGTCGAAGGCCGCCCTATTCCCAATTCTTCCATCTTCTTGACGAGCGTAGCCTCTGTGTATCGAGGAGGAGGTTCGGTAAAATGCTGCTTGGCCTCAACTAGGCGATCCGCCAATGCGTCGCCTTCAGCCACTGGCGGCAGTCGCCGAGCATTTTCGTCTTCCGTATCGTCGCGGCCCTCTTCATAGAGCTTGAGAAACCCATCAAAAACGACAACTGAACCGTTCGCACGCAGGCCGTAACGACGGCCGTCTTTGCCCGCCAGTGAGATATCAACGACCGTTTGCTCAAGTTCAGCAGAGGCCATTTGACTCGCCACCGACCGCTTCCAAATGAGGTCATAGAGCGCTGACTGATCCCGTTCGAGATACTGTGCAATATCAGTTGGCCGCCTGGAAGGATCAGTGGGGCGGACCGCCTCGTGGGCTTCCTGTGCATTCTTGGCCTTGGTTTTGTAGGCGCGAACCGAATCAGGGACATAGCGTTTCGTATAGTCGGCCTCTACAAGTCGTCGAATGTCCGAGACCGCCTCTGGAATAATCTGAACGCCATCCGTTCTCATATAAGTGATCAGTCCGATCACTTCGCCACCAATGTCAGTACCCTCGTATAGACGTTGCGCCACCTGCATCGTCTGTTTTGCCGAAAAACCCAGTTTTCGCGAAGCCTCCTGTTGCAATGTCGAGGTCGTGAATGGTGCTGCTGGGTTCCGCCGCACGGCCTTTTTCTCGACTTTTTCAACCCGATAGGCTCCACCAGAAATAGCGTCTTTGATCGCGTTGGCCGTAATGGCGTCTTTAATGTCCAGACGCTTAACCGTATCGCTATCAATAGCGACCAATCGAGCTAATACTTCGTCGCCCGTTGCCAACGCTAGCGTTGCAGTTATCGACCAGTATTCTTCCGACCGAAACGCTTCAATTTCCGACTCTCTGTCGCAAACCAGTCTCAATGCTACGGATTGCACTCGACCTGCACTACGGGCGCCTGGCAGTTTCCGCCAGAGGACTGGAGACAAAGTGAAGCCCACCAGATAGTCCAATGCGCGCCGGGCCAGATACGCCTCAACAAGTTGTTGATCTATAGCGCGTGGATGCTGCAACGCGGCCACGACAGCAGGCTTCGTAACCGCGTTGAAGGTAATTCTCTCCACTGGCAGATCTTTTTTGATCGCCCGCTTTTGCGAGAGAAGCTCTATCAAATGCCACGATATAGCCTCGCCTTCACGATCCGGGTCGGTCGCTAGAATGAGCTTGTCAGCCTTTTTTACAGCCGCTGCTATCTCCTTAACCACCTTAGCCGAACGGCTATCGACATCCCAATGCATTGCAAATGCATTGTCAGGTTCAACCGATCCGTTTTTCGACGGCAGATCTCTAACGTGACCATATGAGGCGATGACCTTGTAGGAGGGCCCCAAATACTTGTTGATGGCTTTGGCCTTCGCGGCCGATTCGACTATCAGGACGTTCATCGGGTCCTTCGACGATGTGTTACACTAGCGGTTTACAGTACTCAGTTCGCAGCACGGGGGAAACCGGCATGTCCTACTCGTTCGGAAACACGCCGTAAGGCGTAGGTTGAGATCATCGAGTGCCCTCGTCGGCTGCGAGCCCGTAGAGTCGGAACATGTTTGAACAGGCTCCGACTGTCAAACATCACCAGCGAAGACCTCAGCACTAAGAGTGAGTTTCCCTCAACTCCCCACGGCATCCACAAACACACTGAATCAATAACAAATACAACAATTGTGAATAACGGCTCGAATAACGTGTTGTCCGCTGAAAGGGAAGGGCACGATGTCGCGCTAGCGCCCATCACGTCGACATGTAGCTATCGATTTAGGCGATAATGCTACAGAACATAGGGGCGGCGTCGCAACTCAACAGGACACATAAATTTGACAATGGTCCCCCTAACCGTTGTGAATGGACGCTGTCTGTCTAAATCGACAAACCAAATCCACGGACAGTTTGACGCTGACGACAAAATCAGTCGGCGAGAGATGACCGCAGTGCTTGAAATCCGCGGGATGCACTTTCCGCGTGTGATCGCAAGAGAACCTCGGTTTCTCTTACTTCGGCCAACTTCGCGGAGACAAACCGGAGATGGCGTTAGACGCCATCAAGCAAGATGGACGTAGCCACGCGACAGGTCACGCGCCTTCGCAACGGCTCAATCAAAGTGCTCCTCAGATTGTCACGCGCATTGTTCAGGAGGTTTCTCACCAATACGGGATTCCTCGCCGTCCAGTAATCTCCGAATGTTTTCTCGGTGACGCAGAATTAGAAGGCTACTCATGCAAAAAAGGAAGCCAGTCATCCCCCAGTCAGTCGTTGCAGCAGCTGCAACGGGTGTGGCAACTGCCGCGA
The DNA here is from genome assembly GCA_051009975.1 of Hyphomicrobiaceae bacterium. Lineage (GTDB taxonomy): Bacteria > Pseudomonadota > Alphaproteobacteria > Rhizobiales > Hyphomicrobiaceae > Tectiglobus. The sequence continues at coordinate 7,168 of JBPCWA010000636.1, forward strand.
CCAGCGCAGCAAGAGATGAATACCGCGTCAAGGCGGCGGTGACTAGCCAGACAATGCAGAAACCAATTGCCAAGGGCCATAATAGTCCGGCTACAACTCCAATGTAGGTTGCAACGCCCTTGCCCCCCTGAAAACTCAACCAGATAGGGAAGAGATGGCCAAGGAATGCCGCGAGCCCAGCGACCATAGCAATGTCCCTGCCAGCGAAAGCATCAGGGGGAGTACCAATGATCAGCGGCGTCATTCCAACAGCAAGCGCTCCCTTTCCGAGATCACAGAGCAAGGTCGCCGCCGCCAATAATTTGTTGCCGGTGCGCAAAACGTTGGTCGCACCAATATTGCCAGACCCGATCCTCCGAATATCGCCCATTCCTGCCAAATGCCCGAGAATAAGTCCCGACGGAATGGAGCCAAGAGCATACCCAACAACAGCACTGAGCAAGATGCCCTCCGCTGTCATCTCCAATCAACCTTGGATCTAATGCCGCTCCCCAGAAGCGCGCCACGAGCTGGACTAGCTTGCATACTGGTAAACAATCCTTCCGCCCACCATGGTGTAGAGGACGCGCCCTTGCATCTTGCTTTCATCAAACGGTGAATTCTTTGATCGAGACTTCAATTGAGCTCTGTCGACAATCCAGGGTTGACCGATATCAAACACGACAACGTCAGCCGGAGCCCCCTTGCGCAACCGACCACCGGGCAAGCCGAGCAACTCGGCGGGCCTCAAAGTCAAAGGACGAAAGAGTACGGGCAAACTCACTTCGTGCGTAAAGTAGAGCTGCAGGGCAGCCGAAACGAGGGTCTCCAGTCCAATAGCGCCATCGGCGGCCTCGGCAAATGGCAGCCGTTTTACATCCTCACCGTGTGGGTCATGCGCTGAGACCACGACGTCAATTTCACCGCCGTTCAGCGCCTCTATCAATGCCAGTCGATCTGACTCTGTCCTCAAGGGAGGTCGCAGCTTAAAAAATGTGCGATAGGGACCAATGTCGTTTTCGTTCAGAGTTAAATGGTTGATTGTGGTTCCACAGGTGACTGCCACACCGCGTTTGCGCGCGGCACGTATGACCTCAAGACCTTGCCGCGTAGTGACGTTGGCCGCATGGTATCGAGCACCGATTGATTCGACCAATCTCATGTCGCGTTCCAGCATTATCGTTTCCGCAACCTCATTAACACCTGCAAGACCGAGCCGCACTGATAATTCGCCAGAGTTCATGCTCGTATTCTTCGCCAGATAAGGATCCTCACTCGCATGCACGATCAAAGCATCAAAATCCCTCGCATAAAGGAGGACCTGGCTCATAACCCGCGTGTCCGCTATCGATGACTTCCCGTTGGTAAAAGCAATTGCACCGGCCCGTTTTAGCAGGCCGATTTCTGACATTTCCTTTCCTTCGAGATTTACAGTCATCGCTGCCATTGTACGGACGCGAACAATAGCATTGTCGCGGGCCCGACGTTGGATGTAGTCGACCAACGGAACCTGATCAATCACCGGATTGGTATCCGGCATAACGACAATTGTCGTGACGCCTCCAGCAGCCGCAGCATGGCTCGCTGTCTTCAAAGTTTCACGGTGCTCATAGCCAGGTTCGCCGGCAAAAACCTGCATATCTACGAGACCTGGGCATAGAACATGGCCCTGACAATCTATCACTTCAGTATCAGGCGGCGCATTCCTGCGTAGATGTTGCCCGAGATCGACGATCAAGCCGTCCTTGACCAGAAGACCGCCAGGCTCATCTCGCTGGGTTTCAGGGTCAACCAGTCGTGCATTGATAAAGACCGTCGATGACGCCGACGATGGTTTGGCAAACATCTCAGTTCCACCGATTTGGCAAATGACGGGCAAGCGCTTCGAGGACAGCCATCCTAACGGCAACCCCCATCTCCACCTGCTCCTGAATGACACTGCGAGCGTGATCTGCGACAGTTGAGGCTATTTCTACGCCGCGGTTCATCGGCCCTGGATGCATGATAAGGGCGTCAGGCTTGGCTTTTGCCAACTTTTCGTGATCAAGGCCGAAAAAATGAAAGTATTCCCGGCTCGATGGCACGTCGCGACCGTCCATGCGTTCACGTTGGAGTCGCAGCATCATGATGATGTCAACATCACAGATGCCGTCCGACATATTAGTGTAGGCGTCTACGCCCAGCCGATCCGGAGCATCAGGCAGAAGAGTGGAGGGACCGACTATTCTAACACGTGCCCCCAATGCGTTGAGAACATTAATGTTTGATCGGGCAACACGTGAATGCTTAATATCTCCACAAATTGCGACAACCAAGCCTTCCACTCGTCCTTTGGCCCGACGGATGGTTAGGGCATCCAAAAGCGCTTGGGTCGGGTGTTGGTGTTGCCCATCACCAGCATTGACAACAGAACAATCAACTTTCTCGGACAGTAGCTGAACGGCACCAGCTGCGTAATGTCGCACAATGATTATATCGGGCCGCATCGCATTGAGCGTCATCGCCGTGTCAACAACAGTCTCGCCCTTCTGCATTGACGACGTCGCGACGTTCATATTCATGACGTCGGCGCCCAATCGCTTCCCGGCAAGTTCAAAGGAGGACTGCGTGCGGGTCGACGCCTCAAAGAAAAGGTTAATCAGCGTACGGCCATGGAGCGCCTTACCCTTTTTGTGAATGGCACGATTATTTTCCGCAGCCTTGTCAGCCAAATCTAAGAGCGACGTGATCTCTGAGGCGGATAGCCCCTCGCACGTCAGGAGGTGCCGCCGGGAAAAGCCAGGCGCCTCTGATATAATCACTTTGTCCATCAAAACCGGTTCTATAGGCCCAGTTCTATTCGGCGACAAGTAACGAGGTCGCACCCTGGGCTGTTATCCCCCGTCTCTTCAAGTTGCCAACGCCCAAGTTGCTCGTTGCGACATAATTCTGGACGCCCTACAACCTGCACCAGACGACCTGCAGCTATAAGGCTAGTGTGCATTCTGTGGGTCACAGCACGATGGCAAACGTTTCTTCCGCATCTTGGCGCATCTTGGCGCATCTTGGCGCATCTTGGCGCATCTTGACCCCATCTTGCGCCCATCTTGACCGCATTCTGCTCACTTCCACCCAGTTGCAAGCATCGCAGGCTGGGTCTCAATCATCCCGTCTCAAAACGCCGTCTCCCCTACTGGCAACGTGATGCGATGCCTGGTGGGCAGCACCGGTTTCTTCGATCTCTGCAATCTCATTCGAAGAAAAACCGCACTCTGCCAAGACTTCCCTCGTATGCTCCCCTAAGACAGGTGCGCCGCGCCTGATCGCAGTCGGCGTCTCAGAGTACTGCGTGGGGTGACGAGCAATTCGCAGAGTTCCAGAAAACGGATGGTCAAACTCACGCACAATGTCATTTGCCAGGATTTGTGGATGTTGAAGCATTTCGCTTCGCGTCAAAACCGGCGCGCAGGGAACATCGTGCGTTTCGAGGCGGGCTAAGATATCGGCCGATCGAAAATGTCGAATAGCTGCCTGCATGGCTTGCAGACGATCGTTCTTATTCTCTTCGCGCTGTGCAGCAGTTCTAAATCGCTCGTCCTCACATAGCTCCGGACAGTCAACAGCAGTGGCAAAAGCTTTCCACTCTTTGTCCTGCATCACAGCGACACTGATATATCCATCCGTGGTTTCGTAGATCAGGTCGATGAATGATTGTGCCGTCTCTTCAGCTCGTTCGTCGCCGACGAACGTGTGACTACCCATGTCCGAGCTCCACAGGAACGCAACAACCGTGTCCAACATCGACAACTTGATATGCTGGCCGATGCCGCGTCGTTCGCGCGCGAAGAGTGCTGCCGCAATAGACTGCGCGGCCTGAACCCCAGTAAGTTTATCCGGCAGTATGGTGCGTACCAGCCGCGGGCGTTGATCATCAGAGCCGGCCTGTACCGTCGTTAGCCCCGACGTCGCTTGTACAAGAGGGTCAAAGACCGGTTTATGAGTATAGGGACCATCAAACCCAAATCCGGAAATCGAAACATAGATCACTTTCGCATTCAAGGCACGAGCCGCCGCTTCCCCAATCCCAATTCTATCCGCAACACCGGGCCGGAAGTTCTGAATTACAACGTCCGCTTTTTTAATCAGTCGGAGTGCGGCTCTCAATCCGACATCGGTTTTAAGGTCGAGAACAATAGACCGCTTATTGCGATTATTTATCAAAAACGAGGCCGAAAATCCGCCGCGACGCGTCGCTACCCGGCGAGCGTGGTCTCCTTTGGGGGCTTCAACCTTGACGACATCAGCGCCGAGATCCCCGAGTGTCATCGTAGCTAGAGGTCCGCTCACCATTGACGTGAAGTCCAAAACTCTCACACCGTTCAGCGGCCCCACCTTGTCCGATTCCATATCCAACCCTCTCACACTGCCATTCACTCCACCATTGCCTGGCGCCGACGCCAATAATCCGGCTGGAGCAACATAAAAGACTTCCGAGAAATCTACTCGGCTGCTGAAGAAACGACATTGGCCGCGAATTCGCTATTGACAACACTGATATTGTGCAGGCGATCGATGGCCCAAATTCTGGAAACCAAGGCTCGAGCGAATTCGTCATCAACAATTGGGACAACAAGGTGCAAGAACTTCTCTTCCAGCTCGGAGTCGGTCAGCGGCTCGTCGGGGTCTCCGCGTCGTGATCGCTGAAAATACGCGAGCCGCCGTCCATCGATGGTTTCAATTTCGACATGGGCTGCCCGATGATTGGGAAACACAGACTGACAAGCATCATCAACCGACACAATCACTCGAGCCATCATTGATCGGAGCCCACCGTGCTGAAGTAGCTCATTGGAAAACGATTGCGGCCCCGTCATCCAACCGAGTGCTGCAAGAGCAACCACATAAGGGAGCGAAAATTTGGCCTCATATGCGGTTTGCGGATTTCCGTTTCCGCAGATCTCCACTCCTGCCTTGTAGGTTGCTACTCGGATTGTAGCGACGTCGTCTGCGGCAAGAGCATGATCGCGAACAAGAGCGCGGGTTGCATCAATTGCCGCAAATGTATGACCGCAACAGGCATGCGCCTTCTGCGTCGTCTGATCAATCGTAAATGTCGTGTCGATATCCGCATATGCTTCGCCCCAATCGACAGCGCTACTCATTGCCGACCCGAATCCGCGTTCACCCTCAAACATATCTGGCACACCTGTCACACCGTTTTTGGCCGCCAGCGCGCCGAGTACGCCGGCTTCGGCAGCACGCCCAACGTGAAAGGCTTTCCCCATCGCATCGCTCGCGAAAGCTTGGCGCAATCCAGCTGCAAACGATGCGACGCTAGAAAGGGCATGAGCCAGTTGCTCTTCGGACAGCCGCAGTAGCACGCCTGCAGCGACAGCGGCACCGAAGTGCCCAACTGTGGCCGTTGTGTGCCAGTAGGTATAATGAGCGGGATTGACGGTTCTAGCGATACGATTGGAAATCTCGTAACCAGCCACAATTGCCATCAGAAGCTCACTTCCACCAGCTCCGATGTCATCCGCCATCGCCAGTGCAGAAGAAATGACTGGCGAGCCTGGATGATAGAGGCCAGGACTAAAGATGTCATCGACCTCTACCGTATGCGAGGCAGCCCCATTGATCAGTGCCGCCGATCTCGCGTCGATGAGCGCCCCGGTCGGGATTAGTCGCGCATTCCCTTGACCTGAACCACATAGCGCTTTCGCGATCAGCGTTGCCGGAGGTTGCATACCTCCGGATATGGTTCCGGCATACCAATCCAAAAGACACCGCTTCGCATTATGGCGGGTTGTCTCTGGGATCCCTGCCGATCGCAGCGATGCGGCATATTTAGCGAAGCGGCGCGCGACGGTCTGACCGATTGGCGTCCCCAGATGCTGAGACTTCGTCACAAAGCTCTTCCTTCCCATCAGTTTGTCGATGTTGTCGGACATTGTCGGCCAAGTCGACGACAAATCACAGCTCTGATGCGTCAAACTTCGCAGGAGCTCGCAGGATGACTACACTCGTCGGAAAGCGCAAGAATGCGTGGGCCGCACAGTAAGGCAAACTATATTCACATGGCAGACACGGTAGCGGCAATAGATCGAACGACATCGCTCCAGCGCTATCTGATCCTGACGTCAGTTATATTGGCGACCACCCTCTACGGGACAACAATTCTGGTTGTCTCTACGATCCTACCCCAAATGCGGGGTTCATTTTCTGCAACCGCAGATGAAATATCGTGGGTGATGACATTCAACATTTTGGCTACGGCCATCGTCACCCCAATGACGGGCTGGCTCGCTGCACGTTTTGGTGTCAAGCGGACGATGGTGTGGTCGCTTAGCGGTTTTACCGTTGCCACCCTTATGTGCGGACTGGCCGAAAGTTTAGAGGCAATAGTTTTCTGGCGCATCATGCAGGGCGCGTTTGGCGCACCATCTACACCATTGTCACAGTCGATTATCATGGCCACTTTTCCACGACACCAGCACGGTTTCGTCATGGGGATCTTTGGCTTCGGTGTGGTTATTGGACCCGTGATCGGTCCGACCCTGGGCGGCTATATGGCGGAAATCTATACTTGGCGATGGGCATTCTACACACTATTTCCCGCTGGCATCGTCGCCGTCGCCGGCCTACAATTGTTCTTGTTGCCCGATCCGCCTCGCAAGAAGAACAACGCGGGCGACCGGCTGGATTGGACAGGTTTTCTTGCGCTCTCAGTTTCTATCGGCGCTGTGCAATTGATCCTTTCCCGCGGCCAGCGTTTGGACTGGTACGATTCCACGGAGATAATTGTTGAGACGTTTGTCGCCTTAGTCGCGTTCTGGATCTTCGCGGTCCACAGCTTGACGGCAAAACACCCCTTTCTAAATCCACGCCATCTCCTCAACAGAAATTACGTCCTGGGGGTTGTACTAGTCACTATCTATGGGATGCTAAATTTCACGCCAATGGTGCTCCTACCGCCATTGCTCCGAGAACACGCCGGTTTTCCAGACACCCTCGTCGGCATTATCATTGCGGCCCGAGGTATCGGTGGAATGATTGGCTTTTTGGCAGCGGGGTATGCCAGCAGGTTTGACCCACGAATCTCTATGACAATCGGATTTGGAATGTTGTTCTTTGCGGGTGTCTGGCTCATGGCCGTCGACTTGAACGTTACTGTGCTGTCTCTGTTTCTCAATGCATTTTTACAAGGTTTGGCCATCGGTGCCATTTGGGTGCCTTTGACCGTGTCAACATTCGCGGACGTCGCCAGCGAGGATATGGCCGAGACCACCGCTGTCTATCATCTCATGCGCAACCTCGGATCAAGTTTCTTCATTTCCATTTGTGTCGCCGAAATCGTTCGCTCTACCACTGCAAACTACAGTCGCATGGTAGAGATGATCACGCCATTCAACAAGATTCTTACGTTGCCCGAGGTCATCGGGAGCTGGGACACCGATACCGCAACGGGTTTAGCCCGACTGGGGCAGGAGATTACACGACAGTCGGCCATGATAGGTTACCTCAATGCCTTTGGATTGTTCACAGCGGCGTGCGCGGCCACTCTCCCGCTTATCCTCCTGATGCACAGAAAAACCTAATCAACTCACCACGACTTGGAGCGGCATGCATTTCCGACTGCTCGCAATTCGCAACTATGGTCGGCTTAAAACCGGCCAGAAAAACAGGTGCACAGGTCGTTGGGTTATTGCCGCTCACCTTGCGTGTTGCTAGTCTGTTGGATCAATTGACAACCCCTTAAGCGGACATTTGCTCAACCGCGTCAGTGAGCGCAAAACGTGGAAGCATCGGAATTTGAGGCAGGCCTTCCGGCTCAACCCGGCCACTCGCCAGTCCCGTCCTACGCCAGCGGAACCACAAATCAACCACTGGTCTATGCGACGGTAGGACAACTGCTTGATCGGGCTGCAGGACTGTTTGGCGAGCGCGAAGCGATCATCGGTCTTGCTGAGAGCCGGCGACTGACCTATAGCCAACTCCAGACAGACGCAAACAAGCTTGCGCGCGCGATGATCGGATATGGACTACGGCCAGGAGATCGCATTGCGCTTTGGGCTCCGAATTCGGTAAATTGGGTCGTCCTGCAACTTGCCGCAGCCAAAGCAGGCCTCATACTGGTGACTGTCAACCCTGCGTATCGCGTAGCGGAGATCAGTTACGTTTTGGCGCATTCCGGCGCCCGTGTCCTCTTTTCGACACCCCGATTGAGAGAACGAGATTTCACCACCGAGTTCGCCAAAATTCAAGAGCGAGTGCCGGCAGTAGAGACCATCGTTGTCATTAATGGTGGCACTCCCGAGATTTGCAATGATCTTGGCAATGGCGGTCACACTGGTACAGATCCGCTCTCTGGAGCGAATGGCATTTCGAGGACTGGTGGCGACAATGAGCGGCATATCACATGGGATGCATTCAAGGATTTTAGGAATGGCATCACAGATAAGGATCTGGAACGACGTGCAACCGGCCTAAGTCCCGAGGATCCTGTCAACATTCAATACACGTCCGGAACAACGGGCTCCCCAAAAGGCGCGACACTCACTCACCACAACATTGTAAACAATGCGCTCTTCGTGGGACGGGGACAGGCATTCACGCCACGAGATCGCATCTGCATTCCAGTGCCATTCTTTCACTGTTTCGGCAATGTCCTTGGCACATTATCAGCAACCGCTCATGGTTGCTCCATGGTATTGCCCGGAGAGACTTTCGATCCTCGAACAACGCTTTCGGCAATCCATCAGGAACGATGCACTGCAGTTTATGCTGTACCCATGATGTTTATTGCAATGCTCAATCACTCAGACTTTCATCGTTTTGATCTTACATCCCTGCGCACCGGCGTAACGGGTGCAGCCCCATGTCCAATCGAGGTCATGCGCGATGTTGTTGTCCGCATGCATTTGAGTGAACTCACGATTTGCTATGGAATGACAGAAACGTCGCCAATATCTACGCAAACAAAAATTGGCGACGACGTAGAACGCCAATGCGAAACCGTCGGTACAATCTTGCCGCACCTAGAATGCAAAATAGTCGAGCGCGATACCGGGCAAACTGTTCCACGCGGTGTGACAGGCGAATATTGCTTGCGTGGCTACTCGGTTATGTCTGGTTACTGGGACAACCCGAAAGCCACCGCAGCCGCAATTGATTCGCATGGTTGGATGCACTCGGGCGATCTTGCGATCATGCGGCATGACGGTTACGTATCAGTCGTCGGACGTGCGAAAGACATTATTATTCGCGGTGGTGAGAACATTCAGCCGCGTGAAATTGAGGAATATTTTCATACCTTCAAGGAAGTTGAAGACGTGCAAGTGATCGGTGTGCCTGACGAGACTTATGGGGAGGCCGTCTGTGCCTGGATAAAATTAGTAGCGGGCGCGCAGGTCAACGAGGACGATATTAGACAACGCTGCCATGGGCAAATTGCGTCGTACAAAATCCCGAGATATGTCCACTTTGTCGACGAATTCCCAGTCACAGCCAGTGGAAAAGTGCAAAAATTCCGGATGCGGGAATTGATGATTCAAGAATTGGGTCTTGAAGCACCTCGCGCGTCAGAGCCGTCGGAGAAGCAACAAGGATGAAAGATACCTTAGTTCCAGGCATTGAATACACCCGCGAGATCGTCGTCGATGAATCGCGAGCAATAGATTTCATGGGCAAAGATTTGCGTGTTTACGCAACGCCCAACGTTGTCCACGATCTGGAATATGCTTGTCGTGATCTCATATTGGAGCACCTCGATACCGGAGAAGACAGTGTCGGAGCGAAGGTAGAGATCGAGCACACGCGGCCAACGCCACTCGGTTTCGGGGTGACACATAAGGCGCGGGTCGACAGTGTCGATGGGCGGCGAGTGATCTGCAAAATTGAGATCTATGATGAGATCGAAAAGGTAGCGACGGCCACCCACACGCGATTCATCGTCGCCGTCGATCGACTAAAAACGGCGATCGCAGAAAAAAGGGCAAAGAAGGAGAAGGAAATGTGACGGCCATGGGAACGCGAAGATACGGTCCGCGGGACTACCATCCACAGGGCAGCCGCACAAAAAAACCCACATTCTGCTGTCAGTGTGTTCTTGGTGCAGATTTTGAATTGGCCAGTCGAAAGCTTTCTCGCCGACGAGGATACAATTGATCCAGTTTGCTACCTTAGACCACTGGTGGATGGTCGATCTGACGTTTCACCACGGTTGACGCCACATCGCCCGATAGGCCAACATCCAATCGGATTTTATGCCGAGACTAGCAGAACATAACGCGCGCTGGACGCGCTCTTAGGGAGGCTTTGCATGGTTCAGGTGACAATCGAGGTAAACGGCAAGGCGGTCAAAGCCGAAGTCGAACCAAATACACTGCTTGTTGACTTCTTGCGAGAGGACCAGCGGCTCACAGGTACCCATGTCGGGTGCGATACGAGCCAGTGCGGGGCCTGCGTGGTCCACGTCAATGGCCGCTCTGTCAAGAGTTGCACTATGCTGGCTGCTCAGGCCGACGGGGCGCAGGTTACCACAATCGAAGGACTGGCAGACGGTGACAGCCTCCATCCCATGCAAGCCGCATTTCGTGAGGCGCACGGCCTCCAGTGTGGCTTCTGCACGCCAGGAATGGTAATGGCAGCAGCTGACCTTCTCAATGTTAACCCCAACCCGACAGAGCAAGAGATACGATCTTGGCTCAAGGGGAACATTTGCCGTTGTACAGGGTACCACAACATCGTCAAGGCGATTCAGATCGCTGCATCGAATATGGGACAGGCGCAGGCTGCCGAATAATCTTAGAAACTTATATCCTACAGCGCTCGTCGAGCTCAGATTGCTTAGGCGGCCTGTGCAATAAAGTAGTGGGAGGAATACGCCATGTCTGCAACGGGAATTGGCGCGCGGGTTGAACGCAAGGAAGACAAGCGGTTCATCACCGGAAAGGGTCGCTACACTGATGATTTTTCGATGCCTGGTATGCATCATGCGGTCTTTGTGCGTAGCGACCAGGCGCATGCTACTATAAAATCAATCGATAAATCGGATGCCGAAGGGATGCCTGGTGTTATCGCCGTTTTGGATGGCGGCCAACTCACAGGTGATGGCGTCGGCAACCTAATCTGTGGCTGGATGATCCATTCGAAAGATGGTTCTCCCATGAACATGGGCGCATGGAGTGCCTTGGCAACCGACAAGGTGCGATATGTGGGCGATGCGGTCGTGGTTGTTATCGCAGAGTCCAAGGAAGCCGCCAGAAACGCTGCTGAAACCGTTGTTGTCGACTATGACGAATTGCCGGTCGTCGTTGATGCCAAAAAAGCATTGCAACCAGGAGCCCCCCAAATTCATGAGAATGCGCCAGGCAATCTGATCTACGATTGGGAGATCGGTGATGGCGCGGCCGTAGATGCCGCAATCTCCAGCGCAGCTCATGTTACGACCCTTGAACTTTCAAACAACCGCCTTGTGCCTAACGCTATGGAGCCGCGAGCTGCCCTAGCTTCCTATGACGCTGCTGAAGAG
>JBPCWA010000637.1:0-11555 GCA_051009975.1 Hyphomicrobiaceae bacterium
GTTGTGGCGAGGTTAAGCGGGACTTTACAAAGGCTTCGATATCCTCTCGCGTGATCCTGCCCTTCGCGGCACTGCCTTTAACCTCGCCCACATTTACACCCAGTGTGCGTGCGTAACGCCTGACCGATGGAGATGCATGCACTAGCACGCTTGACGCATCGGGCCTTGGTGGGGATGCGGCTGGCATAACAGAAGCGACGGAAGCGACGGAAGCGACAGAAGCGACAGAAGGAGGCGTTGTCGCGGGAGGTCGCTCTCGTGGTGATTGGGCTTTCGTGGACGTCTCTGGCCGTGCCGTTGAGGGAATGACTTGGCCGCTTGGCTCAAGCATAAGGATTGGGCTTCCCTTGCGGACTTTATCTCCTTCGACCACCTTCAGTTCTGTCACGCGGCCGGCGTGTGGTGCTGGGACATCCAGGGTTGCCTTGTCTGATTCCAGCACAATTAAGGTGTCATTCTCGCTGACAACATCGCCGGCGCCGACCAAAACCTCGATTACAGGAACGTCGGTGTAATCGCCTATGTCGGGTACGTAAATCTCTATCATTGTCACCATCAGCTGTGCATTCAGAGTTCCCAAGGCGGCGACGCCGGCGGGTCAATTCCCCATGTTTCGATGGCATCGCTCAGGGCAGATTTATCGAGCTTGCCGCGCAGAACGAGTGCCTCGATCGCCGCTAGTGCAATGTGCTGCCGATCCACCTCGAAAAAGCGCCTTAGGGCCCTTCGATTGGCAGAACGACCAAAGCCGTCCGTGCCCAAGATCGTCATCCGAGCGTCGATATAGGGAGCTATTTGACCGGGTACGGCTCGGACGTAGTCACTGGCTGCAATGATGGGCTCAGGTCCGCCGAGGAGCCTTTCGACATGTGACTTTGCCCGAGAAGTCGGCGACATCAGACGGTTTTGTCGTTCGATGTCTGCTGCCTCGCGGGCGAGCTCGCTGAAGGATGTCGCAGAATAGACGTCAGATGCGATGCCGTAGTCTTGCTCAAGGATGTCAGCCGCGGCGATGACTTCCCTAAGAATTGTTCCGGCGCCAATGAGCCGGATGGGCGATGTGTCTTGCGAGTTGCTTCCGGTTAGCTTGTAAAGACCCCGCACGATGTCTTTTTTAATGCTCTCTGGGCCTTCTGGGCCCTTTGGCAACGAGGGCTGCGGATAGGCCTCGTTCATCACGGTAATATAAAAGAATTCATCGCGTTTCTCGTCCAGCATCCGCACCATGCCGTGTTCCATAAGTACGGCAAGTTCATAGGCAAAGCAGGGATCGTAGGCTCTGCAGTTCGGGACAGTCGCGGCGTAGAGATGGCTTGATCCGTCTTGGTGTTGGAGGCCTTCTCCCGACAGGGTGGTGCGACCAGCGGTTGCCCCAAGCAAAAAACCGCGGGCTCGCTGGTCGGCTGCAGCCCAGATGAGATCTCCCACGCGCTGAAAGCCGAACATCGAGTAGTAAATGTAGACCGGCAGCAACTCGATATCGTGCACCGAATAGGACGTCGCCGCTGCAGTCCACGAACTCATGGCGCCGGCCTCCGTGATCCCCTCTTCCAGGAGCTGGCCGTCTGCTGCTTCCTTGTAGTAGAGCATGGAGTTGGCATCTTCGGGTTCGTAGAGTTGGCCCTGCGGAGCGTAAATGCCGACTTGCCGGAAAAGGTTGTCCATGCCGAAAGTGCGTGCCTCGTCTGCAACGATAGGCACTAAGTGAGGTCCAAAGGACTTATCCTTTAAAAGTCCACCCATCATCCGCACCACGGCCATGGTGGTTGACATTTCTTTTCCATCGGCCTCGAGCGCAAATTTGGCATATTTCTCGGGTTCGGGTCGCTTTGGCGCTTCGAGCCGGGCTCTGAGCGAGCGGCGAGGTACGTATCCGCCCAATTTTGCGCGACGTTCTTGCAGATAAGTTATCTCAGCACTGTTGTCCGATGGCCGGCAGAACTCCAGCGCCTCCACAGCTGCGTCGCTGAGTGGCAGATCAAATCGATCGCGAAATGCCAAAAGCGCATTGAGGTCGAGCTTCTTGGCTTGGTGCGCAATCATCCTGGACTCTCCGACACCACCCATCCCATATCCCTTTTTGGTCTTGGTAAGGATAACGGTGGGTTGCCCAGTGTGTGACTTGGCAGCGGCGAAAGCTGCATGGAGCTTTTTGAGGTCGTGCCCTCCGCGCTTCAACGCGTGGATGTCTGCATCACTCATATGCTGGACGAGCGCTGCACTCGCCGGATCGGCCTCGAAGAATTTTTGGCGATTATAGTCCCCGTCTTTCGAGCCTAAGGTTTGGTATTCCCCGTCAACGGTTTCTGCAAACCGGCGCAGGAGGACATGGTCGGTATCGCGGGCAAACAGGTTATCCCATTCGGAGCCCCATAAAACCTTGATCACATTCCATCCTGCCCCCACGAACAGAGCTTCGAGTTCCTGTATGATTTGACCGTTGCCTCGGACTGGTCCATCTAACCGTTGAAGGTTGCAATTTATAATGAATGTCAGATTGTCGAGGCCTTCGCGTGCTGCGAGCGTGAGTGCGCCAATCGATTCGGGTTCGTCCATCTCGCCATCGCCGAAAACGCCCCAAGTATGACGGTCGTCGGTTTTCGCCAACCCGCGCGCTTGCAGATAGCGCATAAACCTGGCCTGATAGATTGCAGACATCGGGCCTAGGCCCATGGAGCCCGTCGGCATCTGCCAAAACTCCTCCATCAGCCATGGATGCGGATAGGAGCACAGTCCCGTTCCAGGCACTTCCTGGCGATAGTTGGAGATATCACGCTCGGTCAATCGTCCTTCGAGGAAAGCCCGGGCATAGATCCCAGGAGCGGAGTGCGGTTGAAAATAGACGATGTCCCCTGCGAAACTCTCGCTGCGCGCGCGAAAGAAGTGGTTAAAGCCGACCTCGAAAATTTCGGCGGCCGACGCATAGGATGCAATGTGACCGCCGAGTTCCCCGTAGGCTTGGTTTGCCCGAACGACCATCGCCAATGCATTCCAACGAATAATCGAGATTATCCGCTCTTCCAGCTCCAGGTCTCCCGGATAAGCCGGCTGCTGAGCTAGCGGGATGGTATTGCGATAGGCGGAAAAAGGCAGGCCTGCCGTGGTGACGCCAAGGCGGCGCGCCTGCTCCTGCACCTGTGAGAGTATGAAGTGGGCTCGATCGCGGCCGGCGACATGGACCAATGCTTCAAGGGCATCCAACCATTCAGCCGTCTCAACCGGGTCGGGATCGTGCATATAGGAGGGCGAGCGCGGCGCGGCCATTGGCAGATACTTTCGCGATGTTGGACATGTTCGGCATTTTCGACACAGCCGTGAGAGCCGCTAAAGATACGCTAGATTTCCCGGACGATGTTGCTAAAATTGTTGGCCGAGTTCTGAAGTAACGTTCGAATCGTGCGCAAAATCGCAAATACTCGCTGGAAAGAAGCGTCGCGACAAAAAACGTACCAAGAGAAGTCGAAAGGGCAATCGAAAGGGCAATCGAAAGAGCGATCAAAAGAGCGATCAAAAGAGCGGTGTGCAGAGCAGACGTCCGTTGGTTCGGTAACAAATGAGAGGAGCTTCCTTCAATGCCGGGAGGTCCGGATGAGATTGATCGTAGGATCTTTCAGGAGCTTCAGAGGGACGGACGCCTGACGCATCAGGAATTGAGTGAACGCATAGGACTTTCACCGTCTCCGGTTGCACGCAGAATAAAAAAACTCGAAGCGGATGGTTACATCACTGGCTATGGCGCCCGTTTCGATGAAGCAAAGCTTGGATTTGGGTTCAGCGTCTTTGTTTTTGTCAAGCTTGACAAGCAAATCGATGATCGTCTGGTGACTTTCGAAAAGGAGATCAAAGGTTATCCTGAGGTCGTCGATTGCTGGTTGATGACGGGCAGCTTCGATTATTTACTACGTGTGGCGGTTTATGATCTGACTGAATTTGAGAGGTTCTTGACGGGGCGATTGACAAAAGTTGACGGGGTAGCGTCCATAGAGTCCTCAATCCCTGTGAGACGGGTCAAGGAACAAACGACACGATTGCGCTAAAAGGATGCATGCTTGAGTTTCAACTTGAGCTTCAGCTTGAGTGTCAAGAGGAGCAGAGATCATGTACCTGCGCCGCGATCCAAAGCCTTCGCAATGGCGCATCTGCACCGGCGCAAGCTGGCGCGCAATAGTGGATAGTAAATAAAGGATTATAGCCAAATGGCACTCTGCGGAGAGGGCGCGGTCTGCATATGGAATGACATTACCCCCGAAGGAGAGGCGGACTATTATGCCTGGCACAATACAGAACATATGCCAGAGCGTGTCGGCATCCCAGGCTTCCTGAGAGGGCGACGATATGTTGCCGCGGATGCAGCAACCAAGCCGCGCTTTTTTACACTCTATGAGGTCATTTCACCGGAAGTCATAACCGGGCAGGACTATCTCAACCGGCTCAATGCGCCGACACCTTGGACCAAACGGGCGTCGCAGACATTTCGCAATACTTTCAGGGCACTCACCCGCGTGAAAGCAAGTTTCGGTCCCGCATCCGGAGGCGCGCTCGCGACGCTACGGGCAGCGGTTTCCGATAGTGAACACGCCACGCTTGAACGGCTCCTAGTCGACAATGTTCTGCCAAGTCTCGTCCGACTGCCAATGATGACAGGGGTGCATCTGTGTATGACCAACATGGAGGCCAGCGCAGGTCGAACCGCTGAAACCCGTGGCCGCACAGACATCATGGAGCCGCCCAACACGATCATCCTGTTCGAAGGTTGCAATGTCGACGCAGTAAGAGCCTGCGTTGCGCAGTTCGCCGGAAGCGATGCGGCCGTTGCAGGGCAAGAGTTCGAAATCGGGCTCTATGCTCTTGAATACCTGCGTTTGAAAACTGGGGTCTCGCCCGGTTAGGGCACCAAAATCAGCGCAAGATCAGCGCCAGATGTTGTCAAAGTCGGCATACTCGAGGCTACTCATTGGCACGGCCCGCTTTGTCGTGACGGTTTGATGGCCCCTGAGTTTGAGGTTGTCGCCATCTCGGATGTGTGACTGAGCGCCCCTGGTCTACTCGCATAGGGCTCTTCTGAGGGCTCTCCAATCGATACTGAAAGCAACGTTGATCGCCTGAGAGATGTCTCAGCCGTTAAGCCGTGCTGTCCCGCTCGGCGCGCTCGGCCTTGCGTTGTTTTTTGGCATCGCCGCGATGCTGATCTTTACCTCTTAGCAATCAAGATGTGTCAGCAAACAGCATCAGTAATGAGAGTGCGCGTCAAATGAAACTCAGCTTAATCGTCATGTTCATACTGCTAGCGGTCGCGGCGTATGCGTTCAACCACTTGGTGACTGTCGGGCCTGATCCAGTAACTGCATCAACGTATAGAGGCAGTATGGCGCTTGTCCTCTTGTTCTCAGGTCTCGTCCTCACAGTTTTGTGGTGGATCGATCCAGGCGAGACCGATGAGAAGCGGTGAGCTGGCTAGAGGGGCTTTAGGGTGGGGCCAGCTTCGGGTGGGGGCAGCTTCACGTCTGGTCCTGCCGTCCCAGTCGTCCAAGCCGAGGCGTCAGCGGTAAGGTCGGGCGCAAGGCCGCCTCTACTCCCTCCCAAGTAGCTGAGCAAAGCGCCTGACTTGAGTAGGAGAGAGCCTCACGCAGATCGCCGAAGAGATCGGTCGGCCGAGGTCGTCGGCTCAAAGGATCGTTAAGAAGGCGAGTTGGCCACGAGCTCGCCAACAGCAACAATCAGCCAATCTGAAGCCAATTCGTGGTACACTTCCGTGATACAGATTCACAGCCTTGGCTGGGTCAATTTGGACAGAGCGAGAAGTGGTTAAAGTCGCAATAATTGAGACGAGTCATTGGCATGTTCCGCTGTATATCGACGGTTTGATGGCGGCCGACATCGATGTCGTCGCCATTTCCGACGCAACACGCAGTAGTTCAAGTGATGCGCTCGCATCTCGCTTGGGAGCACGGACTTACGATAGGGTCTCCGATTTGCTCAAGCACGAACAGATCGATTTCGCCTTCGCTTTTGGCCGCCACTGCGATCTGCCGCAAGTCGCAAAGAGCCTCATTCAGGCAGGCGTGCCTTTCTCAGTCGAAAAGCCGTGCGGTATGTGTTCTGATGATGTCGCGGAGATCCTGAACGCTGCGGAGGCGGCCAATCTCTATGTCGCTGTTCCTTATATCTATCGCGTGAGCGATCTCTGTCATGCTGTCGAAGATCTGGAAGGAGGGTTGCCATCTGACTTCACGCACCTCTCCATCCGCTTTATCGCCGGCCCACCCGAGCGGTATGAGACCTGGAACTGTGGATGGATGCTTGATCCCGAAACATCCGGCGGTGGGGCATTGATGAATGTTGGTGGACACTTCCTGGATCTCTTCCGACTGTTAACGGGAAAGCCAGTTACACGTGTTTCCGCAGTGATGAGTTCCGCGACCCACGGGGCGGCCGTCGAGGATTTTGCGGTTGTCACGTTGCAGGCGGAAAATGTCATCGGTATCGTTGAAGTCGGATACACGTTCCCGGGCGTGGCCCCAGGCAGCGCAGGACATCAGCGGGAATTCAGTTTTACGGCACGTTCGAGCGCGCATTACCTCAGATCGTGCGATGGTGGCATTGCTGTATCCAAAATTGATGGCAATGGTGGCTCGATCCGAACCATTGGTTTTGAGCCAGAGACAGATCTCTACTATCCGCTCTTTGTGAAGCAGGTACTGGACGAATGGCGGCAGGGTTTGGCGCCGAGCGTCGGATTGCGGGAAGCTCTGGAAGCGATGAAGATCCTTGAGGCCGCCTACGCATCGGCGCGCTTAGGTGGCACCCCGATTTCGCTTGATTGAGCTCGCTCCGCAAAAGTTCAGCGTTACCTCTGCATTTTTCGGCAAATCTGCGAGAGGCGCGAGGCAATCGGCACTACAGGATAGAACTTGTGTGCGTCGCCGGCGGCGGGGAGGCCGTTGGGCGCGCTTCAGCGTTGTGGCCCAACACGCAGTTTTCCGGATCCGCCCGATTTTTGTCATGCAGCGAAGCAATCGGCTGAAAGTCTCCAGGAGATAGGGGGGCTGTATCAGCAATCAGATGTTCCAATTTTTTTTCGACCGCTTCTGTACATTCCGACAAAACGCCACGTATGATGTGACACGTCGTCCTAAGGTCGAAAGCCATGGGACAGACAGTTGTGCAGTCGTTGCATCAGATGGCCAGAATTTGGGGATGGTGAAGTTAGTGCGTGCCCCGGCTCTGGTGTCAGAGGCCGCTCCTTCTGCCGACGAGGACATAAGATCCAGGTAGACCGAAGATCCAGGTCGACCGATTTGATTTGTGAGCGAGACACGAGACACGAGAGATAAAGAGGAGCCAATCGGCCAGAAATGATGAGCAGCGGCGTGCATCAACTCAGCATCGGACATGTGCATTGGAGGATGCGGTGGTCGATGCTTTCAAGCTGATGCCCCGTGGGCGACGCGTAAACGACAAAGAGCTTTAAAATAGTGGTGCCAACGCTCAGTTCAGTCCGCTCAGGATTGGGGCCACTAAAAAATGGGAGGAAGAAGAATTATGGATGTCAAAAGTTTTAGGTCGATTGCCGCTACCGCGGGAGTGGCCGCCATCCTCAGTGCTGCACCGCAAGTCGCCAGCGCGGAAAACTGGAGTATGGCAACCCCATGGGGCGGCGGTCCACTTCTCGAATACAATGCTAAAGGAATCGCCAAAGACATTGAATTCTTGTCAGACAACAAGATCAAAGTTGAAGTATTTCCAGGCGGAACCCTCGGGAAGGCCCTCAAAGTTACCGAAGCTGTCAAGAGAGGCGTTGCTCAAATCGGTCATAACTGGGCCGGATACGACTGGGGTATCGATCGCACAGGCGTCTTGTTTGGTGCATTCGCTGGAACGATGAGCCACGAGAAAATGGTTCACTGGTTATTCCGCGGCGGCGGTGCCGATCTTTTGATGCAGTGGCGTATGGAAAAGTTTAACGTTGCAGCATTTCCATGCGGTTCGCAGCCGGCAGAGGTCTTTCTTCATACACACAAGAAAGTTGCCTCCCTCAACGATTACAAGGGCATAAAGGTGAGAACATCGGGTGCCTGGGCCGAAATTGCCGAAAAGTTGGGTGCATCCACTGTGATTTTGCCGGGCTCGGAAGTTTATCCGGCACTCGAGCGCAAGGTCGTCGACGGCATCGAGTGGGGCACGCCATTCATGAATGAATCGGCAGGCTACGAGAAGATCGCCAAGTACATCGTCGTTCCGGGCATCCATCAGCCGTCTGCTTTCCATGAGTGTCTCGTAAACAAGAAAGTCTGGGACGGTCTTTCCGACAGGCAGAAGCAGTTGCTCAAGTACGCTGGCGAGCGAATGGTATTCAACTTCTGGATGGAAGTTGGGCACAAAGATGCACCAGCCTTCGAGAATTTCAAGAAAGCTGGCAACGAGATCGTCGACCTGGATTCTGGCTTCAAAGCCAAGGCCAAAGATGCAATCGCCGAATGGGCTGCAAAGCAGGGCGAAAACAACGAATGGTTTGCCAAGGTGTGGGAACACCAGCAAAATTATGCGGCCACTTGGGAAGATTCCAATCGCTACCGCAACACAGACTAGTGGCAAGCGGTAAGTGATTAAGCAATTCATCGACGCGCGCGAATTGCGCGTCGATGGCAGCGATGCCACTTTACCTCATCCCGCTACCGTGATCCCGTTGCTGTCGACTTCAAGTGGTCCAACCTTCCCACATTAATGCATTGGAAAACCAGTGATCGAACGCCTGGTCAAAGGCATCGAATCTCTCTCCATGTTTATCGGGTATATTGGGGCTTGGGTTATCGCGCCCCTCGTCCTGTCCATGGTTTGGGAGGTTTTGGCCCGTCATTTATTTAATGCCCCGACTTACTGGGCTTACGAAATCGGTTACATGCTGGCGGGTACATGTTATTTGTTTGGGATGGCCTATTGCATGAAGCGGAAGGGCCATGTCCGAGTCGACTTCCTTTATGATCAAATCGGACCGAAATGGCGTGCCGTTGTTGACATCGTCGGCTACACTTTGCTTCTGCTGCCAGGGCTCATTTGGCTCACCTTCGGACTCTATGAATACGCGGTTGAAGCTTACGTCTCGAAGGAGGTGTCCGGCGAGTCCGCATGGAACCCCGTCATTTGGCCATTTCGGGCCGTTTGGGTTATCGCCTTTGTAGCGCTTCTCCTTCAAACCATTGCGGAAATTCTTAAAGCACTTCGAATCCTCCTCGGTCAGGCCGAAGAAGAGGCCATCGAGCATCACGGAGCCGAAGTATGACGATCGAAATCGGGTTGTTGATGTTTCCCGCATTAATGATCGCCATTTTCTTGGGATTTCCCGTGGCCTTTTCGTTGATGGGGATCGCCGTCCTATTTGGCTATTATCGGTTCGGCGATGCCCTTGTCTACCAACTGATCGCGAAGGTTGACGATGTAGCATCTTACTACGTCTTGGCAGCCGTCCCCCTGTTCGTTTTCATGGGTGTCATGCTTGAGCGATCCGGTATCGCCGAAAAGCTATTCGAGGCGATCCACCTGTGGACCCGGCGCCTTCCGGGAGGGCTTGCCGTCGGCACGGTGTTGCTGTGCGTTGTGTTCGCGGCGGCCAGTGGTGTTGTCGGTGCGACCGAGTCTGTCGTTGGATTGCTCGCGATCCCGATTATGCTGCGCTACGCCTACAACAAGGAGCTCATTTCCGGAACCATTTGCGCTGGCGGGTCGCTTGGTACGATCATCCCGCCGTCTGTCGTCGTCGTCATTCTGGCTCCTGTTGCTGACGTTTCCGTTGGCGACCTTTTCGTGGGCATGTTCATTCCCGGTCTTCTGTTGGCCTTGCTCTACGTGCTCTACATCATCGCGCGCTGCACTATTCGCCCCGAAGACGGACCGCGTTTGCCGCCTGATGCCAGCGATCCAACGCTCCTGGAAAAGCTGATGATAACGGCAACCGCTATGGTATTGCCGCTCTGTCTCATCTTTTCCGTGCTCGGAACAATCGTTCTTGGTTGGGCGACGCCAACTGAAGCAGCCGCAATGGGGGCAATCGGTACCGTGATCCTGACGCTGGTCTACGGTCGGTTTAATTTAACGACTTTGCACGAAGCGTTCATGAAGACCCTTCAAGTTACAGCAATGATTCTGACAATTCTGCTTGGCGGCACGATGTTCGCTGGCGTCTTTGTTGCTCTTGGAGGGATAAGTGCGGTCGAGGGCCTGACCACCGCCGCCAATCTGTCGTCTACACAAACAATCTTCATTTTGCTGATTCTCGCCTTTATCGCGGGGTTCGTGCTCGACCTCATTTCGATAGTTTTGATCATCATTCCTGTCGCGATTGCTATTCTGCGTAAAATGGGCGTCGATGATGTTTGGTTCTGCATCATGTTTCTCATTGTGATACAGACGAGTTACTTGACGCCTCCCATGGCTCCGGCAATCTTCTATTTACGCGGTATAAGTCCGCCCGAAATTACGTTGACCGATATGTATCGCGGCGTCGTGCCCTTTATCCTGTTGGAGCTAGTGGTGCTTGCGCTCGTCTATTTCTTTCCGGCACTCGCCCTTTGGTTGCCTTCTGTGGTCTTCGGGTAGTGACGCCGGCTCGGTCCGCATCTCGTCGAAAGAGCATCACGGGGGCGGGCTGTTTGGGGAAGGCTGTCCGGCAGAGGCTGTCCGGCAGAGGCTGTCTGGGAGAGGGTATCCGGGAGAGGGCTGTCTGGGAGAGGGTTGTTTGGAGGACGGTTGTCTGCACCGCGATGGGGCAATTCGGAATTCTCTATTGACGGCGATGTTACTGCGCGCGCGACATTGCGATTTCGCGCGCCCACCACAGAATTACAGGAGTGACTGCAATGGCGCGCTTTAAGGACTTCGTTCCAGCAGGTGTCATACCGGCAACACTGTTGGCGTTCAGACCCGATTTTTCGATTGATTGGTCCGAAACGAGCCGGCACCTTCGTCACGTCGCCGCGACACCAGGACTGACTGCGATCACCGTGAATGGACATGCGTCCGAAGTTCATGCATGCACATTCGACGAGCAACAGCAAATTCTTGATCGATCTCTCAGCGATATCGGCGACAAAACTCCCCTCATAGCCGGTGTGTTCGCAGACGGCTCCCATCAAGCGGCACGAATTGCCAAAATGTCGGATAGCGCAGGTGCATCCGCGTTGCTGGTGTTTCCATCGTCTGTCTTAATGATGGGGGGCGAACGTCGCCCCGAAATGGCAGAAGCGCACTTCAAGGCCGTCGCAGACGCGACTGATCTCCCACTCATCGTGTTTAACTACGCGCGCTGGACCAATTTGGCCTACCCGTTGGAGACGATCATTCGTCTAGCTGAGGCCGTTCCATCGATCCGCGCAATCAAGGACTGGACAAGCGAGCCGATGGAGCACGAGCGAAATATCCGAACGCTGCAGGCACTGCCCAGACCGATCAATGTTCTGACCACAAACAGTGCATGGTTGTTGGCGTCCCTTACTATGGGATGCAACGGCCTCCTGTCAGGCGCGGGCAGTATTATTGCGGACCTGCAAGTCGCCATGTTC
>JBPCWA010000638.1:0-7062 GCA_051009975.1 Hyphomicrobiaceae bacterium
TCGAGCTTCAGGACCATCGAACGCGAAAAATCGCAATGATTTCTGGCACACAATATATGAGCGAGACCAGATCAGCGTCCTATTCATTTCGCCGTTCACATCAAACCTTCTGGAACTCTCACCGGTACGCCTTACAATAGTGTCGATGTTGGAGTAACATCCGAATACCCGACTTGCGCTAGTGGCCAATGTGTACCTTGCTAAGAAATCCTTAGCTGCCCTCCTTGGAAAGGATTTGAGAATTTTTCTTAGAAACAATATAATGCGTTGATTTTACGCACCTTTCTGAAATTCCAAATTGACAGCTGCCACGTCTTCCATATGAATCTGTTGGAGTGGAATCGCACGCTTGATTTCAGTCCTCAATCTGATCTGTCGGCGATCAAAATGCTCAAATTGTTGGCTCAGCAATTGACCGTGGTTGCTTCCGGTAGGCGCTCTTTATACTTCTAGTCTGATCGACACATTAGCTGTCCCCAACTGAACCGCGACGTTTCAGCGATGCGCGTTGTCTTCCACAATATTTTCGAGGTGTAGTGGTCGTGACTATCAGTGCGATCAACGGCGTCTCGATAAATAGCACCGCTTCACGTGGTGCTAGCGCCACCTATCTGCACGGTTTGGCTTGGAGAGGCACGATGCAATCTCAGGTTGCGGCGGAGCAATTGGTCGATCTCGGTTTCCGCGGTTGGACGATCGGCTGTCAAGATCAGTGTCCGGCGTTGCCAGCCTGCGCAATTGCATTGGTCGGAACGACAAAAATCGATGACGTGCTGGAGGAAGCAATGGGTTTTGCGCGTCAGCATGAAACTAGAGAGAAGGTGTCTCACCTGCGGCCAACTGCAATGTCGCCGACATTGTCGTCGTCCCTAGCCTTCACGCAACCTCTAAAGCACTAGTCTATCAAACAAACATTCGGGAATTCAGGCCATGATGCGAAATCCTTTTGAGAGCACAGTCTACGGGGGGCTTGTGTTAGTTTGCTCTGCAGGTCTGCTGTGGGCCGCGCCACCGAATGCGAAGGAGGTTATCAATACGTATGCCGATATCGCGCTGGCCGGCTACGAGGACTCACTTGCGACGGCCAGAGACCTGCAACGAGATGTGACCGCGTTGATCAAGGATCCGAGCCCTGACACACTTGAAGCGGCGCGAGAGGCTTGGCTTGCAGCTCGCATTCCCTACCAACAAACCGAGGTCTATCGTTTTGGCAATCCGATCGTGGACGACTGGGAAGGCAAGGTCAACGCCTGGCCGCTAGATGAAGGATTAATCGACTACGTTGCTGAACTCTACGGCACGGAGACAGACGAAAACCAGCTTTATTCGGCAAACGTAATTGCCAATCGACAGCTGAAAGTTGGTGGTCGCGATCTAGAAGTTCCGAATATTACTGCAGATTTCCTCTCGAAGATCTTGCACGAAGCAGATGGTATCGAGGCCAACGTCGCAACGGGTTATCATGCCATTGAGTTTCTTCTCTGGGGCCAAGATCTCAATGGAACCGGACCGGGCAAGGGCAACAGGCCGGCAACAGATTTCGATCAAAAGGCTTGCACCGGCGGCAACTGTGATCGCCGCGTCGAGTATCTCATGGCTGTAGTGGACCTGTTGATTGAGGATCTCACCTGGATCGTCGCGCAATGGAAACCGGACGGAGACGCCCGCAACGCATTGCTCGTTGGAGACGGAGTAAAGGGCATTATCGCAATCTTTACCGGCATGGGTTCGCTCAGCTATGGCGAGTTGGCAGGTGAGCGCATGAAACTAGGCTTGCTCTTGCATGACCCAGAAGAAGAGCATGACTGTTTCTCTGATAACACACACAACTCGCACTATTACGACGTCATTGGCATTCAGAATATTTATTTGGGGCGCTACGAACGAGTCGATGGCAGTGTTGTAAGGGGACCCAGTCCTTCGGATCTGGTGAAGGCTGCCGATGCCACCGTAGACCAGCGGTTGCGCGACGCGCTCGCAAATTCGGTTTCCAAGTTCCGAGCAATTGTCGAGCGAGCGGAAACCAAAGAGGCCTACGACCAAATGATCGGCGAAGGAAACGAAACCGGAAACGCTGTCGTAGAAGCCGCCATTGCCACGCTCCTAAGCCAAACGAAGGAAATCGAACGCGCGATCCATGCCCTCGATCTCAAACCGATCCAATTCGAAGGCTCCGACAGCTTGAATGATCCAGCGAGCGTTGCGCAATAGCGGGCAGGTCGGGACCCGTCAGACGATCATTTGAAGGCGCTCCTAATTCAATGATTGTCACGCCAAAGACCTCACCATTGGCCGATCAGGCTCAGTCTGCGAGTGTGATCGCCCTTCGATTTCGCACGCCAAACCGTCGCGGATCGCGCACCCAGTCCCAGGTAAGGGACCCCGGCTCCTACTATCACGTGCAGGTCCTTCGCAAATTTCCTGGCTGCGATACATGCATATGCCTTGATTGTCGCACCTTGTATCAACGAATCAGACAATAGTATCAGGTGGAGACAATCGAACTCGCGACCGAAGTAGCGCCTTTACCTCGCCCCTGCGCAACAAGCATGTGGATTTGAGCAGTTATCTTAGACTTTGCGCGAGTTCTTTTATTTGTTCACGTGTTGTTGAACAAACGAATCAATATTGGGGTGACATATTTTCTGTAGACCTAAGGTAAGCGCAAATGACGTGGGTCGGGCTGGTCGGTAATGCGCTCTTCGCTGCGACACGCACATTGACTGCCATGATTGATCGCAATCAAGGACGTGCAATGGAACACTCAATAACTCATTCGCCACCACACATTACCAGAACTGGGCGGGGCATACGTATGTCCGGGTGTTTGCCAAGAACTCACCCCTTTCGCATCGCTAGCAGCACAGCTATTTGGCTATGCCTCCAGCTCTTGCTTGGAACGGCAGTCTCGGGTGCATCAAGTCAAGCGCAGAAAAATGATCCCGGTGAAAGGCGCCCGGGCGGCACTGCGACTTCGCGCGGCAGCTTGGACAACCGCAATGCATTTTCACACCCGTCCGCTAACTTGGGTTTCTCCAAGGAGTTCGATTTCAAGATTGGGAACGCGCTCTTTCGGAAACTCTGGGTTTCTTCTCCCAGCTCAACGCGTTCGTCTGATGGGCTAGGCCCGCTTTTCAATGCCCGCTCATGTCAACGCTGTCATCTCAAAGACGGGCGAGGACATCCGCCTTCGGCGAACTGGCCTGATGACAATGCGGTTTCAATGATCTTGCGCCTTTCCATTCCGCCAAAAACGGAAGCCCAGAGGCAAAGACTTGCAAGCGGCCGGGCGAATGTCATCGCTGAGCCAACCTACGGAATGCAACTCCAAGATCTCGCGATACAAGGGCACGCTGGCGAAGGCCGAATGCACGTTACCTATAGGGAGCGCGAGGTCAAACTTGCCGATGGCGAAATTGTAAGCCTACGCGAGCCGCAGTATCGCATCACGGACTTGTCCTACGGTCCGTTACACCCCGAGACTATGGTCTCGCCGCGGATCGCACCACAGATGATTGGCCTCGGGCTGTTAGAAGCGATTTCCGAGACCGCCATACTGGCCAACGCGGACCCAAATGATGAGAATGGCGATGGTATTTCCGGTCGTCCCAATCGGGTATGGTCTATTGAGGAGAACAAACTCGCCCTTGGCCGCTTTGGCTGGAAAGCGGGCGCGCCAACGATACTGCAACAAACGGCAGATGCGTTCGCTGGCGACATTGGCATATCAAGCAAACTTGTGCCAAAACCATTTGGGGACTGCACCGAAAAGCAGCTATATTGCCGCAACGCTCCCAACGGAGAGAGCAAAAGAGATCGAGAAATCAAGAATTCACTTTTGAATCTTGTCGCATTCTATTCCCGAAATCTAGCCGTCCCGCGCCTGCGCAATCCTGATGGCAAACAGGTGCTGCGCGGCGAGCAGCTGTTTGGCGACATTGGCTGCGCAGAATGTCACGTGCCGACGTTCAAGACTGGGAACTCTCACTCTGACGAGAACCTCAACAATCAGATAATTTGGCCTTACTCCGATTTGTTGCTTCACAACATGGGGGAGGGCTTGGCCGACGGTCGACCTGAGGGACGTGCTAGTGGTCAAGAGTGGCGCACAGCACCGCTGTGGGGGATCGGGTTGACTGAGACCGTGAGCGGACACTCCTTTTTCCTGCACGATGGGCGGGCACGGAATCTCCAGGAGGCTATACTTTGGCATGGCGGTGAGGCAGAGGGAGCGCGCATCGGATTTTCTGCCCTTTCAAAAGTTGATCGTGAACGGCTTATCGCATTCTTGAAATCGCTTTAAAAGCACAGAGAAATTATTAAAGAGTACTAGCCATGGTGGCACGGTATTCTTTGCGCCCTCTGGTCTGTCGGTTTCCGCAGCAGCAAAGACCACCCAAAAGCGAACTGTCAGTCGTTTCGTCCGCTGTTAAGGTTGCGGTGTTTGCTGGGATGTAAGCTTGAGCTCAGTATGTGCACATTATAACCAAAGATGTGCTGGCTCTGTCCTGCAGTCGGCGGGTCTGGCGTGCCAACAAGAAGCGTGTTCTTGCTCTCTGGCACCTTCTCAGGCGATCTGCCCGACGTTATCGGCAATTAAGCCGACGAGGATTTACCGGTTCAGTTTGTGAGCAGTCATTCAGGCACATGCGAGAATTGAAAAGATTCTTTGCAAAGAAGTTGCGTTGGGCAATTCTAGGCTCTGCTTTCAGCGGTTGTTTCGCCGGCTCGAATTATGGTCAACGATAACATGTCGCCAACTAAGAGTAACCTGTATGTCCTGTCGCGAATTGAGCTTACACGCACGCGGAGCACTTGCAGCCAGTGATTCCTATCAGATCTTCAAGGTATTCTCGACCGTAATTGTACGTGATTTCTTCCCCGTCTCTGATTTTCCTGATCGCACGTATGTAAATGCGATCGTCTGTTTCATCGTGCTCCGCCTGCGCATTCGGCCGGCAGGCATGGTTGATGTATCGAGAGAGATTTTCTCGACCCTTGCCATCAATGACGATTTCGTCTGTGACAGTAAACAGGTAGCGGCCGCCTCGCCGGTCCGCCTCATCTGTGGAAATTCGCTCGCCGGTGTACTCGATTACGACTTGTCCTTTCGGGATGTCTTCTTGTGCAAAGAGGCCCAATCCAATTTGGGATCGCTTGACCTTCACTAGCGGCCTTGTTTCGTCATTTGGCTTTTTCACGGGGATAAAATGTCTCTCGCGTTCTGGGTTGGCGGGCGATCATCACGCTGGGTATATCCAAATTCCGAAACATCTCAAGCCTCCGATGACTGTCATTCGACCGGTCACTGCCGAACAGTTTAGATTTGTTCAATTCAAGGGGCCTTGCGGCGCAATTGATGCCAAGACATTATTTTCCCAAGAGCTACACTAAAGATCGTCAAGAGCCGGTTGCAATAACCGTTGTGGCGCACGACGGGATCGATCAGCAACAGCCGTACCTAGAGCCGCTCCTGTCGCCTAACAAATAGAGCCCCATAACCTCTGATTGTGGTATACTGCGCCTTCAGGCAAGAGCTGCCCGTCGATACAGGCGGCCCTTGTTCCGGTCTCTGCCACCACGATGTCGTTAGGCTCAAGAAAGCGCTGGCAGTGGGCGGGAAGCAAATCCCAGGTGATGCCATCTCTACACACTGGTTGGCATCTGCAGCGTTGCCGAGGGGGCTGAGGGTCGCCAAAGAATGCTACCATGGCGTCGCCGACGAACTTGTCGACGGTGATGGAAATTGCGAAGGATCACGGCACCCCGTGACGTGTGAGATCCATCGCACCGGGAGGTTAGTCAACCATGATCGAAGAGCTATTGTGGAAGCTTGATCAATAGTTGATCTTTTTATTGCCTCGAAGAACCCCCAGAGAAACGGAGAATATCAGATGAAAGTCCACGGCGCCTGCCATTGCGGCGAGATCACCTACGAAGCCGAGGTCGACCCCGACAAGGTCATCGTCTGTTACTGTAACGACTGCCAGAAGATGACGGGCGGGACCTGTCACGTAAACGCGGTTGTCGCCGACGACGGGTTCAAACTCGTCTCGGGGAGACCGGCCGAGTACGTCAAGACCGGGGACAACGGGAATAGAAGAATCCAGGCGTTCTGCGGGACCTGTGGCACCCATCTTTATGCCGCCGACGTCGAGGGCTCGAAACGCTATGGCGTCCGTGTCGGCGCCATGGACAAGCGGGCTGAACTGCCGCCGAGGGCACGGTTCTTCCTGCGGTCGCAGCCCGATTGGGTCGCCGGTGAAGTGAGCCTTCCCGGCAGGGACGCACAGTAGCGGCGCTCACGCTGCCTGATCGTTCAGCTCTAGCGCACCTGACGGGGCGCCCATGCTGAAGTTCTAGATATGCCCATTCCGAAATTGGCCTTCGCCGACGTACCAGAATTGCTCGGACACATCACCCAGCCCGAAGACTGCCGGCTACGGTTCTCGATTGAAGACCTCGAAAAGAGCGACGCCCTCGTGCGATCGCAGGGGCGTAAATATCCGTGGCGGCTATCCAAGGATGAATTGGCAACCCGTCGTCTTGAAACACTCGCGGGAGGTCTAGGGCAGCGTCTTTAGGATTGGTGATCTCGGCCCGCACCGTACTCCACATGGTTTAATTCTCCTCTCTGACTGCTGTGGCAGCAAGGCTTACCACGCACGAATCGGGCTGCACTGTTGGCTACGGCATGACTATAGGCGTAAGACAACAGTCCAAACCGCAAGGACGGTGGCGGCTGCTGGGTTGGATCTGCTTACTCAACCCGATCCAATCAAGAGAGCCTGGGAGGACTTCGAGAAGCAGATGAAGGGGCAACCGTAAGTTGGTCTAAACAAACTTCCGTATCTTCCGGGAGGAGAGATGATTCCTTCTGAGACGCATCGCAATGAACGCTGCATTCATGCAGCGCTGGAGTATTTCGGCGAGGAACATGTGCCATAAGGAGAGCTGTATCCGGACGCGCGACGAAAACTCGAAAGCCTGTCGCGTCAGGTATAGTCTTCTTCCCAATCCCTGTAGAATGCATTGTTGGCGTGCATGCGTGATGTTGCTCAA
>JBPCWA010000639.1:0-12631 GCA_051009975.1 Hyphomicrobiaceae bacterium
CAATACACCCTTCGCGCTGTCCGGCCACGGTGCAACGATAAGCCAGACGAACAAAATAGCGGCCACAAAAATGATCAATGACCAAATTGGCCGGCGTTCAATGAATTGCCTCATCTCGCCTGCCCTCTGCCTGACCTTCTCCCAAACTCGGCATGTTCTCTCAGCCTATTTCCACCCTTATAATTTTCTCTGCAGACCAGCTTGTGCTTATCGTTCCCAAAACAACTGGCGGAGAACCGAGTTTGATCCGCAGAGGCAGATGTTGTGCAAATCAAGACGCCGCGTGGCCTCTTGGCGGGCATCCGCTC
Organism: Hyphomicrobiaceae bacterium; assembly: GCA_051009975.1. Taxonomy (GTDB): domain Bacteria; phylum Pseudomonadota; class Alphaproteobacteria; order Rhizobiales; family Hyphomicrobiaceae; genus Tectiglobus. Next base: position 309 of record JBPCWA010000639.1, read on the forward strand.
ATAGATGAGGTTCAACTTCCCGCGCTGCTTATCATGGCAGGTTTTAAGCGCTGATCCAGTTTAGACGCCTGCCAGGATTAAGAGCGTGACCAGCAGTCTCATTTTCGCGCCAAGATGCCAATTTGACGGATTATCGCCGATCTACGAGAAAAGACTGGAACAAGAGCGCACGATGGCGCTGCAATTGAAGTCGCTGAATCTCGAGGCGCCGAACTAATAGTCACCACGTTCTGCCCAACTGACGAAATAACGCTCAAGCGCAACGACTACATAGTAGAGGAGGATACCCAAGAACGCGAGTGCTATCAGTACGGCGAACATTAACGGGTAATCGGCACTAATTTTGCCACTGTCGAAGAGATGGCCCAAACCCTTGCCATGGGGTTCCACGATTTCCATCAAGTTCGTACCAATGAACGCCAATGTAACGGACACCTTCAAAGCGCCAAAGAACTCCGGCAACGTTTTTGGCAGGGCAATTTTTCGAAAGATGGTAAACGGGCTGGCGCCGAGAGCACGAAGGATGTCACGATATTCCGGTTCCAGTGTTGAAAGGCCGATTGAAATTGACACAGCTATGGGAAAGAATGAGATCATAAAAGCGATTAGGATGGTGTTCATGTCGTGCATCCCCACGAACATGAGAGCGATGACTGGGACCACAGTGGCTTTCGGAACCGCATTAAAGCCAATGAGGATGGGATAGAGACCATCTCGCGCTATGCGCGAAAGTCCCATAATGGCCCCGAGTACTGTTCCAACGAGAACAGCTAGCCCGAGACCGGCTACCGTCCGCCAAAGCGTGTCCCATCCGTACTGCAAAAAGAGCCAGCGGAACTTCCAGAAAGCCGGGCCAATGTCAGTCGGAGAGGCCATTTTGTAGTTCGGCCAACTATTCACCCAAACCAGCCATTCCCAAAATACGAGAAAGATTAAAATCGCTATGGTTGGCACGGCAATACTGCTGAGACGAGATTTCATGACGCTCTATCCTCAAGACTAGCAGCGCCATTGCGTCCCTGCGCGATTTCGATCTGATCGCGTAGCTGAGACAGTAATTGCGTTGTCTCAGGTGTATAGAGATCGTGCAAGTTTCGCTCCGGTCCAAGATGTACATCGAAGGTTTTCTGGACTGTTGCGGGGCGCCCAGACAAAACCACGACGGAGTCCGCAAGAAATACGGACTCTCGCAGATCATGCGTGATGAGTAGGCAGGAGAATGCCTCTTCCCGACGCAACGCATGCATAATCATCCAAAGATCTTCTCGCGTAAACGCGTCCAACGCCCCAAATGGTTCGTCGAGAATCAGCACCTCGGGTCGATGCACCAGTGCCCGACAAAGTGATGCCCGCTGTCGCATACCTCCTGAGAGTTCTGAAGGTCGTTTCTGCTCAAATCCGGCCAGGCCAACGAGAGCCAAGAGTTCCTCGGCGCGGTCTATGCGTTGTCGGCGCGAAAGCGTGTTTTGTACGATTTCCAGCGGCAACAAAACATTCTCGAGAATGGTCCGCCACTCAAGTAATACCGGGTTTTGAAACGCCATGCCGACGGTGGGTCGGGGTGAACGGACCTGAGCGTCATGGAGCAGGACAACACCGTCGTCAGGGATTAACAGTCCGGCGATCAAGCGCGTTAGTGTCGATTTCCCGCAACCGGAGGGTCCGACAACCGCAGTGAACCCGCCTTCAGGAACACTCAAAGAGACTCTGTCTAGAACCGGAAGAGGTCCCGTGGCGGTCCGATAGATGTGCGACACATTCTGCAAAACGATGGCGTTCGCCGCTGTCACGTCGACTATCCTTCCGCCTGAAAGGGCAAAGCGTTAACTGGAGCCAGATCGCGCCGGCCGGTATCGCTTGCCACCCGCGCTGATCGGGCTAGCAGGTTGACCTAGCGGACAACCGCTGGGGAATGGTCCGCTCAGTTTAATTTCAAACTTCCATCTGTCGGCAGGTATGCATCGGTGAAAATGACATCTGCCTTCGGAGGTGACTTGAATTCATAGTTCTCCCCCAATTGTTTGAGCGCATCAGCGAAACGCGCAGCATCGATTCCACCAAGACCGTTATTCTTGGTGTAATCGGTAACGACATTTGCATCGATGGCGAGCTTGAGTCGCCGTGCCTCAAGTGCCACGTCGGCTGCCGGGTTTCGTTGCGCAACCATTTCTGCTCCTCGCTGCGGATCGGCGATGACGTCTTTCCAACCCTTGGCAACTGCACGTAGAAAGCCGGTGACAACCTTCGGATTTTTCTTGGCGAAGTCAGTATTCACGACGATTGCATTGCCATAGAGTTGCAAGCCGTTGTCTGCCATCAGAATGACTTTGATATCGTCTTCTGGTATGCCCAGACGCACGAGATTGAGGAAACTGGAGAATGAGTAACCAGTAATTGCATCAACCTTGCCCTCAGCCAGCATTGGCTCACGTGTAGGAAAGCCTACCGGTTCAACTTTGACTTTCGAAACATCCAACTTGTTTGCAGCGGCAAATGCTGGGAATTGTGCCCATGCTCCGTCTGGCGGCGGCGCCCCGAGAATCTTACCTTCCAGATCCTTTGGTTTTGCCACGCCCTGCGATCCCCTTCCAATCACGGCGAATGGTGGCTTGTCGTAAATTATCATCACGGCTGTGACAGGTGCGTCGGGATTTTGATCCAGAAACTTGGTGAGGCTATTGATGTCGGCGAAACCGAAGGGAAATGCGCCTGTTGCAACTTTTGGGATCGCATCCAGTGAGCCCTTTCCGGCCGAAATGCTGACATCCAAGCCCTCTGCCTTGAAGTGCCCATTGTCGATCGCTGCAAAGTATGCCGCACTCGGTCCTTCGAATTTCCAATCCAGCGCAAAAGATAACTTGGTTTCGGCCGCAGCGCTTCCAGCCATCGCTGCCAAGAACACAAGTCCATAACTTAGTAAACGGAGCATTTTATTCCTCGTTGTTGTTGCGCGTGTACTGCGTCGCGCCCAGTTGAAAGTAAATTGCCCAGCAATTGCGCAAGTTCTTCTATTCTTCTCCTACATTCTGCATTTGGGCAATCGGTGGAAACAGAAATCAGGCACGGATCAGTCCGTCGCCAAGACTGACTGTCTGTTCTCTGGCGTACTTTGCTCTGCCTTGGCAAGCAACTGTGCTGCGATCGAGACGGCAACTGCTGCAGGAGTTTTGCTGGAGCTGATACGCAGGCCAACCGGGCAATTCAAATGCGCAATGACGTTGTCTTCGACGCCTGAAGCAGATAGCCGGCCGCGAAACCGAGCGGCTTTCGTCTCGGATCCTATGAGCCCGAGAAAACCAAAAGAGTTGCGCATAAGGATTGCGTGACAGATCGCAAAGTCGATGGCATGCGAGTATGTCAAAACGACGTGAAATGCCTTGGCCGGTGTGGCGGAAGCGATGCGGTCCGGTTGTTTTGCGATGACGCGCTCGACTGACGGAGGAATGGTTTTAGGAAACCGCTCCGCCGCCGTATCCACCCAATGGATCGCGAACGGCAACCCCGGCATTATCGCGCAGAGTGCTCGTCCGACATGCCCAGCGCCATAGATGAACAACGGCAACCGATCCAGTCCCGCCACAACTACGCAGGCATTCTGGTCCCGGCGCGGTTCCTCTGATCTATCATCTTCGTAGACCAATTGCAGCGGGAGCCCTGATTGCAGGGGATGGCAAACAGAACCGACATTCCCAAGTTTAGTGCAATCTAGTTTTCTTCTCCTTTCGACAAGTGCTCTTTGTTCGTAGTCCCCCAGATACTCGAACAACAACTCAACGGCTCCTCCGCAGCATTGTCCAAGACTTGGTCCTAGCGCAAATTTGCGACAAAACCGCTGCCATGAAGAGCAGGATTGCGGCTTGGCCAACCACGTTTGTGCGATTTGTATCGCCTCAAACTCAAGTTGACCACCACCGATTGTTCCCCACTGTGCTTCGGCTTGTACGGTCATTCCGGCACCTACTTCACGCGGCGCAGAACCTTTTTTATCAATCACCGTGACGCGTATAAAAGGCTCAGGTGATATTTGTTCTGACCACATGGCCTCATACGGATCGGGACAGGTCATCTCTAGCCCTTGCGTCACGCTCCGCGATACGCCTTCTTGTTTCGCGTATATGTATCCAGTTCATATTTTTCATTGATGTGTTGCGATTGTGTGTCGGGTTGATGAGTTTTGTTGATGGGTTGCGTTCATCTTTCCGGTTCATGGTGGGGTTCATGTTGGGGTTCATGTTGGGGTTCATTTTCACCCCCAATAACGGAGTTCGGATCTCGCAATCAAGTCTGTCCACGGCGCAAAGCCTCTATGGCCATCAGAACACGCTCTGGCGTTGCGGGCGCGTCCAAAGCGGGGTAGCGCTCACTTGCTTTGACGGCGCCGATGGCGTCTGACAATGCCAATAACGCGGAAATACCGAGCATCAAAGGCGGTTCTCCGACGGCCTTCGATTTGTAGATCGTCTCCTGCGTGTTGCCGCCGTCGCTAAAGATATTGATCCGCATGTCTTGTGGGCGATCACCGGCTGTCGGGATCTTGTAGGTGGATGGCGCGTGTGTCGTCAGTCGGCCGTCGGTGTCCCACACTAATTCTTCAGTCATTAACCAGCCGGCCCCCTGGACGTAGCCACCTTCAATCTGACCAAGATCGATGGCCGGATTGAGGGAATTACCAACGTCATGAAGAATATCAACCCGAAGCAGCCGGTTCTCGCCTGTCAACGTGTCAACGATCGCCTCGGTGACAGCTGCGCCATACGAGAAATAAAAGAAGGGACGTCCACGCCCTTTTTGCCGATCCCAAGTTATTTTGGGCGTGGCATAGAAACCCGTCGCCGATAGAGAAATGCGCGCGATATAAGCTTTCTGGATTACATCTTCAAACGTCAGCTCCGCTGCACCAACGCGAACAATCCCCGGGAGAAAAGTGACTGACTCGCGTGGCGCCTGATACAGCTCCGAAAGAAAGTCAATCAGTCGGCACTTGATTGTCCGAGCCGCATTGCGTGCAGCCATTCCGTTGAGATCCGAACCAGACGATGCCGCCGTCGCAGAGGTATTTGGTACCTTCTCGGTGGTCGTCGCTGTGATCTTCACGCGCGCCACATCCACCTGGAATTCTTCCGCTACGACCTGCGCAACTTTGATAAACAACCCCTGACCCATCTCAGTGCCGCCATGGTTCAAGGCAATCGAGCCGTCCGTGTAGACATGCAACAATGCGCCAGCCTGATTGAGAAAAGTCTTTGTAAAAGATATTCCAAATTTTACTGGTGTCAGCGCCAGACCACGCTTCAGATACGGATGGCGAGCGTTCCAAAGGTTTATCTCACGGCGACGATCTTGATAGTTCGACTGCTCCTCTAAATCGTTGACGATATCGTCAATGATGCAGTCTTCAACAGCCATGTTGTAGTGTGTTGTCCCCCGATTATGCGGGCGATCGCGATGATCGTAAAAATTCGCGCGTCGGACGGCGAGCGGGTCACACTTCAAGTGGAATGCGACGTGGTCCATCACCCGCTCAATTCCCAACATACCCTGAGGGCCGCCGAAGCCGCGAAATGCGGTGTTCGACTGAGTGTGGGTTTTACAACGATAAGATGTTATCCGGGCATTCGGCAGATAATAACAATTGTCGGCATGCAGCATGGCGCGATCACCGATCGGCTCTGAGAGATCCCATGACATGCCACAGCGCATTGCCTGATCGAACTCAACACCGAGTATTCTGCCGTCCCTGTCGAAGCCGACACGGTAGTCGATGCGGAAATCGTGGCGCTTGCCCGTAATAGTAATGTCGTCATCGCGATCGTAAACCACTTTTGTTGGCCGTCCGGTCAACCGCGCCATAACAGCTGCAGCGCAGGCAGGCAGATTGCCTTGACTTTCTTTTCCGCCGAATGCCCCGCCCATTCGTCGCACCACGATGTTCACCGAGTGGTTCTTGATGCCAAGGACATGAGCCACTTTATGTTGAATTTCACTAGGATGCTGACTGGATGCAAAAACGGTTATGTCGTCATCCTCGCCAGGAACCGCCATCGCAGCCTGGCCCTCCAGATAGAAGTGTTCTTGCCCCCCGATACAAATTCGGCCGCTTAAGTGGTGTGGGGCCCGAGCAATGGCCGCGGCCGCATCGCCCACTGTCATTGTGTAAGGCTCTGTCAGAAACGACCGCGCTTGCATGGCGGTCTCAATCGTTAGTATCGGCGCCAAGGTTTCAATCCCAACGCTGGCAAACTTCGCCGCACGCCGTGCCTCTTCCCGGGTCTCAGCCGCTACGGCGAAGAGAGACTGCCCCCAATACTGAATGAGATCCACAGCGAAGAGCGGATCATCTCCGGCAATCGGGCTCACATCGTTTTGCCCAGGAATATCGGATGCAGTGGCAACGGCCACGACTCCAGGTTGCTCCCTTACTGGCCGCACGTCCAACGATTTGAGCCTGGCATGGGCGACCTGAGCCTGCGCGATTTGGACATGAAGCAGCCCTGGAGGTTCTGGCATATCATCGACGTAGATTGCATCGCCACAAACGTGTTTCTCAGCACTATCATGGCGGGTAGCAAACCCTAATCCACCATTGACTACGGTACTATTCTTTGGATTTTGTTGTGTAGTCATGGCGACACCGCATTGGGACCGACAAGTCGCGTCGCCGTTGAGCCACAGCTCGTTTCCAAATGATACTTCTTCAGCAGATTTTGCGCAGTAAGTCGGCGATAGTGCGCTGAACCGCGCATATCGGAAAGCGGAGTGAAGTCCAGATCGAAGGCATCTGAGCACCTTTCAATTGTCGACATACTCCAAGGCTCCCCCAACAAACGCTCCTCCAGGTTGTGGGCGCGTTTGGGTATGCCAGCCATCCCGCCAAATGCTATGCGTGCCCCCACGACACTTCCATCGATAGTCGCTACATTAAAACAACCACAAACCGCAGAAATGTCTTGATCGAATCGTTTCGAAATTTTGTAGCAACGTAGCTGCTCCGAGGGCGTCCTGAGGGGGACTTCGATTGTCTCGAGGAATTCACCAGACTGCCGGTCCTGTTTACCGTAGGACACGTAAAACTCCTAAAGGGGAATGCGAAGGCGATCGAATCGCCGTCGAAGTACAATACTGGCTCCAAGCGCAATCAATGCAGGAGGAAGATCTCCAATCGGAGATCCGTTGGCGATATTGCCTCCCACAGTTGCCGCGGCACGAATTTGAGCGCCGCCAAACCGGCGAATGAGTTCTCCGAGATCCGGGTAGTGATCGGCCAATGCGGCATGTGCCTGTGCACAAGTGACCGCGGCACCCATTCGCAGAGTTTCTCCGTCATTTTCGACGCACTGCATTTCATCGATGGCTCCGATGAAGATCAGATCCGACAAATCTCGCTGCTGCTTAGTGACCCACAGGCCGACATCTGTCGCGCCTGCAACCAAGGTTGCATTAGTGTGAGTCGAATAGACCTTTGCCAGATCCTCGACAGTTCCTGGTATGAAAAACCGTCGTGCTCCAGAGCCCTGCGCGTCCGGCGAGGATGTATGCATTTCCCTCAGTTGCGCTGCATCACGGCAGACACGATCATCGTCCCAGGTCGGGCGCGGTTTGCTCTGCGCTTGTAAACCAGCGTCAATCAGTGGACCGTACCCTGTGCAACGACAAAGATTTCCCACGAGTGCGTCGACGACCCGAGAGCGATCAACCGGACCGTCTGTCTGGTTCAGGGCATAGAGCGACATGACGCAGCCCGGTGTACAAAATCCGCATTGCGAGCCGTGATGATCGACGATGGCCTCCTGACAGGGATGCAAACAATCGTTCGGTCCTCGCACCCCCTCAACAGTCACGATGGAAGTACCGTGAAGCATCGGTAAGAACTGTATACAGGCGTTGAGTGGTCGATATTGGATCTCACCTCTGACCAGCCGTCCAACCGCGACTGTGCAGGCCCCGCAGTCGCCTTCCGCACACCCTTCCTTTGTCCCTGTCAGTCGTTTCTCGTTGCGCAGGTATCCGAGGAGCGTGGTTGTTGGCCGAATCCCGTCGATATCATGACGTTCGCCATTAAGAATAAACGAGACCTGTTCGCCCATCACCGCCTCTTCGCCGCGTTGCTCCGCCACACATGTGCCGCGTCGCCCTAAAAAGCCTAGCTATCTAGCTATCTAGCTACTTAGCTACTTAGCCAATTGTCTATAGGCACTATCAATTCGATCAGTTATTGAATCATTGACCACACATCGCATTAGTGCGCGATGAGCGCCTGTTGCAGGCTCTGGGCCGTCTGGACAATCCGTTCCACATCCGCCGTCAGCAGCTGAAAATCACGAACTACCGCATTTCCCTCAACAATGACGTCGCGTGCCTGGAACGGGCCACAAAGCACCAACGCAGCCACCGGATCCCAATTCCCAGCTGCCGTCACAGTGTCGATATTCCAGATCGCAATGTCCGCTCGCTTGCCAACGGCCAACGCGCCGCACTCGTCACGTCCCAAAATTCTTGCACCACCCAAGGTTGCCATTTCCAATGTCTCCCGCGCGCTCATGGCATCCGCACCATGCTTGACGCGCTGCATCAGCAAGGCCTGGCGAGCCTCACTCAGCATATGACCGGAATCGTTGGATGCGGATCCATCCACACCAAGCCCTACACTGATGCCCGCATCCCGCATGGCCCGTATCGGCGCAATACCCGAACCAAGACGACCGTTGGATGTCGGACAGTGCGCGACACCTGTCCGTGTTGCGGCGAACAAGTCTATCTCTTTCGGATTGAGCTTGACGCAATGGGCATGCCAAACGTCGTCGCCAAGCCAATCCAATTCCTGCATGAACTGGCCCGGCAGGCAATCGTAATGCTCGAGCGAATACGCAATGTCCTCATCGTTTTCAGCAAGATGTGTGTGCAGTCGGACGCCTTTCTCACGTGCCAGAACGGCCGTTTCGCGCATCAAATCTGGACTGACGGTGAACGGTGAGCACGGCGCCAATGCCACACGGACCATAGCACCAGCAGAGGCATCATGAAATGTATCCACGACACGGACGCAGTCCTCGAGAACTTGGTCCTCAGGCTCGATCAAGTGATCGGGCGGCAGGCCGCCAGATGACTCGCCGACTGTCATTGCTCCTCGCGTGGCGTGGAACCGGATGCCAATCTCTCGCGCCGCGGCAATGGAGTCATCAAGGCGCGCCCCATTCGGGAACAAATATTGATGATCTGAACTCATCGTGCATCCGGACAAGACGAGTTCGGCGAGCCCCAGTTGCACGCCGGCAAAAAAATGATCAGGTCCGAAGTGGCTCCAAATCGGATAAAGAGATTTCAACCATCCAAATAGTGGTGCATCCTGACCGGCGGGCAGAGCCCGGGTCAGCACCTGAGAAAGGTGGTGATGGGTATTCACCAGGCCCGGGGTCACTACACAACCTTCTGCCGAAATGACGGTCTTTGCAGCATACTGCAGGCCATAGCCAATATCACGAATAACGCCGCTTTCGATTGCAATATCCACGCCCTGCAATTCACGGCGGTCATGATCCATGGTCACGGCAACGTCAGCGTTTCTGATCAGGAGTGAGTTCATGAATGCAGTTTAGCGCGCTTGATCGCTCTTGTATCGTGTGAAATATGCCCTCGCATCTCCCTCGTCACCTTTCGAATATCGCTGAAGCTCTGCGGGCACGAGAAGAGCCTGGCCGTCCTCACTTTCGAAAACACTTTGCGAAGTACTATCTGCAGCGATCTCGAATGGCCCCTTTGCGGGCATCTCGGAAACATTCAAGCTCATTTTTCCTGAAGTAACCCCCGAAGACGGTGGGCGGCAATCTGCTCAACTTCACGACACGCTGTCTCAAATTCGGTCTCTGGGTCATTCTTTATCCGCCGCTCGAAGAGCGATAAGATCTCAAATTTGTTTCGGCCTCGCACTGCGAGAATAAACGGGAAACCGAACCGGGTTGTGTATTGGGAATTAAGATCTATGAAGCGCGATCGCTCATCGTCTGTCAGAGCGTCGAGACCGGCCGCAGACTGCTCACTCGCAGAGGCTATCGTGAGCCGCTTTGCCGCGGCTAACCGTCCTGCAAGGTCCGGGTGGGCTCGCAGAACAGTCAACCTCTGACCTCTTTCAGCCGCGCGAAAAACGGCACAGAGCGCCGCATGCAGAGCTTCGTGTTCATCTGATGCGCTATTCACTCCTCGCAAGAATGCCTGCTCAGCAACCCAGGGCGAATGTTCGAAGACGCCGCCGAAAAAATCTACGAACGCGGCTTGCGACATCTGAGATGGTTTAATATTGGACAATTGTGAACGATGCTCCTTACTTCTTCGTCGGAAAGATCGGTCAAGTGATTTGCGGCCAAGCCACGAACCAATTGCTGTCAGCGTTGTAGGGTAGAAACAATGACCACTAATGCCGGGTATGTCACCACCCACGTCTTGGACACCAGCCTTGGTAAGCCCGCAAGCAACCTCAAGATTGACGTCAGCCGGGTGGAAAACGATGGCTTGCACAAGCTGCGCGTTGTCATCACCAATGCCGATGGTCGTTGTGATCAACCGGTGATACGCGACGATGAAATTTGCGTCGCAACATATGAACTGCTCTTCCATGCTGGTGACTATCTGGATCGTATCGTCGGTCGGACCCAAACACCGCGCTTCCTCGATCGCATTCCCATCCGTTTTACAATCGGTGATCCAAATCAGCATTACCATGTGCCACTGTTGCTCTCACCCTATGGATATTCGACTTACCGGGGCAGCTGACAATCTGGCTAGGAGAATTCAAATGATCGAGTGGGCCGTGCTTTGGGAATGGCTATCATTTGCTGTACGCTGGGCTCACGTCGTGGCTGCAATCGGCTGGATCGGAACTTCATTTTACTTTATTGCGCTGGACCTTGGTCTTCGCAAACCTCCCAACCTCCCGACAGGCGTCGGTGGAGAGGAATGGCAGGTCCACGGCGGCGGCTTCTACCACGTCCAAAAATACATGGTGGCACCGCCATCCTTGCCTGAACACCTGACGTGGTTCAAATGGGAATCATACGCGACCTGGCTCACCGGATTTGCGATGCTGTGTGTGGTCTACTACGCAAGCGCTGAACTTTATCTAATTGACCGAAAGGTTTTAGATGTCGAGCCGTCCGTTGCCATTGCCATTTCAATTGGCTCTCTGGCTATTGGTTGGTTGCTTTACGACGGTCTTTGCCGATCTCCGATCGGGAAGAGCGATACTGGGCTCATGCTCGTCCTCTACGTCCTCTTAGTTGCAATGGCTTGGGGTTACACTCAAGTCTTCACAGGACGAGCCGCCTTCCTGCATCTCGGCGCATTCGTGGCAACGATCATGTCGGCAAATGTCTTCCTCACCATCATTCCCAACCAGAAAAAGGTCGTTACTGCGCTCCTGGCGAATAAAACACCTGAAGCTTATCTGGGCGCACAGGCCAAACAACGCTCCCTTCACAATAACTACCTCACGCTGCCGGTGATCTTTCTAATGCTGTCGATGCACAATCCATTGGCATTCGCTTCCGACTTGAATTGGGTTATTGTCGCGTTGGTCTTTCTGATAGGCGTCGCAATTCGCCACTATTTCAACACTTATCATCGTAGCAAGCGCGTCTTGCTCTGGACATGGGGAGTGGCGATCTTACTCCTCGGCGTGATAGCTTGGATCTCAACGATAGACCTCTCGAGACCGGCCGATAAAACAGCCTCCTTCACCGTTTCATCTCGACATCAGCGCTTGGCAGAGAGCGTTCATTTTGACGCCGTGGAAGAAATCGTCACCAGTCATTGTTCGATGTGCCACGCAGCAGAACCACTCTGGGACGGGATACGCGTCCCCCCAAAGAACGTCGTGCTTGAAGATACTGAACAAATTCTCCATCAGGCTTACGAAATCTACCTGCAGGCCGGTATCTCCAAGGCCATGCCGCCTGCAGGCGTAGTTGACCTGGAGCCCTCAGACCGGAAAATACTGATCCAGTGGTATCGTGGCGCCGACGGCTAAGGGTTCTCATTCGCTATGTTCGACCCAATTACCGAGAAAACAACTACACGCACAGCAACGGTGTTAATTGAAAACGTCGCACGTCGACCAGGCCAAGATCGGAGATTCGCAAATCCGGAATCACAACGAGTGCCAGCAACGAATGCTGCATGAACGCATTGTTGAGTGCACAACCACAGTGACGCATTGCGTCACCGAGCAGAGCTGCTTCAGCGGCGACCTCTTCGACGCGCCTTTCAGACATCAGCCCGGCGATGGGCAGAGATATCGTTGCCATCTCATCGCCATCCGCAAACAGGCTAACACC
>JBPCWA010000640.1:0-18438 GCA_051009975.1 Hyphomicrobiaceae bacterium
CTCCGGGCATCAGCATTTCGATAGTGAGAAGGCCACCGTCGGCCAACCCTTTAGTGACAGCACCGGCAAGGTTAATCTATCCGCGCAACAAGTATGGGCGGAGGGTATGGAGGCGATGTCAGAAGTCACCTATGATTATATCGTCGTCGGCGCCGGTTCCGCTGGGTGCGTGTTGGCGAACCGCTTGAGCGAAGACAAACGCAACCAGGTTCTGCTCCTGGAGGCGGGGCGTTCGGACAGGAACGTTTGGATTACCATTCCGGTCGGCTTTACGCGTCTGATGACCAATCCAAACTACAACTGGATGTTCGAGACAGAGCCAGAAGACAATGTCAATGGGCGGAGCATTCCGATACCGCGTGGCAAAGTGCTTGGAGGGTCCAGTTCAATCAACGGTATGATTTACGTGCGCGGTCAACCACTCGACTACGATACCTGGTCGCAGCTCGGTAACCGGGGCTGGTCATATGATTCGATCCTTCCCTATTTCAGGAAGCTTGAGCATTTCGAGCGCGGCGAGGTAAATGACGCACGCGCGACAGGTGGTGTCGTGCACGTTGCGGACAGCTACGTAAAACATGAACTGGCCGATGCCTTCATCTCAGCCGGCGAGGCACTCGGTTACCACCGCAATCCAGACTACAACAGTGGGACGCAGGACGGTGTTGGTTACTACCAGGCGACGATGCGCAATGGGCGGCGTTGGAGCGCTTCTCACGCCTACCTGGACCCAGCGCGTAGGCGTCCAAATTTGCATATCCAAACGGGAGCTCATGCCAAGCGGATATTGCTCGATGGTCAACGGGCGACTGGTGTTGCCTATGACATGAAGGGCGAGCCGAAGGAAGCTTGCGCTCGCGAGGTGCTCCTGGCGGCCGGCGGCGTACAGTCCCCACAGCTTCTCGAACTCTCGGGAATTGGTGCGCCGCCACACTTGCAGCGGTTGGGCATCAAAGTGAACCACTCTCTGCCTGGGGTCGGTGAGAACTATCGCGATCACTTTTGTGCGCGGCTGAATTGGCGGGTCGCCAATACCGTCAGTTTCAATGAGAGGACGCGCGGTTTGCGCCTCATTATCGAAGGTCTACGGTATTTGACCACCGGAAGGGGGCTGCTTACTGCTTCTGCGGCACTAGCCCATGCATTTGTACGCACGCGAGCAGAACTCGAGACGCCCGACGTTCAAATGTTTTTCATGCCAGTAAGTTACTCCGATGCAAACAAGCGTGCCGAAATGGACAAAGAGCCGGGCATGACGTTGTCGATCTACCAGCTCCGGCCGCAGTCAACCGGATCAATTCATGCCAGGTCTTCTAACCCGTACGAAGCGCCGGCGATTAGACCCAACTTTCTCTCGGTAGACGAGGACCGACGCACGTTGATTGCAGGAATTCGAGTCGGTCGCTCAATTATCAATCATGAAAAACTGAGTCGTTATTTGGTCTCTGAGATCAGCCCCGGCGAGGAATGCCGAAGTGACGATGCACTGCTCGATTTCTGCCGGACGACGTGCCAAACCGCTTACCATCCAGTGGGCACCTGCAAGATGGGTAGCGATAGCTTGTCGGTCGTCGACGAGCGCTTGCGCGTGCGAGGTGTCGCTGGGCTTCGCGTTGTTGATGCTTCGATCATGCCAACTATGGCTTCCGGCAATACCAACGCCCCGACAATCATGATTGCGGAAAAAGGCGCCGATATGATTCTCAAAGATGCTGTCAATTAGCGTTGTGCAGCGGATCCGACCCAGGCCTAGTGCGTAAGCCAGGCCTGATTGAGGTAGCGAGTTTGGCCGACCCGGGAAAACGACAGGTGTGTTCGTGGCCCTGTAGTGTTGGTCGCTGCAATCGTCTCCTCGTGCCAATGGGTTTCAGCGTCGTCATTGTCGTCTGCGAAAGCCTCTCGCAGAACCCGTCCGTCAAAGCCGTCGAGTTGGGAAGAAGTTTCACCGAGCCCCGCCAGAACCGTCGGAGCGATGTCTGTATTGTTTGCTGGAACTGAGATCCGTGAGCAGGATTTAAAGAGACGACCGGACAGGGAAAGAAAGTTCCCCAATTCGTAACGGCTTAGCCCACCATGGCAACCGCCGCCATCTGGGTAGGGAGCGTCGTGCAACGTCGCGCCAGCAGATCCGTGTGCATTGACATGTTCGAAATTCCGCAAAGTCACTGCAATAGTCGGAGCGCGGGGGTGATCCAGGTCGACGGCGGCTAGCGGCAGAGTGCCTAGTTGCCCTCCGCGCGTGAAAATTGGTCCACACCACTCTTGCTCGAGCAGATGTCCGACGATTGAGCGGGTTAGATCTGGATCGTCGTCGCGTACCCATATTCCGCCAGCGTTGTGTATAATGACGACATAGTCCACATCGGGGCCCGGCGCCGCTGCTGCCCTAAATCCGGCATCTGACAACTGCGACACGATTTGAATTTTGGGGCCGCGTAGTGAGATCTGGCCATGATCGGACATCGCAATGACGTGCATTTTGCCGGAGGCTAGATCTGGCTCGAGCGCCGCAACGATCTCACCGAATTCGCTGTCCATATGCCCCATCGTCTCCAGAGCCGGCGGCGAACCGATGCCGTGGTAGTGAAAGGTCTCGTCCGGCTCGCAGAGCCACAGCAGCATGACGTCGGGACGAACGTTTGGCTCGATCCAGGATTTGTAGGCACTTGCGGCCCAAGCGATCCAGGCTGTAGCTGGGCGTGCAAAATGGGGCGGAGGTCCGATTTTCGCGCATATTTCGTCGAATGCTCCAGCAGGAGTCGTAGCGTTTGGGGCATGCATCGCCAGTCGAAAAGTGCCGTCTCCTTCCGCTGTGTGATTAATTAGGCGACCGCCGCCGGGCGTTCCCGCACTCAAAGACGCATATTTGCGTCCCGCCAGTTTCAGTCGTTGGCTCAATGTTGGAACGCAGATGAGAGGATTGACACCAAGAGCCATGGTCTTTTTCAACTGTTCGTCGATGCCGGTATTCAGTACTCTATTGGGCCAAATGTCACGCGCCATCATAACGTTAGCAACGACGCCATTGCGTGCAGGCGTACAACCGGTAATGACGGCGGTTTGATTGACACGCGTTTCGGTCGGGAACACTGAACGACAGTTCGTGTAGCATGCGCCTCGCATCGCAAACGCATGGAGGTTTGGCATGAGATCTGGAGTCACAAACTCTGGCCGCAAGGCGTCGAAGACGACAATCAAAAACCGGTTGTCATGCGTTGTCACGAGGCTTTGCTCCTTGCTTGCGGGACATTACAGACGGGAAATACGCTCGAGTCTTTGAGCTTGGGCGAGTTCTAGTTGCATCTTCGCGACATCTGCCGATGGCTCTCCATCGTAAGAGGAGTGCACCAGTAGGTCCAATCAGGAGTTTGAAGATGACGCGTTCAGTTGTTGTTTCGATCGTAGCGGCGTCTGTGATAGGCGTCTTGTTCGCAAAGAGCGCGAATTCTGCGAACACAGAGCCGCCGCTTATCGCTTCACTTTGGAAGCATAGACCACTGATCGTATTTGCTCCACACGAGCGCAGTCAGGGTCTGGAGAACCAAAGGATGATTGTCGGAGCAAGCCGTTGCGGACTTGGCGACCGCGACATGGCCATCGTGGAGGTTATCGGTGATGAGGTTCAGGGAGACCTGGAGCCAAATTCTGAACCCAAAGCGACCGAGTTTCGTAAGTACTACGGAATCAAAGCCAATGAGTTTCGCGTTGTTCTGGTCGGTAAAGACGGTACAGCGAAACTTACCAGCGCTAGTCCCGTCTCCAGCGAACAACTTTTTCGTTTGATAGATACCATGCCGATGCGCAAGGTTGAGGTTTCTAGGCGTGCGGGCAAAACCGGAACTCGAGACTGCGGATAGACGGCTAAGGCACGGTGCCGGGCGGAGCATCTCTTCCTAGGCCGTTTGGGTCGACGGCGAAGGAATAATGCGGTCGATGACCTTGGCAGATGTGACGACACCCGGCAATCCCGCACCGGGATGCGTCCCGGCCCCTACGAGATAGAGATTGCGAATGCCCTCGCCGCGGTTATGGAATCGGAACCACGCTGATTGCGTGAAGTGGGGGGCAATCGAAAATCCTGCACCAGCAACGCTCAGGTAGCGATCCTGAAAGTCCTCCGGCGTCATAAAAAATGCGGCTCGCGCATGTTGCTTCAGACCCGGCATCATTGTCTGGTCAAGCGCTTCAATAATGCGCTCTTGCAGGCGCGGTCCTTCGTGTTCCCAATTGATACCGCCATCAAGGTTTGGCGTTGGACAAAGGACATAGAACGAGTCGTTGCCTGCCGGCGCAAAACTCTTATCAGTCGCCGTTGGGCGGTGCACGTATAGCGAAAAGTCGTCGGTCAAAATTTTGCGCCGAAAGATATCGCGGAGGAGTTCCCGATAACGGCTACCCATCCAAATGGTATGATGGGCGACATCGTCATACGTGCAGTCCGTGCCAAAATAGCTGACAAACAGACCCATTGATTTTCGAGATCTAAGCTTCAATCTCGGTATCCAACTGCGTGTCGATTTTGGAACCAACTGGTCGTAGAGATGCAATGGATCAGCGTTGGAAACGACTATAGCAGCATCAACATTTCCGCCAGACACCAGACGAACACCGATAGCAGCACCGTTCTCTATCCGAATTTCGCCCACCGTTTCGCCGTATCTAGTCTCTATTCCCTCTTCGTCCATGAGGCGCGTCAACGCGTCAACAAGCTGACCAGTGCCACCCATCGCGAAATGCACGCCCCACTCTCGTTCGAGGTAATGAATGAGGCCATAGATACTGGTAGTTTCGAACGGATTTCCTCCCACCAGAAGCGGCTGGATCGAAAAAGCCTGGCGAAGCTTGGGGTTCTTCAAATGTGCCGAAACAAATTGCCATACGGTGCGATCGCAGCGCAACCTGACAAGACGCGGGATCTGACGAATCATCGACATTGGCGAATGAAATGGTTGGTCCGCTAATTCGGTGAATCCCACATCATATAGTTTCTTGGATTGCTCCAATAGCTTGAGATAACCCGCTTCATCGCTGGGCTCGATTCGGCGGATTTCGGCCAGCGTTTTCTCGATTGTGCCGCCGTAGTCGAACGTGTCTCCGTCGGCGAAGCGGAATCGATACCAAGGGTCAAGCGGCACAAATTGTACGTAGTCTTGTCTGTGCTTTCCAAATAGCGCGAAGAGCTCATCAAACAGGAAAGGGGCCGTTATCACGGTTGGTCCCGCGTCATGACGGTAACCTTCGTGCTCGAAGACCTGCGCGCGTCCGCCGGGCCGTTGGCCGCGCTCGAATACCGTTACTCGGAAACCCTTCGCCTTCAGACGGAGCGCGGCCGCAAGACCACCGAAGCCGGCGCCGATCACCACGGCATGTTGGCGACCCGATCGCGGTGAGTTCAACCTGTGGTTGCGTGTGGGCAATGGATGTATCCCGGATACGGTTTTGCAAGAACGCATCAGCAACTGTGTTGGTAGCTCCGCGAATCCTCGCAACTGGACTTTGCGCTAGTGTCTATCTAGACTGCTTACGTTGGCGATGCGATCAGCGGAGCACAGCGAAGCTGAGCCAGATCGCCGCTGCCAGTGCAGAAGCAGGCTATTCGCAGCTGGTCGATGATGTTTTGAAGATGTGCAACCAGGGATTCCGTGTTGCTCATCGCGGCTGGCAGGACACCTGCCGCCATGGCGGCCAGGTCCGCCCCTAGCCGGATCGCCTTGGCACAATCTAGGCCGTCGCGCAGTCCGCCCGACGCGATGAGCGTCGTTTTTGGGCAGGAACCGCGAACCTGACAAATGGCTTCGGCCGTCGAAATGCCCCAGTCGCGAAAAACTTCTGCAGTCTGTTTTCGTGCGCCCGACGAGGCCCTTTGGCCCTCGACAGCAGCCCAACTGGTTCCGCCGACGCCCGCAACGTCGATTGCTGCTACGCCCACATCGCAAAGCCTCTTTGCCACTGCTCCGGATATACCAGCTCCGACTTCTTTGACCACAACTGGCACCCGAATACTGCCAGCAACGACTGCGATTTTTTCCAAAAGACCACCCCAGTTTGTGTCGCCACCGAATTGCACAGCCTCCTGCAATGGATTGAGATGGATGATCAATGCATCCGCTTCGATCATATCCACAGCCCGTCGTGCCATCGTGGGGCCTTCCCACGATTGAAGCTGCGCCGCACCGAAGTTTGCAAGGATGGGAACGTCAGGGGCCGCACGACGTAAATCAGGACCGAAACCTGAGTGCGACCCGCCTTCCAGCGCGATGCGCTGAGATCCGACACCAAACGGAATATTGAGGGTCTGGCTTGCCTCTGCTATTCGCAAATTAAGCATTCCCGCGACATCTGGCCCTCCAGTCATGGAGCTGATCAGTAGCGGGGCGCCAATACTTCGGCCTAGAAAATCTGTTGCGAGGTCGATATCACAAAGGTTGAGATCGGGCAGTGCGTTATGCTCAAAGCGGATATGTTCGAGCCCCGTGGTGACGGAGTTTGCGGTTGCGTTGCCTTCCAGCACAGCTTGGATATGTTCGACTTTGCGTCGCGTGATCTCGGACATGCGGTTCACAGTTAAGAAGGACACGGTAGCAATCTGCATACAACACGAGTTCGTATACGGTGGCAGGATCCAATATCGTTCACTGACCGGGGGACTGGGTCAACACAATTGAGCTCGTTTTCGAATGCTACGGTCTTTTGGATAAGTTGGAAGGGATAGATGTTGCTGTCGAGTGATATCGCCGAGCTGACGGACCCGACGCGTGAAAGTCATGAACGGTCCACGCTGGCGGCTGAGATGCTAGCGGCCGTCGGTAGGCATTTGGTGAGAGGCAGTGGTGAGACACAGAACAGTGCGAACCGATTGCAAGATGCGATGGTCTATAGCATGTCTCTCGCTGGAAAGCGCGCCCGTGGGTTGCTGCTGCTGCTTGTCACGGATAGTTTCGGAAAACCATGGCAGGATGTGCTGGATTGCGCCGCCGCGATTGAATTGGTCCACACCGCATCTCTCATTATCGATGATCTACCCGCGATGGATGACGCGCACACGCGTCGCGGAAACCCGACCAATCATCGTGCATTTGGCGAGCCGACTGCAGTGCTTGCGGCGATTGCCTTGTTGAACGATGCGTATTCAAGAATTGCCGGGTCGTGCGCACTATCATTTGAACAAAGAAACAGCGCCATAATTGCTTTGTCTGCTGCTGTTGGACCTGACGGCATGACGGGTGGTCAGCAGCGAGACCTGTTTCCATCAGGACAAGATTTGACTGATGTGGAGTTGACACATGCGATGAAAACCGGCGCTCTTTTTGCGGCAGCCGCCGAAATTGGTTGCATTGCAGCTGGGGGTGAGGATTGTTTTCAGCGCAAAATGCATGACTTTGGGATGCTTTTGGGCAAGGCTTTCCAGGAGTTTGATGACCTGATCGACCGCCATGGTGCGGTTGCAGATGCGGGCAAGGATATACAAAAAGATACCGACAAAATTACGTTTGTCCGGCTTCTTGGCCGCGATGAGGCGGAATCGCGGGCTTTGGGCCAGGTCCAGACTGCACTCGAGTGTCTGAAGTCGTTACCAGTAAAGGACGCAGAGCTGCGCGGATACGCGCTAGATCTGACACGGGCAATGCGCGCAAAGTTCATTGCTGAGACACCGACGATAGTGGCGCCGCGATGAGCTGCCCTGCCCGCACCGGTCCACCGCGTATTGACAAGTATCGCCACACTGCGATCGGTCTTGGGCTTGCCGCGTGCGTGATCGCGGGGTGGCTGGTCCTCCATGTCGGCGCGATCTTTTTCTATCAGTGGGGATGGCACTCGCTCATCACTGCGCCGATCATCGTCGCTCTCGGATGTTGGCTCTACGTCGGGCTCTTCATTGTCTCGCATGACTGTATGCATGGGTCACTGGCCCCGTTTCGGCCAAAGCTGAACGCTGTGATCGGGAAGTTGTGCATGTTACTGTACGCGGGATTCGACTACGATCGCCTTAATCGTAGCCACCATCGACACCATCGCTACTCCGGCACCGAGGAGGATCCGGATTTTGACTTTCGCCCGCCGCATGATTTTGGGAAGTGGTATTTGAAATTTCTGCTAGAATATTTCGGTCTGCGAGAGTTCGCGATACTGTCGGCTGCAGTGACAATATACATCGGTATTTTAGGAGTTGGCCTGATCAATCTTATCGCTTTTTGGACGGTTCCGGCGATTCTGTCTTCTCTTCAGCTTTTTTACTTTGGTACATACTTGCCGCATTGCCCAGGCGACGATGTATTCACAGACCGACATCGAACGCGAAGCACTGCCTACAACTGGTGGTTCTCGCTACTCACTTGCTTTCATTTTGGTTACCATCACGAGCATCATTTGTTTCCGGAAATGCCGTGGTGGCGCTTACCCGAGGTGCGGCAGCGGACCGTTCAAAAATGACGCCGAGGACAGGCGGGGGCCTGGCATCAAGAGGCTGGACACCAGTTATGCCAGTTATGCCTGTGTTAGACTCGGGTTTGGCTAGTGTTTAGCTTAAGCTTGATCTGGGACTGAAATTCAAACCAGGTGGAATTTGCTGCACCTATGTTAATCGGAGAGAAACGTCCAATTCAGCAATCCCTCCATCGAGCAAATTAACGGGGCAAATCCGACCGGCCCATAAGGACCTTGTCGACGGAGTGTGCCACCTGCCTGCCCTCACGTATCGCCCATACAACTAAAGACTGGCCACGTCTGACATCGCCGGCGGCAAAAACGCGACGCTTAGATGTCGCATAAGATACATCGTCTGCCAAGACATTGCCCCGCTGATCGAACGAAATGCCAAGATCCGCCAACATGCCTTCGTGAACAGGGTTTGTGAATCCCATCGCGAGCAGAACCATGTCAGCTGGAATCTCAAATTCGCTATCCGGAACCTCGTGCATTTTTGTATCGACGTGGCAGCACACAAGCTTAGTGACCCGGCCACTCTCGTCGCCTTCAAATCGTTTCGTCAAGACCGCAAAGCTGCGTACGGCCCCTTCAGCTTGGGACGACGAGGTGCGCATTTTCATCGGCCAATGAGGCCATGTCAGCTCCTTGTTCTCGTGTTCGGGTGGAGCCGGCATAATTTCAATCTGCGTAACTGAACTGGCGCCCTGGCGGAATGAAGTTCCAATGCAATCTGAACCTGTGTCCCCTCCGCCGATGACGACGACTTGGCGTCCCTCGGCCAATTCCTCCGTTCCCTTGCCGAGAGGTTCGCCCGCAATGCGGCGGTTTTGCTGAGGGAGGAAATCCATGGCGAAGTGAATGCCTTCTAAGTGTCGCCCGGGAACCGGTAGGTCGCGCGGTTGTTCCGAACCCGCGGCCAGAATAACCGCGTCATGTGCTTTCTCAATTTCATTGATTTGCCGATCGACGCCAACGTGTATACCGCAATGGAATGTCACACCTTCGGCACGCATCTGTTCCACGCGTCGCTCGACAACATGCTTTTCCATTTTGAAGTCAGGAATGCCGTAAACCATCAAACCGCCGGGGCGAAGGTTCTTTTCAAAAACATTTACTTTGTGCCCGGCACGCGCCAATTGTTGAGCAGCTGCCATACCAGCAGGCCCTGCTCCTATGATCGCAACAACTTTGCCAGTTTTGACGTCCGAAGGTTGGGGAATGACCCAGCCCTCGTCGAAGGCTCGATCGGCAATAGCACATTCAATGGTCTTTATGGTGACCGGCTCGTCGTCGAGATTGAGTGTACATGAAGCCTCGCAAGGCGCCGGGCAGATTCGACCCGTTATTTCCGGAAAGTTGTTGGTGGAGTGCAAGTTTAGCGCAGCAGATTCCCATGCGCCGTTATAGACAAGGTCATTCCAATCCGGGATCTGGTTGTTCACTGGACAACCAGTATGACAGTAAGGGATGCCACAATCCATGCAGCGGGCGGCCTGCTTCATCGTTCCTGCATCTCCGAGTGGAACGACAAACTCTCCCCAATGCTTCAGCCTTTCGTCCACCGGACGATAGACCCTATCCTTGCGTTCGATCTCAAGAAATCCAGTAACTTTGCCCATCTTTTTGTTTCCATCCGACGCTTCGCGCATCTTCGAAGGTGTGATTTGTTTGGCTTTGTGGCTATTTAGCCTTGACGTGTTGCAAGCCGATTTCGATGACTTCAAGCCCCGTCTGATCGGCCTCCTGGTGCTTGGCCATCTCTGCCAATGCGCGGCGGTATTCGACCGGCATCACTTTGCGGAATTTTGGGAGATAAAGCGGCCAGTCAGCAAGAATGTCTTTCGCGCGCGCCGAATTCGTATAGTGCGCGTGTTTTTCGATCAGTTGATGGAGGCGTTCTGCATCGTGAGATGTCATGTCGTCCATAACGTCGACTAGGCCATGGGCTTCTAAGTCGCCGCCCTGGTTTGACAATTTGCGCATAATTGCTTCTTCGGCCTCTACAGGCTCGAGATCAACCATCGTCAAATTGCACCTTTGTTCGAAGTCGCCCGCTTCGTCCAAGACGTAGGCTATTCCCCCCGACATACCCGCTGCAAAGTTTCGCCCCGTCTTTCCAAGCACCACGACTATGCCACCAGTCATGTACTCGCAGCCGTGGTCACCTAAGCCTTCGACGACGGCAATGGCTCCCGAGTTCCGAACGGCAAAGCGCTCGCCGGCGACGCCGCGGAAGTAGCATTCGCCCGCTATGGCGCCGTAGAGCACCGTATTGCCAATGATGATACTCGATTCTGGCTTGATGGAACTTTCGGGGTGCGGTCGGACAATGAGCTTGCCACCCGACAGACCCTTGCCCACATAGTCGTTGGCCTCGCCAATGAGGTCGAGAGTTATACCATGGGCGCACCAGGCGCCGAAGCTTTGGCCAGCCGTTCCCGTCAGAGTTAGCCAAATCGTGTCTTCGGGCAGTCCTGCGTGTCCGTAACGTTTTGCAATTTCCCCCGACAACATGGCGCCGGTCGTTCGGCTAACATTGTTTATCTCAAGATCGGCCTTAATTGGTCGTTTGTCGTTCAGCGCGGGCTGCGCGATTTGAATGAGCTTTCTGTCGAGGACTTCTTCCAGGCCGTGGTCTTGGCGTTCACTATTGTAGATCGCAACACTCTTGTCTGCCTTTGGCTTGTAGAATAGTTTGGTAAAGTCCAGACCTCTTGCTTTCCAGTGGCTGATTGCGCGATCCTTATCTAGGATTTGAGATTGACCGATCATTTCGTTGAATCGCCTGAAACCTAGTTCGGCCATGAGTTCACGGACCTCTTCTGCCACAAAGAAGAAGTAGTTTATGACGTGCTCAGGCTTGCCACTGAATTTCGCCCGCAGGCGTTCGTCTTGGGTTGCGATTCCCACTGGGCAGGTGTTGAGATGGCACTTCCTCATCATTAAGCATCCAGCGGCAATGAGTGGCGCGGTCGAAAAGCCAAACTCGTCGGCGCCTAGCAGCGCACCAATGACGACATCTCGGCCTGTGCGCAAGCCGCCATCCACCTGTACAGAGATCCGCCCCCGCAGACGATTTAAAACCAGCGTCTGATGAGTCTCCGCCAGTCCTATCTCCCAAGGCGAACCTGCATGTTTGATCGACGTGAGCGGGGAGGCACCGGTTCCGCCTTCGAAGCCAGAGATCGTTACGTGATCTGCTCGTGCCTTGGACACGCCGGCAGCCACGGTACCCACGCCAACTTCCGAAACCAGTTTGACGGAAACGTCTCCAGCTGGATTGGCGTTCTTTAAATCATAGATCAATTGCGCCAAATCTTCGATCGAATAAATGTCGTGGTGCGGCGGAGGGGAGATGAGGCCAACACCTGGCGTCGAGTGGCGAACCTTGGCGATGGTCTGGTCGACCTTGTGTCCGGGAAGTTGCCCGCCCTCACCAGGTTTTGCACCCTGCGCCATCTTGATTTGCATCATATCTGAATTGGCCAAGTATTCCGTCGTGACTCCAAATCGTCCCGAGGCAACTTGTTTGATCGCCGAGCGCATGGAGTCACCATTGGCCATGGGAACGAAGCGATCCGGTTCCTCACCGCCCTCTCCGGTGTTTGACTTGCCACCAATGCGATTCATAGCAATCGCGAGCGTCGTATGCGCTTCGCGTGATATAGAGCCGAAAGACATTGCGCCGGTCGCAAACCGTTTTACTATTTCTGACGCTGGCTCCACCTCTTCCAATGCCAGTCGGGTTCGACCAGTTTCCTGTGCTGACTTGATGCGGAACAATCCGCGCATTGTCATTAGTCTTGCTGACTGATCATTTACTTGATTAGCGAACGCCCGATATTTGTCGGGTAGATTTCCGCGAACCGCGTGCTGTAGGTCCGCGACAACGGGCGCCGTCCAACTGTGGGCTTCACCTCGGACTCTGACAGCGTAATCACCGCCGACATCCAGCGTGTTTTCGAGATGCGGTACTTCGCCGAATGCCTGACGGTGACGTTCCACGGTCTCGCTGGCGATTTGCTCGAGCCCTACACCATCGATCTGGGTATGGGTTCCCGTGAAGTAGCTCTTAACAAAATCAGAATGAAGGCCAACGGCGTCAAAGATTTGCGCGCCGCAGTAGGATTGGTATGTTGAGATTCCCATCTTGGACATAACTTTCAGCATGCCCTTGTCGATGGCCTTGATATAACGCTTGATGGCCTCTTTGCGCGTCAATACCTCATTAGATCTCCCGATCAGATCGTCTATAGTCTCGAACGCGAGGTATGGATTGATGGCTTCGGCGCCGTATCCTGCCAAAGTGCAAAATTGATGTACTTCATGGGCTTCCCCGGTTTCAACTACGATCCCCACGGATGTTCGCAATCCGCGGCGGATGAGGTGATGGTGCACGGCCGATGTCGCCAGCAGCGAGGGAATTGGTATGCGATCTGCCCCTACCCAGCGATCGGACAGGACAACGATGTTGTATCCCCGATTTACCGCTGTCTCGGCCTGGTCACACACGGTGCGAAGTGCGCTTTCCATCCAATCCGCGCTGGCCTCTGCCGGGTACGTGATGTCTATAGTTAGTGAGCGAAATTCGTTGTCGGGGACCGCGCCGATCTGGCGGATCCGCTCCAGTTCATCGTTTGTAAGGATCGGTTGATAGACCTCAAGGCGCTTTTGCTCGGAGGATCCTGCCAAGTCCAGAATATTAGGTCGCGGTCCAATAAAAGATACCAATGACATTACCAACTCTTCGCGAATCGGATCGATGGGCGGGTTGGTGACCTGGGCAAAGTTCTGTTTGAAGTACGTGTGGAGAAGTTTGGGCTTGTCGGACAGAGCCGATATGGGTGTATCGGTCCCCATTGAACCGATGGCCTCCTGACCTGTGTGGGCCATCGGTGCCATGAGGAACTTGAGGCTTTCTTGCGAGTAGCCGAAGGCTTGCTGGCGATCCAACAGCGATGCATTGGTTTTTGGGGCCTGAGCGCGGACTGTGGGCAGATCGCATACTTTGATCTGTGTCTTATCAAGCCAAGTCTGATAGGGGTGTTTTGACGCTAGTTCCGCCTTCAATTCATCATCCGAAATAATCCGGCCTTGCTCAAGGTCGATGAGGAGCATCTTGCCAGGCTGGAGACGCCACTTTTCGACGATGTCGCTCTCGGGGGTGGGCAGAACGCCAGCTTCAGAGGCCATGATCACACGGCCGTCTTTCGTTGCGAAATAGCGCGCAGGTCTAAGACCATTGCGGTCTAGCGTCGCGCCAATTTGACGACCGTCAGTGAAGGCGACAGCGGCCGGTCCGTCCCAAGGCTCCATCAGTGCGGCATGATACTCGTAGAAGGCGCGTCTGTTCGCATCCATTAGTGGATTTCCGGCCCATGCTTCCGGGATGAGCATCATGGCCGCATGGGACAGTGAGTAGCCCCCCATCGTGAGAAATTCGAGGGCGTTATCAAAGCAGGCGGTATCGGACTGTCCTTCATAGGAGACCGGCCAAATCTTTTGCAGGTCACTTCCAAAGAGCTCTGACGACACCGATGCCTGCCGCGCCGCCATCCAATTGACGTTTCCCCGCAACGTGTTGATTTCGCCGTTGTGAGCGACCATCCGATAGGGGTGAGCCAATTTCCAAGACGGGAACGTATTGGTCGAGAAGCGCTGATGGACGAGCGCTAAGGCTGACTTCATGCGCGGATCGCGGAGATCGGAATAATAGGCGCCCAATTGATCAGAAAGGAACATACCTTTGTAGACGACAGTTCGACTGGACAGCGAGACGACGTAAAAGTCGTTGTCGCTATCGGTCAGACCAAGGTCGGCGAACTTGGCATGTATCGCGTTGTTGACCACTTTCCTGAGCACGTAGAGTTTGCGCTCAAACATGTTGCCCGGATCTGAGCGCCCACGGCCTATGAAAATCTGGCGGTGGTACGGTTCTACGGCGATCGTCGGATCGGACAAGCAACTATTGTCAACCGGCACGTCGCGCCAACCGATCAGCTCTAGTCCTTCATCACGACAGCTGCGCTCGAACTGTGCTTCACACTCGCGGCGAAAGCGCTTGTCGCGTGGGAGAAAGATGTGACCCACTGCATAGTCGCCTGATGCGGGTAATTCCAGGCCTTGCTCTTGGCACACTGCAGCCAAGAACTCGTGAGGAACCTGGAGCAGCATGCCGGCGCCATCACCAGCCAGAGGGTCAGCGCCGACGGCACCGCGATGGGTCAAATTGACAAGAATCTGCAAACCATCTTCGATGATGCTGTGAGATTTTCGGGCGCTCAAATCGGCTACAAATCCAACGCCACAGGAGTCGTGCTCATAGCGAGGATCGTAGAGTCCTTCCGCAATCGGAGCGCAAGCATTGCGGCGCGAAAATCGCTCATAGCGCGCAGTAGTCATTGTCAACAGCCTCGTCGTTGCCAAGATTTCGAAGTCTTCCGGCACTTCGGTCTGGAGTGCGCCAGAAAGGCGATTCGTCTTTCAAACGGTCTTTGGGTTCAAAGCCGTCACAATTCATCCGATGGCGCGCCATCAAGTCTGCCACAGGCCAAGCCATGGACCAATGTTGGGCTCGTTGTGGAGCGTATACGCGAATAGCCCGCTCGGGTATCCACTGCAATGCCCATGCTACATTGGATACAGCTTATGCCGGGCTGAACCTCCATTATATTCCTGGTTCGCGTCTCAGTTCGCGCCTTCGTTGGCGCCAAAACCGTGCGGCATCCAAAAGGTCGCGCGATTTTGTCTTATTGGACAGGCGTCGGACGCAAATTTCGTCGTCCGGCGCAGAGGTCATATGTTTTCCGCAGCCCAGCCACGCACCACCAACAGACGGGATGGTTCGAATACGCCATCTCGTCCAATACATCATGCGCAGTTCGACAAAGGACAGCATACCTGACCTATTGGCGTCAATGCAAGTTTTTATCATGTGCGAAACTTGTTTTATCGCTTGTGCGCTGCGCTGCGCTGCGCGGCGGGCGATGCGCGATCGAGGAATCCGAGCAGCCAATCCTTTTTCCTACTTTTTCCTACAGTTTCATTTACTGTTTCGCTGGCAGTCGCTTGGCCACCTATTTGGCATGCAACCGCCAAGGGAGCAGGGAGCTGTGTCGGTTCGGCTTTACATTGTGACAATCTTGCAGTGTGATAGCATCGTGACAGCTAGTGAGTGCCTCTGAGACGCTCTGAAAAATGTAGTGTTTCGCAGGCAAACGGTCGAGCTGGGCGAGCTGGGAGCCGTTGACCGCGATTGGGCAAGGAATCGCAAACCGTTGGCCATTGAGATTGAGCGAAAGTTTCTCGTTGCGAACGATGGATGGAAATCGTTAGTATGCAGATCAATGTCCATCAAACAGGCTTATTTGTCCAGCAACGGCAGATTCTCCGCGCGCGTCCGCATCAAGGGGCAGGGAGCCGGGGAGTCCGCGACTTTCACGATCAAGGCCGCCCGGGCAGGGCTGCAACGCGCTGAGTTTGAATACGTGATACCAACTGCTGACGCGCTTGAGATGATGCCGCTGCGACATGGCGCTATCATCGAAAAGGTCCGCCACGTCGTTCCATTTGAAGGAATGGAGTGGGAGATCGATGTCTTTTTGGGGCAGAACACCGGACTAACCGTCGCTGAGGTGGAGCTTCAAACCGAAGACCAAGAGATTGCGCTCCCGAGCTGGATTGGAGCCGAAGTTACCAGCGATCGCCGATACTACAATAGTAGCCTGACCGTATTGCCATTCAGCCAGTGGACGACGATTGGGAAAGAGCAGGTTGTGAAGGCGAAGTGAAGGCGATGTGAAGGCATGCGTTTTCACGCTGCGGGGCCGAGACACACTTGAATTCTGAAAGGAATGCGTGAGGTTTCCGATTTCGGGCCCGGTCAGGTGCCGTGTAAAGCCCATGCCATTAGCCTTTTGTCAGTTCACCGGATAGTGCTTTGGCAATCAGAGCTCGGGTTTCTTCGATGCCATATAGGGCGATGAAAGAACCAAACCGCGGACCCTGCGATTGGCCCAGCAAAACTTCGTAGATCGCGCGAAACCAATTGCGCAGATTGTCCGCAAAACCGTTGGTCTTGCCAACTTCATAGAGTATGGATTGTAAATCCTCGGCGGATGACTCAGGTGCGGTGGAAGCTAAGCGTTCATCTAAGGTGCGCAAAGCGAGAGCTTCGATCTCATTCGGCTGACGAAAGATCTTGTTCGGTTTGACCAAGCAATCAAAGTAGCGAATTGCATAACCAACGAGCTCATCCAGTAGCGGATCAGTCTCTGGCCCAGAACTGGGCGCTATGCGGCGAATGAAGCCCCAGAGAACGTCCTTGTCGTGAGCGTTGGATGCCGAAACAAGGTTAAGGAGCAATGCGAAACTTACCGGCGTTCCGGCGGCTGGAGGTGCTCCATCGTGGATATGCCAAACGGGATTCTCGAGCTTTTTATCTGGCGTCAACTCAGGATAGTTCGCGAGATTAGAAAGGTATTCGTCAACCGTCTTTGGGATCACATCAAAATGGAGCTTCTTCGCCGCTTTGGGTTTTTGGAACATGTAAAGCGACAGGCTCTCAGGAGACGCGTATGTTAGCCATTCCTCGATAGAGATGCCATTGCCCTTTGACTTCGATATCTTTTCTCCTTTCTCGTCGCGAAAAAGCTCGTAGTGAAACCCTTCCGGTGGTGTCCCACCAAGCGCCCGGCAGATTTTTGACGACAAAATTACGGAGTCAATCAGATCTTTGCCCGACATTTCGTAGTCGATGCCGAGAGCAACCCAGCGCATTGCCCAATCCGCTTTCCACTGACACTTGACGCGACCACCAGTGACAGGAGTCTCCACCTTGTCGCGAGTTTCCGGATCGACATAGGTGATGGTGCCCGCAGAAAGGTCCCGCGAGATCATCGGGACTTGTAGGACGCGACCGGTGCGCGGACAAATTGGAAGAAAGGGCGAATAGGTTTTTTGTCGTTCAGGTCCAATGGTCGGCAGTATAATTTGCATGACTTTTTCGTAGGCAGCGAGCATTTTGAGCAAAGTTTCGTCCATCATGCCCGATCGATAGCAGACCGTGGCGGAGTAGAACTCGTAGTCGAAGCCAAACTGGTCCAGAAAGTTGCGCAGACGCGCATTGTTGTGATGGGCAAAGCTTTCATAAGCATTCGAAAATGGATCCGGTACGCTGGAAAGTGGCTGGTCTAGGTACTGTGCCAACATATCCTGGTTTGGAACATTTCCAGGGATCTTGCGAAACCCGTCAAGATCGTCAGAAAAACAAATCAGACGTGAGGTGCGGCGTCCTTCTGTCAACACATTGAACGCATGCCTAACCATGGATGTTCGTGCAACTTCGCCGAAGGTTCCGATGTGGGGCAAGCCGGAGGGGCCGTAGCCAGTTTCAAAAATCACGGTCTTCGATTTGCCATCCGGGATGCGGTCGAGTCGCTTGATTAGTCGCCGTGCCTCTTCGAATGGCCACGCGCGGGCTGATTGAGCCGAACTTAGATCGGCTGGCACGACAATGTCGGCCTTGAGATTTGAGGGGTCGGCTGTGGTCATTGGATTGTTGCCCTTGACTCGGAAACTAAGAGAACCTCAACAAAAAAATTCTCAGCGTTAGCTACTGGCGTGATCTGGTCCTTGGGCCCTCTCCTTGAGAGATTGCCGGACGTTAGAGAGACGTTAGAGTATTGCTCTCCTCCCGCCTACTAGTGTTCCAGACGACCAACGTCAAACGGAGAGGTTTCCTGGTCCAATCAAAAAGGGTGCGTTGTTCCGTGCTCATGCCAACCTTTTTTGCGTTATGCTTGACAAATCCGCACTGGGCACTGCTGGATCAAAGCAAGGATCAATGATTGAGAACCGGGATGACCACCAAGCTTACACCACAACAAGCTCTGATCTATGCCATGATCACCACATCGGCATCCGACAATGCTAGGAGCGACGCCGAGTTGAAGCGGATCGGCTGGATCGTTAAAGAATTGCCAGCGTTCGAGGGCTTCGATGAAGATAATC
>JBPCWA010000641.1:0-3111 GCA_051009975.1 Hyphomicrobiaceae bacterium
TTCCTGGCTCACAGATCGCCTCTGACGGCTTTCCAGACTTCATCCACTATGTGATGACCTCCATCCACATGGCGCTCAGGAAGGCTCTGAGAGCGTTCTATGGCACGTGACTTCTTACTCTGATTTCGACCTATGACTCCATTCGACGACTGCAATCTTTGATTGTCTATGTTGTCAGGTTTCTACTCTCTGCTTTCTTGTCCGTTTTTGATGATCGCGCATGATGTTTGTTCGTGTCGCGATCGTTTCTTTTGAGATGAGTCCGACCTCTGTTTTTCTCAGTTCAATGTCTTTTTTTATGTCGTGAGTCCGAAGTCTTGTTTTGAGCGTTCTCTCTTTTTTTTCGTCGTCTCTCTTATCTCCTGTAGTGGTGTCTTCCTCTTGGGTTGCTGGAGATAGGTTGGCTTCAGCTGGGCGCGACATCAGACTTGGTTTTGTTTCTGGACTCGCTGCGTTCAACGAGAAACTATGCGATGCGCTTATGGCCTATGCATTCGCGAGTCGCATGAGCCACCATAACTTACGCTCTAACTCTAAGTGAGTTACGGCATAACTTTCTGAGATCAGCTATCCCCCATTGGGGAACTCCGCCAATGACGGACTGCGACATCAGCTCTTAGATTTGGAGACGACGCCGAGCGCTTTATCGAGCTTGAAATCGAAATGACCATCTTCGCAGACGACATCGTCAACTTCAAAGACCACAGCCCCTTCGACATCTCTCTCC
This sequence comes from Hyphomicrobiaceae bacterium, assembly GCA_051009975.1. Taxonomy (GTDB): domain Bacteria; phylum Pseudomonadota; class Alphaproteobacteria; order Rhizobiales; family Hyphomicrobiaceae; genus Tectiglobus. Next base: position 728 of record JBPCWA010000641.1, read on the forward strand.
ATTTCGCCGCCGTAGCAGTTCATCGCATTGAGAGCAGCCTGGATCTTCTTCGCCTCGTCAAACGTAACTCGACTTCCGGCAGCGGCGCTGGAAACAGCGAACAATGTAGCGATCGTGACGGCAAAGAGTAATTTCATAGTGAACCTCTAGCGGGTGCAAATTGTCTTCGTTGGCAGATACTAGAGCTTGCCTCTGATCGATTGGCAACCAGTTCATAGCTTGTGGCGATAGGGCAGAACAATAATCTGAAGCCAGAAACTAACAGCCGGCCACCGCCACAAGGGCAGCAACCGGCTTGAAATGTGTAGGCCATCGACCCTGCGAGACCCACTACGTCCAGATAAACTGAACCAAGTGGCGTTAATGCGTCATGCGTTGTACAGGCCACGGAAGATGCAGTTGGTATGGAAGCCAGAAGTGGGAAAGCAATGACTCCTTATGAGAAGTGGGCAGCCCAGCTGAAACGTGAATGGCAAGAGGATGAGCCGCCTAGCGCTTGGCCGCCAACAATGCTGCGATGGCTGGTCCTCCTGATCGCCCTGATCGTCGTCTCATACATCTGCTTTGAATATTCGTATCCGCCGACAGAATGAGCCAATCGATGCACGATGCCCTGGAAAAGCGCATTCCATCGCTCATGGACAGCGCAACCAGAGTCCATGGGCCTGAGGCCTGCCTATTCGGTATCGATCTGGGCCTGAAGGACTTCAACGCACTATGCGACGAGGTTGGCGTGCACGAATACGAGCGCAACGAGGGCCTGCTGCATGATGGTCTGAAGATCCAGCCAAACACGACACTGGAGCCAGGCGAAATCAATGCCGTGGTGTTCGTGCCTAATCAGCTGATTATTCGGAAGACAACACTAGAGCCGCCAAGGTAGCAGCAGAGGAACCTTGAAATGACAATGATTGAATTGACAGCAGTGACAGGGGCAAAGGCCGGGCAGGCCGTGGCCGCAAACGCGGATGCCATTCGCTACATCACCAAACAGGACGACGGAACGACAGCAATCCGCTTCGAGGCTGACGATGTACTGATAGTGAAAGAAGACTATGCGGCTGTGTTTGCGATGCTAAGTGTCGAGGAAATCGCCCAGGGCGCAGTTGCATAGCTGCAGTGAAAAAGGGGCCGCCAGCTTGTTTCCAGGCAAGGACTGACGACCCTGAGACAAGGCCAAGGGAAGTTTGGCATATCTACTGTGGCGCCAGTTTGTTACGGGGCGATGACAGAACGGACGCCACGGAAACGGTCAGAATCCATGACGCCTGCCGGAGGACGTCTGGCCGAATGCATCAGACCAGACCGCCAGGAAACGTAGGTCCGCCGCTCCTGGATAAGTGCTCCCCGGTGTCTCAATCCCGAAAGCCGCAGAACGCCATGACGAACCGCGGCTCTCGACTAGAGGATACCTATCAGCTGTTGCAGCAAAGGCCGCCGACGGATGGCACAATGTCCGGCGACCAATGCCCAGGATGTGCCGTATTGGCAATGGTAAAGTTGCAGCTACAGGTGGCCACCAAGCGGTGATCAGGCGGCAGTTTTGTGACCTTCCACAGTGAGCAAGATTCATCCAAAACAATGGCCGTCCGATGGGGCGTCAACAGCAGCTCACTTGGCAACCGAGTCGGGCTCGGGTGTGGGTGGAGCTGCCTTCCCCACTTTGCCGGATTCCACCCGGATCTCTCTGATTGTAATGCTACCGTCAGCTCCTCTGGTCGTTTCTTTCGTGGTCGTTCCAACCTTCCAAAAGACGGCTAGCGCTACAGCCAAGCCAATCATCGCAATGCCAATGGGAACGTTTGCTGTTTCAAGCCCTTTGTATTTTACGAATGGCAACGCGCCACCGCGACCCGCCCAAACGCAAATTGCGCCAGCAAGTATCAGCACGAGGAGAACAATGAACTTCAATATGACAGGGGACATCTTCCCAACACTCTCTGCGAACCTCGAAGCAAGGTAGGGGGAATAGTCATTCTCGCAAAGCAGGGCCTGACGACCTATGCGTAGACTGCAGATCAAGCGGGTGTGAATAAGGCTGGGTTGTAAAGGCACGACGCGAACCCATTTTCCGCGCCAAGGGCCGTTGGCCATGTGTGCGGCCCTGAGGCGTCTGGCTGCTCACCGCTCAACGACTCAGAGCAGTCAGGCGCACCAAATAGAAAGCCACCAGCCCCAAGGAATGGCGGAGGGACTGGCGGCCTGTCAGAATGACTGCTGCGGGATTACTGCCTGCACAGAGGGCTGCAGAGACAGTCCGAAACCAACAGGGCAGCGTCAGCTTCGGATAATTCCACAACTACACCAGGGAAATTGGTGCAGGCGCAGGATAGCGAGTCGCACGATCTCTGCGAACCGATTATCAGCGAGCCTGTTAACAAGTC
>JBPCWA010000642.1:0-5869 GCA_051009975.1 Hyphomicrobiaceae bacterium
TGCAAACAAGCTCGGTTTCGAAGGTATTCGCTGTATTCCTGTTGTCGCGCGCGCCGGCGATAATATCGTGCATCGTAGCACCAATATGTCCTGGTACACCGGTCCCACGTTACAGGCGCATCTAGACAGCGTCGATGCGAGACAAGAAGAGACCTTCTCCGACATGGTCATGCCGGTCCAGTGGGTGAACCGACCAACGAGTGATTTTCGCGGATACTCGGGCTCCCTTGCGAGCGGAACGGTCAAGGTCGGCGATGGTGTCGTCGTGCTGCCGGCTGGCAAATCGAGTCGTGTCCAACGCATTTTCAATTCCGGACGAGATAGCTGCGCGGCACGCCTGGGCGAAGCTGTCACGCTGACGTTGGAAGACGAGATTGATGTTTGCCGTGGAGACGTCATCGCTGCAGCCGCGGAGCGCCTTGAAATCTCTGACCAATTCGCAGGTCATCTCATTTGGCTCTGCGATGAACCTATGCTGCCAGGCCGCCCGTATATTCTGAAGTGCGGCACTCAGACTGTGACGGCGTCGGTTACGGCACTGAAATACCAGTTGCAGATTGACAGTTTGGACCATGTCGCAGTGCGGGAACTTTGCCTGAACCAAATTGCAATGTGCAATTTTTCAACGAACCGCCCGATCGTATTCGCACCCTACAATCAGAACCAGACTCTGGGTGCCTTCATCGTTATCGACAGATTGAGTTGCCAAACCGTCGGTGCGGGCATGATTCAATTTGGACTGAGGCGAGCACGGAACGTCCACCGGCAGAGGTTAGATATTGATCGATCCGCACGTGCCAAGCAGAAAGGTCAGCGGCCTTTCTGCTTGTGGTTCACGGGCCTGTCAGGATCAGGAAAGTCCACTATAGCAAACGCTTTGGACCGGCACCTCTTCGGGCTAGGCTATCATACCTTTGTTCTTGACGGCGATAATGTGCGCCATGGTCTCAACCGCGATCTTGGCTTTACCGATGTTGACCGCGTCGAAAATATTCGACGCGTAGCCGAAGTAGCAAAACTTATGACTGAAGCCGGTTTGATTACAATAGTTTCCTTCATAGCACCCTTTGAAGCTGAACGTCGGATGGCACGTGACATGTTCAGAGAAGGTGAGTTCCTAGAAGTCTTTATCGACGCACCACTCGATGTATGCGAAAAGCGTGACTCCAAAGGTCTCTACAAGCGGGCGCGTGCAGGAGAGATCAAAAACTTCACAGGCATTGACTCTTCCTATGAGCCTCCATTGAGCCCTGACTTTCATCTCAAAAGCTGCTCGACCGAAGTAGAAACTTTGGTTGACGAAGTTGTCGAAAATCTCCGAAGTCGTTACTTGATTTGATGTCAACATGCATCCGACAATAGCTATAGCTTTTCGGGTGCATGATGCTATTTGAATATCAGGGGTACGTGGTTTCACATCCCAGTTGCGCATTGTAGTGACATGCATTTTCTGACGGAGTAAGGCGATGGCAAAGCAGTCTGAGACTCGGACTTGGTTGGACGGGAATTGGCACGAAGGCAACGTTCTGGTCGCTGGGCCCCGAACTCATGCCTTCTGGCTCGGATCGTCGGTCTTCGACGGCGCACGTGCATTCGAAGGTGTGACGCCTGACCTCGATCGTCATTGTCGGCGACTCAATAACTCAGCAAGTGCCATGGGTCTTTTAGCCACTAAGTCGGTCGAAGAGATTATAGCTCTCGTAGACGACGGACTTAAAAGATTCACGTCGAAAGAGGCAATCTACATACGACCCATGTATTGGGCAGATGATGGCGGTATTGCCGGTTCCACTGTTCCACCCAATCCTGACACAACACGCTTCCTGCTTTGCCTCTATGTTGCGCCGATGAATCCGCCCCGGGGCTTCTCGATCACGCTGTCTCCGTACCGCCGTCCGACACCCGAGACAATGCCGACGGATGCCAAGGCGGGGTGCCTCTATCCAAATAACGCTCGTTGTGTGATGGAAGCAAAGTCGAGAGGCTTCGACAATGCGCTTGTTTTGGACATGCTTGGCAACGTAGCTGAAGCGGGGACGTCGAATTTATTTCTCGCAAAGAATGGTGTCGTAAGAACGCCGGCTTGCAATGGTTCTTTTCTTGCCGGTATCACACGCCAGCGTACCATCGAACTCTTGCGAGACGATGGCGTCGCTGTCGAAGAAACCAGACTGACAGTTTCAGACTTCTTGGACGCAGATGAGATATTTTCAACGGGCAACAATTCGAAAGTCGTCGCGGTCAATCGCATCGAAAGCCGCGAACTGCAGCCGGGGCCAATGATGAAGAAAGCGAGAAAGCTTTACTGGGATTGGGCCCATAGTCGGATTTAATCTTAATCGCCCCGATGACCAGTTCGACGGTGACAAAGAATTCGGAGAGGATTTCGTTCCAGTCACTGACCTGATGTGCCGGGCTGAAACTAGCAACGCCTCCGCATGACGGTACACGGTTCACCGGCAACTCAATGCCCGTGCGCCTTTGTCGACCTCAGTTTTGTCGAGCAGTTTTTCGGGAACTGACGAAAATGTGTCATGCTAACACGATTGCCTGCAGGCAAAATACGCAGGGCATGACGTGCGGCCCGAGATTTGTCCTGCCCTTCTGTCACGCGAATGCCACGTCGGTCGATGGCTACCCATGTTGGAATATAGCCGGCTCCGGTGATGTGGGCCTCTCCGGTTTTTGCACGCGTGAATTCTATAAGAGCGATCGTACCGATGCGTTGCGGAAGGCGTCGCTGGTTGGACACAAAGTTGCCGAGTGAGTAGATGATGAGCCCCTCGCGACCCGATGCTGTCGTGTGCTTTCGCCACGGTTGAAGGACGTGAGGGTGCGCACCGAGCACTGCGGCAGCCCCTGCTTCGATTGCAGTCCTCGCAAGGCGTCGCTGCCGTCGAGTTGGGTGAGGTGAATTCTCTTTGCCCCAATGCGGTGTGAGGATCACCGCATCCACATCTTTGCTCACATGCAATCTTCGAATTTCATCCAGTATTCGCTCTTTGTGTTTGAAACACCGCAACGTCTGTTTCTTGCGATCGGGGATACCATTGGTAGAAAAAGTGCAGGCGAGCCAGGCGATGTTTAATCCTTTGGCGCGTGTCACCTGGCTCCAATTCAAGCTTTTGTCATGAGTTTTACGTGTGCCTGTATAGGTCAAACCTGCCTTGTCGAAATTGTCGATTGTTTGCTCGATCCCAACTGATCCGCGGTCCAGAGCGTGATTGTTGGCCGTGGAAACTATGTCGAATCCGCTCCGTTTGAGGTCGGCGATGACCGCTGGATGAAAGTTGAACAAGAGGCTTGGTAATCGATATCCGTACACTCGATAGTCCAATCTCCAGCCCGGATCCTTGATTTTGCGCCCTCCGACCGCCACGCCTTGAGCAGCGGGCCCCTCGAGGTTTCCGTAGGTGAGGTCGGCGTCCCGGAGAACGCTTGCAACTGGCCGCCAGAACTGTGTGAAACCAGTTTTTTTGTGGAAGGCTTTTCGGAGTAATCTGTTGTGAAAAATTAAATCTCCCACAGCGGCGACGGTTATGCGTTGACCATCGGAGCAGGCCCTCTTGAAGCGGATGGTTTTGGCCAGCGCAGTCGTGGGCAAAACCACATGCAAACATAGCAGGCAACAAACGAAAGGAACTACCAGCTTTGCCAGCGATAACAGAATGAATCTCTTGGGCACACTGTAAATGATCAAGTGGTGCAGCTTATGGCGATGACAATGTTACTCTCTACCGAACTTTTCATACGAATTGATCATTTTGTGTAGATACGATTTGGTGGTTGATTAAATTTTAGTTAATTTCGGCAAATTTGTTGCAGTGGTTGTAATGTGTTGCCGAATATGGACTTCGGCCGCTTGGCCAATGTTGCTCATAGCAGGATTGCTAGCTCCAATTTGAATTTGCAAGCTTTTTCGTGATGAAGCAGGATTGGTACCACACTCTGACTGGGGGGCAGGCGCATTGCGCGAATTTCTTTTGCACGCGTCCGTGGAAGTCATCGGTGATATTCGGCAACTCTGCCAATCGAGGGTGCGGCCGGCAGAATTCTGTCACGACCGTTTCCGGCGTCTTCACCTCGAACCCGTTTTAGGAGCAATACCTATGGATCTTCTCAGCTCAGCGTAACCTGCTGCCGCAGCCGAAAATTCCGGAAGCAGCAATGTCTCGCGGACCAGTGATATTGAATCGCGAATGGTTGTCGAGTTGCGCGCCGTGGTTCAACATGTCTGAGTGATCTAGCCACCTATTGATGGAACATCGCTACTGGTCGCAGTATCGAAGTTCGGCGCGCGACCGTTGCAGCATAGTCAACCTCACGGTTTGCAGCATGTAAAACGACGCCATAGTCCTCAAAGGCACTTTGCGGCGATACAAACCCATCAAGCACGTCACCAAGAACATCGTCGGCAGGCCTGTCCAAAGGCGATCCCCAGCCACCACCTCCGGGCGTGATCATGCGCAGAAGGTCACCCTTCCTGACGGTGATCGCGTCGCCCATCGTCGGCAATACCCGCTCTCCGGGCGCGTCGGGGTTGACGATGATACGCCCCGGCCGTCCTGCTCTGCCGCCGTTGACGCCAAAAGCAGGGTAGCGGCAGTTGTCCATGCGCACACCCAATACGGCTTCTTCGAGCCCGATGCGGACGTCCCGTACGATGCCGCAGCCGCCGCGATAGCGTCCGGGGCCACCTGAATCGGTATGGAGGGCAAAGTGCTCAATCTCGACAGCGAATTCCATTTCGGCAAATTCAACCGGATAGTTTTCCTGCGCAACGAAGTACACGGCATCGATTCCATCAGCCGTCGGTCGCGCGCCATAGCCCACCGAAAGTCCCTCAACGCAGAACTTGGGCGCACCGGTATTCGCTGCACCTCGCAGGTAGTAGAGTACGTAGACGCACGATGCTGCCGACGCCTGGCCGTTGGTCGCCAACGCCAGAACACCTTGCAATGCGGTCGCGACACGTATCATAGTGTGCGAACGCAAACCAACCGGCGCCGGAAAGTCTGGCCAAACGATACTTCCTGGGCGTTTGTCTACGCGCTTAATCACGCGTCCAAAACCGGCATTCATGAGAACGTCATCTTCGCCACGCGTCAAATAGAGCCCGGCCATGTGTGCTATGACGCTGTCGTCCATCACGAAGTTGATCGGTCCAGTGGCCTGATCAGAAGAATCAGTGAGATCGACTTCGAGGCCGTCATCACTTTTCGTCAATCGGATGTCGACATGGTACGATCGGTCGGTGACTGCGTCGGAATCGATCCAATCCTGGAACTGCCATGTCCCGTTCGGGATTTCGGCAATCTTATTGCGCAGGATTGTTTCCGACTCCCACAGCATGTTCTCAAAACAATCTTCCACGGCACGCGCGCCAAAATGCGCCAGGAGTTGTTCCAGGCGCCGCTTGCCGAGTTTGCACGCGGCCATCAATGCGTTGAGATCGCCCTTCATAATATCCGGAAAGCGTGAATTTCGTGCGTAGATTCTTACGACTTCTTCGTTGATAACGCCATCGCGTAAAACTCGGACGGGCGGGATTATAATTCCTTCGTGAAAGATACTGGTTGTGTTTGGACTGACTGAACCGGCAAACGTCCCGCCGACGTCCCAGAGATGCCCCCAGGCCTCCGCGAACGCGACAAGCCTGCCTCCGTCGAAAACTGGCATTAGGAAGACCGTATCATTGGTCTGGGTAACGGCGCCGTTAGTACCATAGACGTCATTGTACCAATAAAGGTCGCCATCTCGCATTGTCTCTGCGGGATAGACCTCGAGGACGGCGTCAACCAGATTACCTGCAAGTGTGATGCTGGTCGAGACAACAAGTTGGCCACGGCGGTTAAGAAATGCAGTAAAG
>JBPCWA010000643.1:0-18809 GCA_051009975.1 Hyphomicrobiaceae bacterium
GGGCACGTGCAGGCACGGTCTGATCATACAGCGCCCGTGCCGCGCATTGTCGGGAAGCTCAGTCGGCCCGGTCCTGTCGAAGTACGCGATCTTGAGTTCCTCAAGGCCAACACCACGCGGCCCGCTAAGATCACGCTGCCGGGGCCGTTCACGATGGGCAAGCAGGCCGTCGATGAGTTTTATCGCGATCCGGAAGCTCTAGCCATGGAACTGGCTGGTATCGTAAATGAGGAAGCGCACGATCTTGAGCGGGCTGGCGCGGATTTCATTCAACTCGATGAACCTTGGGTGCGTCACGATCCGGAAGGAGCAGGACGTTATGCGGTGAAGGCGATCAACCGGGCATTGGATGGGTTGAGCGTGCCAACCGTCGTTCACCTTTGCTTCGGTTATGCCGCGGTGGTTCCCGGTGCTATGAAGCCGGCTTCGTACACGTTTCTCGCCGAACTTGCCGATACCGTCGCTGACACAATTTCGATTGAGAGCGCCCAACCCAACATCGATCTCGGTGTACTCAATGAGCTGGCGCCGAAGAACATCATGCTCGGTGTCGTCGACCTGTCAGACCCGAAAATCGAGACGTCTGATGTCATTGCAGATAGGATCCGAGAGGGCTTGAAGTACTTGCCGCCGGAACGGCTGATGCCCGCACCAGACTGCGGCATGAAGTACCTGCCACGCGACGTCGCCTACGGAAAACTGAAATCGATGGCGGCCGCGGCTGCGATTGTCCGCGAGGAACTGTTCGAAGGGTGAGTGGGCAATACAATTCGATCTCGCAAGTCCAAACCCAATCGTCCGATCAGTTCAAAGGTCAAGTCAAGGCTTCACGGTAGAAGGCGGAGCACCAGGTTGGTAGCGTATCGTCGACTCGTATTCCCTTGGGGGCGAAATCAACTTCGAAACGCCACGAATTATGCGATTATGCGATTTTGGGGACAGTCTAACTGCATCGCCCTTTCCCTGCCGTAGAACGATTCGGATGCCCCACAATCGTGCGAGTCCTTCGCCTGTCGCTCCTACAAAATATCAGCGGGGGCGGCGGTAGACAAGTTCGGGCCTTAACACTTCCCACCCTCTAACACTTCAATGTCAGAGGTTGGCCAAGCGTGACGAGGGCAGGCCTATTACGACAGGCGCGACCTTCTTAGGTGGAGTCGGCCGCGAACCACATCTGCGGCACACCCTGGACGCCGGCAGCTTGCATCACCGACTTCAATCGCTCTAGCGACGCGAATGACTTCGCTGCTTTTGCATCTGCGAAATCGTGCCAAGCGGTTACGTTATTCGGGTTATCGACATCACGAAAGACGCCATGGCCGATGACGCCCAATGTCTTACGTTCGGCATCGAAGTCATCATAAGCTGCGCGCCACTTTGCATAATCGGCGACATCGTGGCGCACGAACATTCGGACCATTGACATTGGATAAGCTCCTACAACTTCGATGGTTCACGGTGCAAAGAATACCGGCCGCTTGCTGTATGAACAGGCCGGAGTTCCGTACTCATTGAATTATGGCACAAAATCTATCTCTGTTCACCTCCACATATGTCATGGCGATTCTGGCAAAGGCCGAGCCGGGCGCTGTCTTTGGCTTGGGCATAGCTAGGGCTCTTTTTCACTTCGCCCGTGCCGTCGTTGACTGGTCCGGCGATCGGATGGCTATTAGACGCAATTTGCGGACCAGTCAGGAAGTTCATTGTTCTCCGGCAGTATCTGACCTCTGCTCAGCGAGGCGGGCTTCTATGCGCCGCTGCTGCTTTCGGGCCAAGTGCTCTTGGTAGAATGGCCAGAGCAAAGATAGGACGGAAACAATGACGAAGGTCGTCGCGACCGGACGACTGAACAGATCAAGGAAACTGCCTTCTGACATCATCAAGCCGGACCGCAGTTGTTCCTCGGCGATGGGCGACAGTACGAAGCCAATGACAAAGGGACCAAGAGGAACTTTGCAGTATTCGAGCCCAAAGCCAATTAAGCCAAATGCCAGCATCACCCAGACGTCAAAGAAGCGATTGCCAAGAGCAAATGTGCCAAGGACGCAAAAAACAAGTACTGCTGAGAGCATGTAGGCCTTGGGGATATACATCACCTTGGCGATGTAAGAAACGGCGGCCACCATGAAGATAAGCATGATAAAATTTGCGATCAAATACGACGTTATGAAACCGTAGGCGACTTCAGGATTGGTGGTGAAGAGCAACGGACCTGGCTGCATGTTGTGGATGATCAGAGCGCCAAGGAGGATCGCGTCGACAACACTGCCCGGTATGCCCATGGTGATCAGCGGGATCATCGCGCCGCCAACCGATGCATTGTTGGCGGTTTCCGCCGACACGATGCCCGGTTCATGCCCCGTGCCGAACTTCTCCGGTTCGTTGGAAAGGTTCTTCGAAGTGGTGTAAGCGAGCATAGCAGCAATGTTGGCGCCGATCCCGGGCAATAGTCCTACCCAGGTGCCGATAACCGAAGAGCGAAACATGTTCGTGCTGTGCTGGGCGAAATCTCTGAAACCTATGGCTAGTGCCTTAGTGCTGACCGACGGCAATTTTGGTTGCCATTCAACTTCAATGGCGTCCTTGATAATCTGGCTGATTGCGAACGCTCCGATCAAGACAGGCAGCAGCTTCAATCCGGCGTCCAAATCGTGAAACCCAAAAGTGAGTCGCATCTGGCCTAGCGACGGATCCATGCCCGGCATCGCGAATAGAACACCCAGGCAACCAGCAAGCAGCCCTTTCACCATGGAGCCCTGGCTGAGCGAGGCCATCATAACCAGGGCCATCAGTACCATAGTAAAGTACTCCCAAGGCCCAAACTTCAGTGCGAGTATGGCAAGCGGTGGCGATAGTCCCGCGAGGAAACACCAGGAGATCAATCCCCCGACAAAAGACGCCATAATGCCGAGGCCGAGAGCACGGCCTGGCTGACCCTTGCGCGCCATAGGAAATCCATCGAACGTCGTCATGATGGATGCAGGCGTGCCTGGCATGCGGAGCAATGTTGCCGTGATCAGGCCACCTGATATCCCTCCAACGTACATGCCGACCAACAGCGTTATGGCATCGACGCTCTGCATGTAGAAAGTGAGTGGCAGAGTGAGGGCGATTAGCATCGTCGCTGTTAAGCCTGGGATCGCGCCAACAACGATGCCAAGGCCGACACCGATCGCTAGTAACATGAGTGGCCAGGGCTGCAGAAGGTCGGCGAACGAATTCAGGAGTGGATCCATTGCAATTGCCTAAAGCCAGCTGGTTTCCGGTAAATCAATGTAGAGAAATTTGGTGAAAATCAGATAATTACCAATTGCAATGACCAGCGCAAAGACGATGATCCACGGAATGTGTTTCCGGTTACCCTTCGTGAATAGCAGACAGACGCTCACCAGGAAAATGAATGTCGATTCGACAAAACCAAGCAGCCCAGAATGCATTGCCGCCACATAAGCAGCGAGCAAAATGAACATGGACGCGGCCGTCCAGGGTCGGCGCTGGAACTCCTGTTCGCCAGGCTCTAGCGATCCGGACGTGCCGGTCGCACTCGCGTCGATTCTTTGCGCGCGCAATGTCAAAGTGGCGCGGATGAATATGATAACTGCGAAGAAGGACATGCACAGGCACAATGCTTGTGGCAAGGCAGCGGACCCTAGCGGCTCCCAATGCGCCGGTGGCAGTCCGAGCGATTCGAAGTAGATTGCGATTGCAGCAGAAACGACGGTAACCGACAAAATCATGTCGGCAATAGGTCTAGTGGTTTGTTGTGACATTGGCCTATCAGATGGCAAGCCCACGGAAGTGCAGGCGCGTTTTTCGTCTCCACAGCGGAATTCCGAATGCGCCTCTGATTAGCGCATTCGGTGTCACAATTACGATTGTAATTCCACCTTACTTCCTGATGTTCGCAGCTGCCGCCTTAAGCTTGACGAGAAGCGCGTTGGATTCCTTCTTGGCTTGTGGACCATCCGTCCAGTAGGGATCAAGTACGCGGTCTGAGAACCAAGTTTGGATTTTCGGATCGGCCATAATCTTCTTGAATGCACCGGCGATGACGTCGATACGATCTTGCGGCGTGCCCTTGGGCGCTAGCCACCAATTGGGATTGGCCCATGTCACGTCATATCCCAGTTCACGTGCGGTCGGCACTTCCTTAATTTTTTCAACCCTGTTCGGACCAAAGAAAATGAGCGCCCGCATGCCGGCCTCACGCCACTTTATGTATTCGGCGGCGGAAAACAGCGCTATATCGGCATGGCCGCCGAGCAGGGCCTTGCTGCGATCTGCACCGCTGCTGGCGGCAACCTTGCGGGTTTCAAAGCCCGCTGCATCAGCAAGAAGTGCGCCGACAAAGTGCGGTATCGTACCGATGCCGATCGTCTCAACCAATCCTTTTGGCTTCGCCCTCAGTGCGGCTGCAAGATCTGCCCAGCTGTTGTACGGCGATGAGGTCTGAACCGCCCAGATCGGGCTGCCTCCACCGGTGAAACCGATCGATTCAAAGTCGTCTGGTCCAAAATTAAAGGTTCCCATTGCATTGGCTATCAGCATCTGATGATGCCAGTGGATGAGCGTGTACCCGTCTGGATCTGCACCGTGAGCTTGCCGACCTGCGATGGTCGAACCCGCGCCCGGCACATTGACGACGACCAAGGGTTTTGGCAGTAGCTTTCGCTCATTGATCTCCTTCGCCATCAATCGCGCCACTGTATCGGTTCGGCCGCCGGGCTTGAAGCCAACAATCACCTTTATCGGTTTTTCGGGATATTCCGCCCAGGCCTTGCCGGACATACCGAATAGTGATGGTGTTGCCGCAATGCCAAAAATCAGCGCGGCGGTGGCCATCTTACTCGCTTGATGTCGTATCATAATTCACTCCCTTACGATGTGGCGCGTTGGCCGTCTGTGAATTGAAGTTTCTTCATGGAATCCTCTAATGCCAATTATGCGAATCTTCTGAACTTCTGAACTTCTGAACTTCTGAACTTCTGAACCTCTCAAAATTCGAATTTTGAACCCAAACTAATTTATATCAGTCCGAGCGCCCGTCGCCTTGAGGCATCCAGGTGGTCTTTCATGGCTTCCGCCGCGCTGTCGGCGTCGCCCGCCTCCAACGCAGCAATGATCTTCAAGTGTTCGGTCATAGCCGGTAGCGTATCGGAGAAGCGTGGCTGCACATTAAGCCGGCTCAGCCTCAGTTGGTTCGACAGCTTCTCATAGACGGCTGCAATGACGCGATTGTCTAGTGAACGGATAATGACGAAATGCAGCCTCTCATCGATTTCCATTCGGTCTCGTACATTCTTCTGGTTTTCCTCTGAGGTCGCCGGGCGACGTTTAATGATTTCTGCGGTTTGCGCTTTAATTTCGGTTATCAGTTTCAGGTCGACCTGCTCGCAGTACTGGTGGATTGCAGGAATCTCTATCAATTCCCGAAGCTGGTATGCGTCGCTGATTTCTTTGTGATTGAGTTCACGCACCATGACGCCGCGCTGAGGAATCAACGAAACAACAGCCTCCGCTTCAAGACGCTTTAATGCTTCGCGCATGGCGCCGATCGACGTATCGGTCCGCTCACAGAGTTCGCGCTGAGAAACAAGCAGTCCTGGCTTCAATTGACCATTGAGGAGCAGTTCCATGATCCGGCCGTAGGCGACGTCTCGGAGAACCGGTTTGCTGCGGCCGGTCGGTGTGCCTTTGGTCCTGACCTTATCGTGGCGGCGCAAATGCGCAGTAGTCACACTCGTCTCCGATCGGGCATCTTCCGGATCAGAAGCGGAATGCTTTGTTCCGGAGAGTGGTAGCTATTTCATAGGCGGGCGATAGTGTCACATATGCACTTATCTGGCAATTCATCTGAGTGCTTAAGTGATATGTTAATGGTGTGCGTGCTCCCCGTCGTTGTCAACACGTTCAATCCATTCAGCAGACGCCGGCCGAAGTCACAGAAATACTGAAGTCGCTCGAGCGATCGGACTAACCGGCTTTGATGCGTTTGCCTCCATCGGCTTCGAATAACAGCACTTGATCGATTTTCGGTGCAAAGCCGACATTTTCGCCGAGCTTGATATTGAACCGCTCATTGGATCGCGCGCAAAGTTCAACGCCAGCGATCTTTGAAAAGACTAAAGTCTCGGCACCTGTCGGTTCAATGAGATCGACGTTGGCTCGAAAACCGGTTTCGGTTGCGCCGACCGCGATATGCTCCGGCCGGATGCCATAGACAACCGACTGGCCGTCAGCAACTGTGACGTTGCCGGGAGCGGGCAGCCGCACCCCGTCCTCGGTTTCGACCGCAAGGTCCCCGTCTGATCGTCTCGCCTTGCCCTTTATCAAATTAATACCCGGAGAGCCGATGAAACTTGCCACAAACGCATTTGTCGGATTGTCATAGATTTCTAGCGGCGCACCAATCTGCTCCACGTTGCCATTGCTCATGACGACAATCCGGTCGGCCATGGTCATGGCTTCGATCTGGTCATGAGTGACGTAAACCGAGGTTGTTTTTAGCCGGTTGTGTAAGGCTTTGATCTCGGTACGCATCTGCACGCGCAGGCGGGCATCAAGGTTTGACAGCGGCTCGTCGAAAAGAAAGACGCGTGGTGCTCTGACGATCGCCCGCCCCATGGCGACGCGTTGGCGCTGCCCACCAGAAAGTTGTCGCGGATAGCGCGCGAGGAGCTGGTCTAAACTCAAGATGAGACTGGCTTCCCGCACGCGCTCCCTGGCTTCCATTTTTGCGAACCGGCGAATCCGTAAGCTGAAGCTCATATTCTGCTCAACCGTCATGTGCGGATAAAGCGCGTAGTTCTGGAATACCATAGCTATATCGCGCTCTTTAGGCTCAAGCCAATTGACAACTTCACTATCGATTTCGATCTCGCCTTCATCAATCGTCTCAAGGCCAGCAATCATTCTAAGCAGAGTTGACTTTCCGCAACCGGAAGGCCCGACAAGGATCACGAACTCTCCGTCAGCTATTGAAACATCGATCCCGTGCAATACTTCCAGCTGGCCGAAGCGCTTCTTGACATTGTTGATAGTGACGGACGCCATGGTGTCGGTTCCCGTTTCTTGCCGCCGCAAAAACTGCCAGCAGCTTATTCTCCCTTCGTACCTGCGGCGATGACGAAACCACCACCGGATGCGTCAAGTCTGCTACCTGAGATGAATGATGCTTCGTCCGACAAGAGCCAGATGATTGGTGCAGCCATTTCCTCCGCCTCAGCTGCCCTATTCATGGCGATCGTCGCCACTACGTTGCGGCGCACTTCCGGATCATCGCGGACAGCCGCCGTCATGTCAGTTAGGGTGACGCCCGGTCTCACCGCATTAACCCGAATGCCTTCTGTTGCAACTTCCTTTGCAAATCCCATCGTAAATGAGTCCAGGGCCGCTTTTGTTGCCGCGTAATGGCTACTTCCTGGCCGTCCCCCAATCGTTCCGGCCATGGATGTCACATTGACTATGGCGCCGCCCTTGCCACCGTTTGCTGTAGACATGCGCCGTGCCGCTTCCCGGCAGCACAGCATGGTACCAATGACGTTGACTTTCATCAGTCGTTCGAGAACTCTGCTGTCGAAGTGTTCTACGCGCGAATGGCCGCCGTTGATCCCAGCGGAATTGACGAGAGTTGTTGGAACGCCCAGCTGTTCGGAAACGCTGTCGAAAACACTGACAATGTCGTCATGCGAGGACACGTCTCCTCTCACGGCTATTGCAGTAGTGCCGGAGGACTGCAGCTCGCCGACTAAGGCTGCAGCCGCTTCATGATCGTGGCAGTAGTTGATCGCCACCGAATAGCCAGCGCTCGCTGCTTTGCGCGCCGTAGCTGCACCGATGCCGCGCGAACCGCCAGTAATGAGAACAATTCGTGCCATCTCGTCCCCACTCTGCGCTGAAGGTCAGATGAACCGCCCGCCATCCCGACAATCTCGACGCTCTTCATTGTGGTTGACGGTATGCAGCACCAAAGCTAGCATCTCAGTTAAGATGTTACAACTTATGCCAGATGGTTTATTCGCGGCGCGGTCATCACCGGGACTTCCTAAATATCGAAAGTTTTTTCCGATCGCGCGCGTAGGGACTGTCAATTTATGACGGTGACAGAGGTCGGCGACAGGCGAGGCGCCCGCAATGGGTGAGGCGCTCGAGATGCTTGAGACAGGCGAAATTGGTGACAGGTGAAACCAGCGACGGACAAATTGAGTGACTGATAAAATTTTGGCAGGCGATAAAGGGAGGAAGGCTATGAAAATCAAACAGTCAGGTGGAGCCAAGGTTTCCCGACGCAAGGTTTTGAAAACCGCAGGTGCTGCTGCGGCGGCCGGTCTCGCACTGCCCGGGCGCATCGGCTATGCTAAGGAATTCGATGGGGTGACCCTGCAGGGCGCTTCGTTCTCCAGCACATTCTTCGGCTATCTCAAGAACTACTTTCCTGAGTTTGAAGAACAGACCGGAATGAAGGTGAATTTCGTCACCAATGCTTTCCCGGTCTTTAACCAAAGAACCGACCTCGAATTGTCCACGAAGGGCAGCGCACTCGACGTCATCAACGTCACATTCATCTATTCTGGCCGTTGGATCGGAGCTGGCTGGGTCGAAAATCTAAAACCCTACATCGAAGATCCCAATCTGACGCCTAGCGATTGGGATGCCGCGGATTTTGTCGGTGGAACGATGGCTTCGCTTCAAGACGCAAATGGCGATCCGCATGGGTTCCCCTGGGAAGCAGGTGCGATGATCATGGGCGCCTCCCGGGCTGATCTGATCGATAAGGCCGGCAAGAAAATGCCGACGACCTTTGATGAATTGATTGATGTCTGCGATGCGATCCACGGTCAGGGACGCATGGCCGCTTTTACGGCCGACAAGCTTCATCACTGGAACTGGATTCCCTATCTGATGGGGCATGGCGGCGAGGTGTTCAAGGATCCGCCGGGGAACTTGACCCCAACTTGGAACACCCCGGAAGCAGCCGCTGCTGCCGACTATTACGGAAAACTGCTCTCCACCTACGGCCCTTCCGGGATCCTGTCATTCACCGACGGTCAAGCGATGGAAACACAAAAGACCGGACGTGCAAACATTCGTACGCAGGCGATCACCTGGATGGTGCCACTCGCCAAGGATCCCGATAGCAGAGTAAAGGACACAGTCCGCTATTCGCTCATGCCCGGTGGACCTGCCGGCAACTTTCCAGGATCGAATTCCCACGGTTTTGGCATTCCGGTCGGCTCCAAGAACAAGAAGGCGGCCTGGGCATTCATCAAGTGGGCGGTCGGCAAGCAGATGACGTCCAAGCTGATAGAAAAGCATGGCTATCCTAGCGTTTGCCGCAGATCCCTAATCGAAACTGAGATGTTTAAAGAAGCCATGACGCTGAATGGTCAGGATGTCGCCTCGATCTATCTGCAGGTGTTGGAACTCGGCGGGAAGTCCGGCTACATGAAGTACCGAACGGTGCCACAATTCCCACAGGTTGGCGACAAGATCAACAAGGCGATCGAACGCGTCGCGACGCGTCAGCAGAACGGTGCGGAAGCCATGGCTCAGGCACAGGCGGAGGCCGTAGCGGACCTTAAGAAATCAGGGGTCAAGATCGATCTTTAGTCCGTTATTCTTTGTCGAGAGGGGCTTGCGAGCCTCTCTTGGATTTTGCCGGCTGTTCGATGACTTCCGAATCCAAAACGGTTTCTCCGAGTGCAGCGACTTCTCCAAGCGCAGAGCCTTCTCCAAGTGAAGGTTTGGGCGTCGGTGGATCGGTCATCCCCTCTCGTAGGGATCCGGTGGAGATCCGACAACGCTTTTATTGGTACTGTCTCTGGCCGGCTTTTATCGTTCTCATCATCGTCACCCTGCTGCCCACGATTTACCTTTTTGTCACCAGCCTCACGCCACTTGATTTGACCCGACCCGAGAGCGCCTGGGACTTCTCCGAACCTTGGGCCCAGTATCGGGCTATCGGCGCAGATGCCCGGTTGCATAACTCAATGTGGGTCCAGATTAAACTGTCATTCTGGACAGTCACGATTCAGATGGTGCTCGGTTTTCTATTTGCTCTGCTTCTCAATATTAACTCCCGGGTGCTTGAAGCTCTGCGCACCATATTCCTGATCCCCATGGTTCTCCCGCCAATCGTTGTGGCGATCATCTGGAAAGTGCTCTACACGCCTGACATAAGCCCGTTTCACTGGACTGCAGAGGGGTTGGGATTCGTTGTCCCATCCCTCATAACCTCGCCAGATTGGGCGCTGGCGGCGATTATTATCGCCGACATTTGGCAATGGTTTCCCTTCGTGATGTTGATGGTTTTGGCGGCCTTGCAAATGATGCCCGAAGAGTATGTCGAGGCAGCTCGAATTGATGGTGCCAATGCTTGGCAGCTGACCTATTACGTCACCTTTCCTTATTTGAAAGGTGTTTTGCTGGTAGCCGCTTTATTCCGGCTTGTCGACAGTATCAAAGCGTTTCCGCTCATCTACATTCTGACGGATGGCGGCCCCGGCAATCTAACTGAGGTCACGAACTACTATTCGTTCATCCAGGCTTTCAATTTCTCCTATCTCGGGTTTTCAAGCGCGATAACCGTCACGCTGGTCATCGCAACCGTAGTTGCCAGTTGGGCGATCATTCGCCTGGTCGGATGGGGGGAAGAGCGTGACTGACGCCGCCCAAGTCAACGTCATGCGCCGGCGATACCGACGCAAGTACTTCTGGGAACGAACGATGCTTTATTGTCTTGTGATCGTTCTGGTCATCGCGGTCATGTTCCCATTCCTCTGGCTCCTCATCATGTCGTTCAAGCCGCGAGCAGATTTTTTTGCCTGGCCGCCCAAGTTGCTGTTCACGCCAACCATCGACCATTATGTCGGCCTTTGGGACGGCGAGTTCACCAAGTCTTTCTGGAACAGCCTGGTGACAAGTGTCGGGTCGACCGTCGCAGCGATGGTGCTTGGAGTTCCGGGCGCCTACGCCCTTTCTCGGATGCCATCCGGTACGGGGCGCCGTTTGAGCCTGCTCATACTTGCTAGCCGAATGGCTCCCCCGATTGCATTCACGATCCCCTATTTCCTCGTCTACAGGCACCTCCAGCTGCTCGATACCCGTCTCGGGCTGATCCTGATTTACCTCACATTTAACCTGTCCCTTGTGATCTGGCTCATGCGTTCGTTCTTTGACACGATTCCGCGCTCACTCGAGGAGGCTGCATGGATAGACGGAGCGAGCTATTGGCAGAGTTTTACGAGGATTGTCTTGCCGATGACTGGACCGGGCCTCGCGGCAACGGCAATCCTGTGCTTCCTTTATTCCTGGAATGACTTCTTCTTTGCTTTGATCCTAACTCGCACCGAGGCAACGACGGCGCCGGTCGCCGTTGTCAATTTCCTCAATTATGAAGGTTGGGAGTGGGGCAAGATTGCCGCCGGCGGCACCATGGTAATGCTGCCGGTCCTAGTTTTCTCTATCATCGTGAGGAAATTCTTGATCAGCGGAATGTCCGCTGGCGCAGTCAAGGGCTAGTAGATGGGTGCTGTACCACCCACCAAGAACGATAGCAAAGCCCGGAGGGACCCTGCTATGACAGCGAAAAGACCCAATATCATCTTGATCATGACGGATCAGCAGCGCTATGACACAATCGGTGCATTGGGCTATCCTTACATGGACACTCCAGTGCTTGACCGAATGGTCAATGAGGGCGTAACCCTCACGCGTTGCTACATAAATGCGCCTTCCTGCGTGCCTGCACGCGCCAGCCTGTTTACCGGCTATCATCCTCACACGACTGGCGTAATGCGCAACGGTGATCCGTGGAGCAGGACCTGGGTGGAGCGTATCGCGGACGCTGGATATCGGTGTGTCAATATCGGCAAGATGCACACAATCCCTTACAATGCGCCAGCCGGATTCCATGAGCGTTATGTCGTTGAGAATAAGGACCGCTACATGGAGGGCCGGTACTATTTCGATGAATGGGACAAGGCGCTGGCTGCTCACGGTTTGATTAAGCAGCAGAGGGTTCTCTATCGAGAGCGCGATGACTATGGCGAACGCCTCGGCGCATTTGATTGGGAATTGCCGGAGCATCTTCACTCCGATTTCTTCGTCGGCAACATGGCTAAATGGTGGGTCGACCACTATCCCCGCACAGAGCCACTGTTCCTACAGATTGGATTTCCTGGCCCTCATCCGCCCTACGATCCGATTCCGCGTTACACCGAACCCTACCTAAGAAAAAATCTGCCCTTGCCGGAAGTTACGGCTGAAGAACTTGAAGGCCTGCCTCCGGCCTTCAATGCACTTCGTGAGCACAACGTGGAAGTCGACCACGACAGTGTCAAATGGAGCCTCAATCCGACGCGCGAACAGTTGCACCAGTTATGGGGCTACTATCTCGCAAACGTGACCATGATCGATGAGAAGATTGGATCCATCCTCACGTCGCTCGACGACATTGGTTATCTGGACAACGCCATCGTTATCTTCGTGTCTGACCATGGCGATAGCATGGGCGATCACGGTCAGATACAGAAGTGGACCTTCTATGAGGAAATTATCCGAACGCCCTGTATCTTCTGGTCCAAGAACCCGGAACTGATCAGCGGTGGACGCAGGGAGGATGGCATGTGTCAGCTGTTCGACCTCGGTCCGACCATTCTAGAATTGGCGGGATGCGCTGTTCCGAAAGACTTTGAAGCCCGATCGCTCCTCGGCGCGGTGCAGAATACCGGTTGGCAACCACGCAGCCATGTCTTCTGTGAACAAGTCGCTGACACCAACCTAACCGGGACGAAGATGGAAACCATGGTTCGTTCAGAACGATGGAAGCTTGTCCAATTCATGGGGGAGAGTGCCGGCCAGCTTTTCGACATGGAGAATGATCCAAAGGAAAAGCATAATCTTTGGGAAGATCCAAACCACGCCGGTATCAAGCGGGACATGCTTGATTTGATGCTCAACTGGCTGCTGGAAAGTCGCTACCAAACAAGAAATTGGTGCGCCGAATATCGGTGAGGTGCCGAGGCTCGTTCAATTGCGGGTATTGGGTGCAGCGAGAGCTGGGTCTGAAGAAACGGTTGTGCCAAGGCCGCAGAGGAAGAAGCGACGAGGGGCGTGTCATCGGGGGACGACAATTCAGATGCTGATGAACAAGAGGGGATCTACTGAGATGAAACCACTGCCTCTTGGCATTAACACGTTCAGCTATATTTACAGCCACAACGTGGTTGATTGTCTGCGCCATCTTGGCCGACTTGGTTTTGGTGCATTCGAGATCCTCGTAAATTGCCCCCATTTCTGGGTCACCGAATTTACTGCAGAGGAGCGGCGCGAAGTCCCGAAGATACTTCACGGGGAGGGCCTGAAGATAGTCTCTGTGAATTTGCCTGGCATGGATAATAATGTTGTTTCGTCTGCTCCGGAAATGCGTGCATTCACAGTACGGCAATGGTGTGATCTGGTAGACCTTGCAGGTGAGTGGGGGATTTCGTGGGTTATTGTTGTGCCTGGGAGAATATCGCCGCTCTTGCCTATGCCGCGCGAGCAGATAGAGTCCTATTGGACCGAGGGCATGACAGTTGTAGCCGACCGGGCAATGGCGGCAGGGACAGGTGTTCTCATCGAGAATGTGCCGATCACCTGGATTCCCCGTGGCAAGGATCTCGTGGCAGCGATAAGTATGCTTGAGCGCAACGATGTAGGAGTGATCTACGATCCGGCCAACGCACTTGCAGCTGGAGAGGATCCGAGCGTTGGTGTGCGCGCTGTCAAAGATCGGCTCAAATTGGTCCACTTGTCGGACACGCCAGCGGACGGATGGAAGCACGATCCGATTGGTTCGGGCGATATTGACTTTACCGCCTTCAACGCCGCGCTACGCGAAATTGGCTACGAGGGATTGTCGATGTTGGAACTGATCACAGCAACACCTGATCGGGATGTTCCGGAAAGTTTGGAGAAACTGAAAGCCCTCGGCTGGGTTATCAGGAACGACATCGGTTGAACTGAGGCGGTCGACGCAGTTCCGGCCGTCATGCGTGCAATCACTATAGGAGGCTCAGTGCTGGAAGCAGCGGCCGACCTGCCAGGTAAAGTTCATGATCAACGCGCATTCATCACGTCAGGTAATTGCATTCACGCAGCCCGGCCCGATAGTTCTTGCGACGTTTGTGTTGCTGGGGGCAGGATGTGATAGTCGCGAGGTGGTCCAATGTACTGCAGCCATTTGCGATCCGCAGCTTCCGCTTCCAGTGGGCCGGAGACCTGGCGACATCCTGGGCCTTTGAAATGGAGCCTTTGATACTCGGCTGGTACATACTCGTAGAGACCGGCTCCGTTCTTTATTTGACGGTCTTCGGTTCGCTGCTGTTTCTCGGAACGTTGTTATCGCCCGTATTCGGCGTCGTGGCCGATCGCATCGGTCACCGCAATCTTTTGTGCGCGATGCGCGCAGCGTATGTCATTCTTGCTGGCGCTTTAACCTTGGCTATCGTCATGGGGTACTTGTCGCCGGAAGTCGCGTTGGGATTGGCATTCTTGTCCGGCTTGATCCGCCCTTCCGATATTGGCGTGCGCTCGGCCCTCGTCGCCTCACTTGTACCTCCGAATTCTCTTGTGAGCGCCATGAGCATCTCGCGCACGACTTCTGACTCTGCCCGTGTCGTCGGCGCGCTCGCGGGCTCAAGTATGTTCGCGGCAATCGGCATCGCGCCGACCTACGTCGCCATCACCTTCCTTTACCTGGCAGGATTGTTGTTGACGCTGCAGGTCTCGGCTGCATCTGAGGCTGCGGACAATCTAGTAGGGCAGTTGCGATCATCTCCCTGGCAGGAATTGCGCGAAGGCGTCGCCTACGTCTGGAAGACCCCACACCTGCAGGCCGCGATGTGGTTGGCGCTGCTCGTCAATTTAACTGCCTTCCCGTTGTCTATCGGCCTGCTACCTTATGTTGCCAAAGAAATCTATGGCACAGAACAGACCGGTCTCGGATATTTACTCGCGAGTTTTTCGATCGGTGCACTGCTCGGGTCGATCTACCTCAGCATGTTTGGCCAACAGGTTAAAGCCGCCCGCGCCATGCTGAGTTATTCGTTCGCATGGCACATCTTCCTTCTGTTCTTCGCCTATACCACCGATATCCGATACGGTATTCCCCTCCTTGTCCTCGCAGGTTTGTCACAGAGCCTCTCTTTGCTGCCACTTGTCGTAATGTTGATGCGCACCTCAGATCCTGCCTTTCGCGGCCGTGTGATGGGGGTGCGAATTCTGGCGATCTATTCGCTTCCTGTCGGGCTCGTTATTTCGGGGGCGCTCATTGACAGCCTCGGCTTCCGAACAGCTATGACGCTATATATGGTGACGGGGATCTTGGTCACAGCGCTGATTGCAGTCGGCTGGCGAAAGTCCCTGCTGCGAGAGACCGCGATCGGGAATTCGTACTAGGCGGGTTACTCTCACAATGGCTGCCACGCGAGTCCGCTGCACTTGCCGATCAAGCTCCTAGTTGTTGACAATCGCGACTTGGCTGCGGCGGGACAGTGTCGCAGAGAATCCGCTCTGACTTAGATCATCTGGGATGTCGAAATAGCTTGTTGAGTTTTCAACGTTTGATGACGAGATCAAGTTGGATTGGCTACGCTTCCTCGCTCCGCATTCAAGAAGGAATTCTAACATGGGGCGGGGCGCGCTGGATATACCTGGATGTACGTTGTCTTGTGTCAAGATGTACGAAACTAAGGCCTTGTGCGATGCTAGGCCGATTTCGGTCTCACGGGCAAGACGTCACACGCCGATGAAGGGACTGCAATTCTCAGTGAATGGGCGCCGGTCCTTGCTCGTCGCGAATCTGAGTTCTGTACATGAGGCGGCGTTGCGCAGGATCAAGGGTACCTCGACGATGAAGCGTAAAGCGATTGTCCCACAAGACAACGTCCTTGGGTTGCCATTCTTGCGTCCAAAAATGTGGCCCGTTCTCGATATGGGCCCAGAGTTCATCCAATAGGTCGTCGCTTTCGCGATCGGAAAAACCGACGATCCAAGCGCCGGGTCTTCGGCCAAGATAGAGCGACTTCTTGCCTGTCGTCGGATGGCGAATAACCAGCGGATGTACAGCGCCAGGACGGTTCTCGTTGCTATAAGAGCTCGCAAATCCAGCTCGCAGTTGCCCTGCCGAATTCCGTGTCGCATCATGCTTGCACGATAAGATCCGGATGCGCGCCGCCAAATCTAGCGGAAGAGTGTCGTAGGCAAGTTGCAGATTGTAGAAATACGTGTCGCCACCTGTCGCTGGTGTCTCCAGACCATAGAGGATACTGGCCTTAGGCGGCAGGTCCTTATACGTCATGTCCTGGTGCCAGACGAGTTCGGAATTGCCGAGGGCTCCGATTGGCTTTCCATCGACAACAATATTAGAAAGCAAATTGATTTCTTTGCGGGTTGGATGGTGTGGAACATCCACAGGTTTTGTCGGTGCGGCATCCAGTTCGCCGAAGCGAGCGGAAAAACGAATCAAATCGTCTTCTTCAAGCTCTTGCTGGCGAAAACGTAACACCAGGTGTTTGCTCCATGCCTTGAGCAAATCTTCGAATGTCGATTGTGAAAGTTCCTGGCCAAGATCCAGACCCACGATATCGGCCCCCAGCGAGCCGCCTGTGGGTACGATCTCTATTGCCGATCCACTCCTCATGGAATGTCGTCCTTCCGCTCTTTACATTCTGTACTAGCATCGCGCTTCATATGCGAAAGTATAATGCCGAAAAATGAAATAGTGCATAGCATGAATGCGGAAGCAGCATAAGTCAGAGATTGTCATGAAGTC
The DNA here is from genome assembly GCA_051009975.1 of Hyphomicrobiaceae bacterium. Classification (GTDB taxonomy): domain Bacteria; phylum Pseudomonadota; class Alphaproteobacteria; order Rhizobiales; family Hyphomicrobiaceae; genus Tectiglobus. The sequence continues at coordinate 16,817 of JBPCWA010000643.1, forward strand.
GATTCAGTTTAAACAAATTGAGGCGTTTCGACCGGTCGCTTCTGCAGGAAGTACATGTGATGTCCGCACGGTGGATTCGGTTCTTTGGCCTCTTTCGTATATCGACGCAATGCAGGCCGCCTTGAGACGGATAAGGATAGTACGGATTCAGAGGACACATGATGCTCGATCCCATAGCACGGGGTAATGCAACGCGTTGTTGCTGCACTTCGGACAGCGGGACGGCCTATGCAGCACTTGCAACACATTACAATTGTTGCGCTGCAAATTCGATCGCTTCTGCGGTCCTTGCAAGGTCTTCGTCGCTCAGAGCGAGTGACGGGTACCATTTACCATCTGACTTGAATATTCCCTGGTCGCGCAACGCCGCGTTGAATCGCCTCGCTTTGTCCGCATCGCCAGCCAGTACACCGCGATAGTCGACGACTTCTCTCGAAGAAAATACGACGTCGAAGAGCGCGGGATCGCCGACCACTTGATGCGGTATGCTGGCCCTGGTCAAGTGTTCGCTAAGCGCTGCCATGATTGCCTCTCCGTTGGCGATGAGCCGCTCGTATTGGCCAGATCTGCGCAGGATCTCCATCGTCTTGAGGCCCGCTACCGCCGCGACTGGATTGCCACTCAGAGTGCCAATCTGGAAGGTGAAGCCCTCCTTGCCGACCTTAGACTTGTCAAAGTGCGCCATGATTTCAGCCGAACCGGCAACTGCCGCTAGCGGAAATCCACCGCCAATGATCTTGCCGAGGGTGCATAGATCTGGCACGACGTCATAGCGCTCTTGAGCGCCGCCATAGGACAAACGAAAACCGGTCACAACCTCATCGAAAATGAGCACTATTCCGTGCTTCGTCGTTTCTTGCCGCAGCGTTTCAAGGAAATCCTGAGCCGGCGGTATCAAGCGCTGCAGTGGCTCTACTATGACCGCTGCGATTTCATCTGCATACTCGCCGATTACCTGACGTGCGATATCGGCATTATTGAATGGGGCAATGAGCATTGTGTCGCGCACTGCTTCAGGAATGCCGGCCGAATCCGGTACGGCGAGCGGAAAGTTCTGAAGCCGATCTGGTGCCAGGCTCATTAGGGCCTCCGCGGACATGCCATGATAACCACCTTCAAATTTCAGGACCTTATCTCGGCCGGTGAAAGCGCGCGCCAAACGGATGGCATACATGTCCGCTTCGCTTCCAGAACTTACGAAACGGACCTGTTCGACGCAGGCGACGGCATTGCAGATCTCCTCGGCAAGTTCAATGCCACGCGCGTTGTTGGCAAAGAACGTCAAGCCCTTTGGTAGCTGTTCCTGCACCGCCTCAAGAACCTCGGGATGGCCGTGGCCAAGGATCATTGGACCGGATCCAATAAGAAAATCGATGTACCCCTTGCCATCTTCATCCCAGACGTGGGCTCCGCGTCCCTCCCGGATGACGAAACTCGGGTCGAAATTACCAAAACTACCGGCAGGCAAAACCTGTTCAGCACGTGCCTTCCAGTCTGCTTGCGAGATCCGGACGTCCATTCGAAATTCCTCTCACAGATCAAACCACCTAATCGATGATAATTAAAGGCTCACCTAACGAATCCAAGTCTGGCGACACGTGTCCTGAAAGATCGCAAACGTTCAACACTGCCGACTGCGGTGTTGCGGCGGCGAGATGCAGTCCGGCGGTCATCGCCATATCGGACCCCTAAGTGTTCTCCATGCAGAGTTTGCTTCCCAAATGAAGAGAGAACCCTGGCTTGACGCAGCGCGCTCTAGCTGCCGAACTTAAATCGCTTCAACGCAACCGCATCCATGCAGCCTGATTTGGTTGCCCTCAGCATATCAGATCAGGTATTTCCAATTCAGCCCAGCATCAGGATGGCAGTCTCATTGATTAGGCGAATACCAAATCGGTGATGTCCACGCCCGCTCCTGAATTGTAGCTTGGACATCACTGAGGAGTGGCAAATCATTGCGCACGGCATCGTAAGTGGACCACCGTGGTGTTGG
>JBPCWA010000644.1:0-5469 GCA_051009975.1 Hyphomicrobiaceae bacterium
AAAACAACAGAGGCTGTGAACGTTCTCGAAACAGCCTTCGAGGAACAACCTGATTCCTGGCGTCATCCCGGATTGCTCCATCTCTACGTCCATCTCATGGAGATGTCACCGTTCCCGCAGCGTGCACTTCGCGCGGGCGATAAATTGCGCGAATTGGCGCCGGATGCCGGCCATCTCATTCACATGCCGACGCACATCGACGTTCTTTGTGGTCACTACAATGATGTTGTTGTTTACAACCAAAAGGCCATCATCGCGGACCGTAAGTACCTTGAGAATGCCGGTGCGCTGAACGTTTACTCGATGTACCGTACCCACAATCATCACTTCGCCATATATGGCGCCATGTTTCTCGGACAATTCACGCCTGCAATAGCGGCTGCCCAGGAACTGATCGACACGACGCCTCGAGATCTTTTGCAATTGAAGTCGCCGCCGATGGGCGACTTTCTCGAGGGTTATATTCCTATGAAACAGCATGTCTTAGTGCGTTTTGGGAAATGGGACGATATTGTTGCCCAGAAATTGCCGGACGATCAGGAGCTGTACTGTTCGACGACGGCCATGATGCTGTATGCCAAAGCAGTTGCCCATTCGGCGATGGGACAGATTGAAGAGGCTGAGAAAGCCCGAGAAATGTTCCTAGCGGCCAGGTCCAGTGTTCCCGACAGTCGCCGGGTCCACAACAACAAAGTTCAGGATCGGCTTGAAATTGCTGAGGCTATGCTCGACGGCGAACTGGAATATCGCCGTGGCAACTATGACGTCGCGTTTTCACATTTGCGCAAGTCGGTTGATTTGGACGATGCTCTTCCTTACGACGAACCTTGGGGCTGGATGCAGCCCACGAGACATGCTCTTGGCGCGCTGCTGCTGGAGCAGGGGCAGTCGGATGAAGCTGAGGCTGTTTACCGCTCCGATCTGGGCCTCGACGGCAAACTCGGCCGTGCCTGTCAACATTTGGAGAACGTCTGGAGCTTACATGGTCTCCATGAGTGTCTGATCCGGCGTGGTAAAAGTGTCGAGGCAGCTCATATCAAACAGCGGCTCGACTTGGCATCGGCCCGTGCAGAAGTGCCCATTCGTGCTTCATGCTATTGTCGCCTTAAGACGGCAACCTAGGCAAATTTTAGTTCTCAGGTAAAACGGAACGCTGTGGTGTTGAGCAGCGAGGGGCCTGCCAGGAAAAGCGGGCTTGATGCAATCAAGCTTGCTTGAGAACATTCGCACCCGGCACCTAGTCAAGTTGCACTGATGCTCTCCTTCATTTGGATGGAAGGCTCGAGCGTCGGATCGACGAACAGCGCGAGCCAAACGGTTGGCATCCCGGCATCCGTCCAGGTGACGCGATGGCGGCAACGGGCCGGCAGATAGAGCGCGTCTCCTGGCTTAAGGACACGCTCAATTGGCTCTCCGTCGATTGCAATTCCTGCACTGCCTGACAGGACAACGACCCATTCAGCCTCTTCCTGATCATACCAATAGTTGTCAGGCGAGGCCTGACCGTTGGAAACAATGTGCTCCAACCGGAGGCCCTTACCAGCCATTAAGATGCGGCTTACTTCAGAGATGTCAGAACTTTGCAAACTGCTTAGAAGGTTTGTCTGGGAAGGCTGCATAGCAGGCGGGGCCCTTATGTTTCTCTCCCATACTATTGGAATGGGACTTCGTTGAAGCTGCGCAATTTGCGCGAGTGGAGCCTCTCAGTTGGAAGCTCTCGCAATATGCTCAAGGCGCGAATTCCAATCTCAAGATGGCGATCGACTTGGGTCCGATAAAATTCGGAGGCCATCCCAGGCAACTTCAGCTCGCCGTGAAGGGGGCGATCCGACACAACGAGCAGCGTTCCGTAGGGTACCCGGAATCGAAACCCGTTTGCTGCGACCGTCGCACTTTCCATATCGAGCGCGATGGCGCGAGATTGCGACAATCGGCGAACGGTCTCAGCCTGATCTCTTAATTCCCAATTGCGATTGTCAACAGAAGCGACCGTGCCAGTACGCATCACCTGCTTGAGCGCGGTTCGGTCCAGCCCAACAATTTCTGCAACGGCCTGCTCCAGAGATGTTTGTATTTCCGCCAAAGCCGGAATCGGCACCCATAGTGGGAGGTCTGCGTCGAGCACGTGGTCGTCCCGGACATAGCCATGGGCAAGAACGTAGTCGCCTAGTCGCTGGGTTCTGCGTAGACCAGCGCAATGGCCTAGCATGATCCAAGCTGAAGGCCTCAATACGGCGATATGGTCTGTGATAGTCTTGGCGTTGGATGGTCCGACGCCAATATTGACCATCGTAATTCCATCCAAATTGTCACGTTTGAGATGATAGGCAGGCATTTGCGGACTGTGCACCGAACTGTCCGGCTCAACAAAGTCTACGTAACCGCTGGACGACTCAGCCACCAGCTCCTGTGCGCACTTGCGGAATCCATCGACATAAAACTGGTAATTTGTGAAAAGAACAAAATTCTGGAAGTGGTGACATTCTGTTCCAGTGTAGTGGCGGATTCGATGCAGCGAATAATCGATCCGTGGGGCGGAGAAGTGCGAGAGGGGCCGTGTCGCCCCTGTCGGCAAGTCCACGACACCGTTGACAAGTTCATCATCGAAGAGCGCAAGGTCAGGTGAATCGAACAGCTCTTGGAAACGTTTGACTTGCTCGCTGTTTAAACCGCGTTCGACATGTAGACCATCGGGGAATGCAAAATGAACCGGTATCGGGATTGTCGACAGACCGATTTCAAACCGGCAGGCATGGTTGGTGTGGAGCTCGGTCAACTGCTGCAGTACGTAGCGCCGGAAGAGGTCGGGACGTGTGATTGTCGTCTCGTATCGACCTGGAACGTCACAAAAGCCGTAGGACTGGGCAACCCGGACGAGGTCACCTTGGTCAATTGTGAAGCGGATAAATGGGTAAAAACCGCGGACGCGGTTGCGGACGACGTCGTCATTCGCAAATGCTGCGAAACCCTCGCGGATTCGCCGACTCTCCTCATTGTATAGTGTAGCAAGTGCGGCAAATGCGGCATCTGGGTCGTCATATTCTTCAACGCTCATGGGCGGGATTTACCTCTAGATTTTGTGTCCGCCAGGTTCATTTTGCACAATACGCCGATACGCGCGCCTTATCCCGAACTTTCTACTGCTCAGCAAACAAAGCAACATTGCTGAAGGCTGGAATGTGGACTTTGGCATTGCCATCTGCTGCGTGATCAAGGTAAGTAAGCGCGTCTCGCGGCGGTTCGACGGTTTTGTCTGGCGTCGTGAGAATTCGGTTGGGCCGCAGTAGCTCAGTTGGTAGAGCAACGCATTCGTAATGCGTGGGTCGGAGGTTCGAGTCCTCTCTGCGGCACCAGTAAAATCAATGACTTAGGTAAAATTGATGCCTTGCCCCTGTGTACGAAAATGTACACCGTGTGCGATTATTTATGCTGAATTTGCCGTATCCTGCCGCGATTTGTCGTTGGTGATTAACGGCGTCTGCCACAGCATGCACGAAGCTGCTGGCTAAGCGAAAGCGATCACCTCGTGCAGAGCTTTTCAAATTTTGACCCGCTCCGGTTATGTTGCAAAGCTCGAAGTTCGTTGCGCCGCTATAGGCGGACATGGAATTTGAGAATAGTCCACGCGGATCTGCCTTCTGAGACGCCGTCAATTGTTCTGAACCACGACGGTATCGCTCTCTTCTTCTATCCATGACCAATCGGGCTTACTGAGCTCTTGCGCCTGGACCCGAAGGATCGCCTTGAATCGGTTGCCGTAGGCGGAGAGGTCATGACCTTTCCATTTTTTAAGTACCTTGCTTGTGCTCGACGGTTGTTGCCTGAACGCAGGCTGTTCATCCGCCAGTGCGCTGCCATTCAAGAGCAGAGCAATGATTATTGTGGCGCTAAGTTGGTTGGATCTCGATTGGTCCCTACACGGCTGGCTGAAAAAGCACTTACTCGATATCGAATACCAATTGCGCAAAATGTTTTTGGGTATTGCCGGTCGGATGTCAGTTGTCTTTTGCATCACTAATCTCCCGTGGCGTGTGAGATCCATCGCACCGGGAGGCTAGCCATCCGTGATCGAAGAGTTATTATGGAAGCCTGATCAATAGATGATCTTTTTATTACCTCGAAGAATCAATGACTTGTCGGTTGATAAAAGACACAAACTGCGTTCCGATATTGCGAGATGACGGAAAAGTGCAAACCTACCGCTGTTGATCTCGACGGGCAGTTTAGGCTTGGAGATTGCCATATTGAGCCAAACACCGGGCTGGTAAGCAATGGCGAACAGACGACGAGACTGCAACCTCAAGCAGTTGACGTCCTTCGCTATCTCGCGCGCCGCGCTGGCGAAGTTGTTTCGCGCCATGACCTTGAAGATGCCGTATGGAGCGATCGAACCGTGGGGTACGATGCCCTAACGGGAACGATGTTCAAACTCCGCAAGGCCCTAGGAGACGATCCAAAATCGCCTAGGCTGATCGAGACGATCTCAAAGCGTGGTTATCGCTTGCTGGTTGCGCCTCAGCCGATTGATGATCCAGACCATCAGCTACGGAGCGAATCAGCACCAGTTCGCCAGCGCGTCCTACCATCTTTGCTCCGAGCACCCGCCTCAATCATTGGCCTGGCCGCGGCGGCACTGATAATTGTGGTCATGACGATTACCAGCTGGCAACTATTGGGGAATCGAAAGCCGGAAAGCACCATCTCTTCACAGACTAACGCCACCATTGTTGTTCTACCATTTGAGACCATCGGGAGTCCGGGCAGCGAGACCTACCTTGCTGATGGATTGACTGAGGATCTGACGACCGCCCTGGCCAAGCTGCCGAATCTGACAGTTATCGCGCGCGACTCGGCTTCCTTGTACAAAGTTGAACGGACATCCTTGGACAGACTTGCACAAGCGCTGAAGGTTAAGTTCGCTTTGCGTGGCAGCGTTCGTCATCACGACGAACGCATTCGGATAAATGCTCAGCTGATTAACGTTCGCAAGGGGACCCACGTTTGGGTCGAACAGATCGACGATCGAGCAGGTAATGTATTTGACGTTCAAAGCCTCATAATTGGGAAGCTGACCCAGGCGATTTTTGGCCGGCCAGCGAACGCAAAGATGCAAGCGGAGCTGGTTGCTCGAACGAAGAGTTCCAAAGCCTATCGGTTCTTCCAACTGGGTCGCCAGCACTTCTACCTATACATCAACAAGCAAGAGAACGCGAAGGCCCGCGAGTACTTTGCGACCGCGCTTGAACACGATCCGGATTTCGCAATGGCGCATGCAATGCTAGCGTGGACGCATGCCTTTGACGCCATGAATGGTTGGGCAACCGACCGCGATGCCTCCCTCCAAATGGCGAACCACCAGGCAAATAAGGCGAAGGAACTCGATCCTCGTCTACCATTGTCATACTTCATTGCGGGCTTGGTTCATCGAGAGCGAGGAGACTATGTCAAGGCAATGGTCGATGCGGAAAA
>JBPCWA010000645.1:0-4057 GCA_051009975.1 Hyphomicrobiaceae bacterium
GTCGTGGTCACCGGGCATTGCTGCCACCTGGCCCCCCGCACAACAAGCCGCAGCCAAAGCCAGCGCAAGGCTGAGGAGCTTTTGACACGCCGTTTGCTTGGCTCTGCTCTTCGGAGCAAACCATGCCCGCCCGATGCGCCCTATGGTCTCTGCGCTCATCTCTTCAATGTTCTTTCAAGAGCAATCGAACCTCGCCAAGTCGAATTTAGGAAGATCGGTGTAATCAAGGGAAAAGTCCTCAAAAATACAACAGGTCAACGCGTCGCCAGGAGCGATGGATCATCGCGCGCGTGGATCGGCGGCGACAATCCCATCAAAATGCGAAGGGGAGCCTTTTAGCTACGGCAATTTCATGCTCGCTTTTGGCACGTAACGGACACCTAACCCGCCTCTGAGAATGTCCGCTTCTGGGGGTAAAGCGGACATGTCCAACGCACGCCCCGATGTCTGCTTTGGACCCAAAGCGGACATTCAGCGCTCTCGGCGTCGGCCAGTTGCAGTAGCCCATTCTATGTGCGTCCGACGAGACCAGCGCAAGATCATGGTAGCAACGGACTTGAGCCGCGCCAGCTTCTACAGGGCACTCGCCACTTAGAGATTTGATTGTCACCCTCAAACGGCGAGTTCAGGCCTACCTTGACTTCATCTTTGCATTCTTGCTGTCGTTGCCTTTGGGCGCGGCGACGGTGTGGGGAACGCAAGACCGTGATTGCTGGAGAGTCCAAGCGCAAGCCAATCGGGCGCGGGCAGGAATTCGCCGGCGATCTGGCAACGATCAATAAGGGCGAGACCCTTATCGCATCCTGATCGGTATCGCACGAAAGTCTAGCGATCCGAACGGCCGCGAATTACGTAAGAGACGCACCCTGAAAAGCCCAGCAACATAACGGTAATTGAATTCGCGCTACTGAGTGCCCGAAACCCGAGGCGAAGCAAATGATAACAATAGTAATCTCGGCTTGTTTGATTGTAGATCCCAGCGACTGCAGGGAGCATCGAGTGCCTTTCATGGGAGACATTGATCCTGCCCAATGTGTGCAATATGCGCAGCCTCACGCTGCGGGTTGGGCTTCCGAGAACCCTGGTTGGGATATAAAGGGTTGGCGCTGTACAAGGGCCGGTGGGGAATAGCTATGAGCTTGATGCGTGTCGGGCAGCAGAGAAATCTTGCTGATTTCCAGCACGAATTTGTGACCTATCGCACGGCCAAAGCCTTTATAACCTTTCGCCAGGAGCATGGGTGATCCCGGTCCGGCCAAGGCAGTAAGTAATCATCTTCCCCACAACGACTCATGTGGCGGGCCGCACGGCTGCCATCGGTTACAGGCCAGACATCTCTGGCCGCCGCCGCAAGGTTCGATTTTGGCACACAGCGGACATCATTGCTCTTCACTCGGCTATTGCCCACCGACTCCAGAGATAATCTTGCCGTTAGTATCTCTCCCGACTTACGCTGCGCTCTAGCCTGCCGAGACGCTGGTACTCTAGCACCGGCTTCTGACTTGGAAACTGGTATAGCTAAAGGCAGCAGACCACATCTTCATTGAGGCACAACGGTGGCTGTTGGAGATATCATCGAAGTCAAGGACAAGATGCAGACGGGTTACCGCTACGATCTGGTCGCGCCCGTCGGTGAGGGTTTTGCTGACGCGTTTCAGCCTTATTGTTCACCCCAGCAGATGCTCGAAATGGGCGTCTTTGAAGGCAAATATTGCACCGATTGCATCGGTGAATTTCCCGAAAAGTGGTTTCGAAAGGCCAAGCTTAGCGAAACGCCGGACCCTTCGTTGAACTATTTTGGTATCAAGAGCCGACAGCCGTTATCTGTGTGGATACAGAAGGGTTGGATCTACGGGCCCGACCCAAGGGGTTGGTTCCAATGGTATTGCCGGTATTACCTGGGGAGGCGGTTGCCCGAAATCGATAGCATTCAAATCAAGCGTTGGAGAGCGTTTGCACGGCACGCCGGTCAGATTCGAGCCAATTGCGAGCCAGGAAACATCTTTTGCCGTCGCCGCCAACGCCAGGCCCTTCTCCAGTGGTCTCATAATCCGCTGATCTAACCTCGGGCTCCTGCTTCCGGAGATGGTACTAAGTGCACGTCTTATCTGCCCGGCCACATGTCTGCTTTTGGGCGTAAAGCGGACATGCGGGTGTATGTCAGAAATGTATGATGCTAACTCAGAGCGGCCATTAAATTGGTTACCCAATGGTATGTTGGACGAGGGCCGATAACCAGTGGTTTAAGAGCGAGTTGCTTGCAGCGGCACGATTTGGGTCCAACGTTCTCGATGGATATCCGAATGACGTCACCCGTCCTTCGGCATAACGTCGTCTATCCGGTTTCGGCGGATACTGACTTCGACGCCTTGCGCAACCTCGACAAACACAGTGTCCGGATCAACTTCTCTCACAACGGTACCCACGAGACCCCCGGCGGTCACGATAGTGTCTCCCGCGGCGAGGCGTTCTGTCATCTGCTGCAGCGTATTAAGTCGACGAAGTTGGGGGCGGACTAAGACAAGGTAGCCGGCGCCCAGCACTGTTGAGGCCAGCAAGAGTCCCAATGCGAATTCCAACATGCTCATAGCTGTCTTCCCTAGCTGCCATGATGGACCGGTACTGCTCTTTAGTGGTTGTATGCCGGACCGACCATTAGGTTTGGGTCCGCGGCTTGAACACCTTAATGACCCAGCTGGTGCCAAATATTCCAGCGAGAAGCAGCGCGACATGCGCGAAAATATATGTCGGCATCCAAACGATGAGACCTGCACTCACACAAAAAATGGCAGACCAAAGTGAAGCTAGGACCACCATAAGCTGGAAGCGAACAGCTTTCGGCAGCTGGAGGAATGCATTCTGATCAGGGTCCATAACAGCATTCCAAATCTTACGAAACATTTTGGCTCTCCTTTAGCGTGGTTGGTGTCGACCCAACTATCACGAGATCTGAATTTCGGATTGATTTATTTCTGCTCAGCTGATCGCGATACCGACGCAGATTTGTGCACGTGGGCGCTGGCCTCGGATGGGGTACTAAAAGGTCGTAACGCCGTTGAGGCATCGTTGGAGCGGTGGGTGTGATAGTAGACGATCAAAATCACCGCAATTCCTAAGGGTACGGTCAGCATTGAAGATTGACCTTTTTCGAAGCCATAATCTGCGATTTAAAACGACTAAGAACTGACAGTGGATCACGACATCAGACATAGGTCAGCAATGGGCTGCAGAGCTGACGAAGCGAGGGACGCTGGTTTTCTCGCCGCGGGCCAACGGCCCCCGAACGATCTACCCTGCGAAGCGGTACGTGTGACGAAACAAGCATCCGACTCGGTCTCGAGGCTCGCCTCTTTGCGCGCTTCGGGTTAACAGCGCACCTGCGACTTAATGCTCAAGAAGCGCGTTTTTTTTCCAACGTGGTGAGTGTCATCGGGAACCGTTGAACGCCGGGAAAGGAGTTCAAATTCCTATTAAAACAAAACGAGAGCCAATCTCTCGTGAGACGTTGGCTCTCGTGCTTAGCTCTACCAGGATGGCGACCAACGGTCGCTATGGCGTGAAAACTTACATCTTTGGCATTAGCACTATATCGATGACGTGGATCACGCCGTTGGAGGCGGCCACATCAGCGGCAGTGACAGTGGCGTTATCAACTTTAACGCCCTTGGTCGCATCGACAGAGAGTGCGGAGCCTTGCACCGTCTTAGGCGACGCCTTCTTGCCCTTGATATCGCCCGACATGATCTTTGAAGGCACCACGTGATAAGTGAGGATATCTGTCAACTCGCCCTTGTTTTCCGGCTTCAACAGATCGTCCAGCTTGCCCTCCGGCAATTTAGCGAAAGCCTCGTCTGTGGGCGCGAACACTGTAAAGGGTCCCTTGCCCTTAAGGGTCTCTACGAGCCCAGCAGCCTTGATCGCGGTCACAAGCGTATTGTGCGTTCCCGTGCCTGCTGCAACGTCCACGACGTCTTTCATCTCGGCGCGGGCACCAACGAATGGCAGCGTGAGCGCCAATGCCAAGCCGACAAGCTTCACAAGTCTCATAATAGAACTC
>JBPCWA010000646.1:0-38904 GCA_051009975.1 Hyphomicrobiaceae bacterium
GACTGGAACAGGGCAAGGCCTATCAGAACGCTAGATCGATCATCCCGCAGAAGTCACGTCATCGCTAAGCATGCGGACGTGCCATCTCTGATCGCTTGCTGTGCCTAACGACATTCCCATTACTGAAAAGTGCGGCGCCACGATGAGCATGTTTATCAAAGAGAAATAGGGGGCGGACGTTCGGGCCGACTCCGCACGAGCCGTTTCGGCGGGCCCAGATTCTGGCGAAGGCTCAGCATACCGCTCGAGCGGAACACAAGTACTTTTGCTCTTGTCAAGTCGGCTGCAATGATGCGCCAAGCTCTCGTTCAGGCGCTACGTCACCCCCGGCCCAACCGGTACCTACCTCGAGATCGGGCATCATCACGTAGGCTTTGACTAGCTTTGCTCGCTTCGTGGATCCGACGCGTTTAGCAGACGTCAACACTTCACCCCAACTGCCCCCGAAATCAATCATGCCAACCATGATCACAAGCCATCAAACCGTCGGAAGCTCTCTGTTAATGGTCAATTGCGTCGCCGCCGGTCGGACCAAGCAACCCGATAAAGATCAAATCGGCGATCCATAAAATTTCGCGTCGTACCGGAGTGACGAGCCACTCGCAAATCAGATAATCGCAAATCGGCAAACGCTATTGTTTCAGTATTCGCCGCGGTATCAGCAGCAACCCCGTCGCGCGCAAATGCAAAGTCACAAGGCGTCAGAATGCAACTCTCAGCGTAGTGGATATCCATATTCTCCACGTTGGGCAAATTGCCGACAACACCAGACATAACAACGTAGAACTGATTTTCGATTGCGCGGGCATGGCAACAGTAGCGAACCCGCAAATACCCGCGCCGTTCATCTGTGCAGAATGGAACAAATAGCAGAAGTGCGCCTTGGTCAGCTAAACTGCGAGCCAACTCCGGAAATTCTGCATCATAGCACACCAAAACACCGATAGGCCCGCAATCGCTATCGATCGTATCGATACGATTTCCACCCTTGATATTCCACCAATAACGCTCGTCGGGAGTCGGGTGAATCTTGTCTTGAGTGTGCACTGAACCGTCGCGCAGAAACACATAGCTCACATTGCGGATATCGCCGTTTTCTTGCGCCGTTGGATGCGATCCTCCTATGATGTTTATGTTGTAACTGACTGCCAGCCTTTCCATCATCCTCAGAAACCAGGGAGTGTACTCGGTAACGCGCTTGATCCCTTTGTCCGGAGCCATTGCTTTAGCCTCGATCGACAGAAGCTGCAGCGTGAAAAGTTCAGGAAATACCACAAAGTCCGCCCGGTAGTCGGAAGCAACATCGACAAAATACTCCACTTGCTGCTCGAACTCAGCCTTAGCCGACAGACCGCGCATCTGGAATTGCACCGATGCGACACGGACTGTGTCTTTCGTCGTGAGCGCACTGGCATCGCGCTTACGCGCATCCTCCAGAAAGAGGGGATTGCGCCAGTACATATGGGTGGCGTATCCGAGAGATTGTCGATCACTCGGATCATAGTCCCGAAGAAGTCCGATGATCTCAAAATCGTTGGCCAGATGAAAGCTAACAACGTTGTCACGGATCTTCTTGTCTTGCACGGCTGCCATGTAAGCTTCTGCAGAACCTATACTCTTGATGCGACGCTGCAAGCCAGGCATGCGCCCTCCAAACACAATGCCCTTTAAGCCCAAAGACTGGCACAGTTGCTTGCGGGCATTGTAAAGGCGCTGCCCAATCCGCAAGCGCCTATAACCGGGATCAACGCTAACTTCCATTCCATAGAGCACATCCCCCCCACTGTCGTGACGCGCGGCAAGGCCCTGGTTCGTAATCTCTGCCCAGCTGTGAGGTGCTAGGGCAATTTTCTCCGAGATTATGAATGTTGCGCAGTGACCCACAACCTGGCCATCGTACTCAGCCACGAACTGGCCATCAGGAAAGTTATTGAGCTGAGCTCGTAGCACGCGTCGCGAATATCCAGGTACGGGTGCGTAGATTCGCTTACTTAGTTCAGCCAAAGCGTCAATATCCGCTCTACGCACACGACGAACAACCAAGCGTGAACGCGACTGTGGTCCCGCAGTCGATGCTTTGTCTCGAACAATTTTCCCTTTTGGCCCGCTGCCGGGATCATTCATTTGAGTAACCGATCCAAAAACCAGATATGATAGATGCTCTAGTCACATTCTTTGCTAAACCGCCGAACTTCTTGACCTTCAGTCGATTTACCGGTCTCGGCACCCTAGCCTGAAAGCCTTCACTGCGACCCTAATCACAAAGGCGAATCGATCGGCGAAAGCGGCCTGATTGACATTCGCAGTGTCGTTATGCACCGGCACAGAAAAGACCTACACATAAAGACCTGTAGATACTGGGCAATTGATGCATTTTGAGCCATCAGGCCTGAGCAACTTCCGATGATCTAAAGTCGATGTGAATATGATTGCCATCAGGATCCCAAAGATTGATCTGCGTAACGTCGATACCTGGTACTTGGCGAACCTTATAGTGTTCGCCAGCCTCGACGAGACGCTGCTCAAATTCCTTTAAACCTGTTGCCGCAAACGCAAAGTGCTCGAGTTTCAAATTGCCTTCCGAGCCTGCCCCAGCATCCTCAGACGTCCCGACCAAATGCACCGCAGGATGGTCGCCCGTATACATCCAGGCTCCGGGAAACGGAAAGTTTGGGCGGTCTCCGGAACGCATTCCGAGAATATTGGTGTACCAGCTCACCATAGCATCTAGTTTGTTTGTGCGCACATTGACGTGATCTAACTGACCCAGCTTCATGTGTGTCCTCCTTACGCGTTAATCTGACACCGGCAATTATATCATCCGGAAGCAGAATTTCGAATGGGTGCTCTTGTTTGGAGCAAAAGTGCGCACAACTGCCAATTAGCGCACGCGCAGCACGACAATGACTAAAACCGGAAACATCAACGAAGTGAAGGCACCACCTTATCTCAATATCGACGAATACTCCCGCAGACCAAGAAAACGGACCCGCAATTAACAGCGCTCTTGGAAACCATGTTTTGACTGACGACAAGACGTAAATCCCAGGTCACGCGTGCCATTTGATCGATTTGCCTGCCGTGTGCGTAACAGTTGAGGAGGTAGAACCGATGACCATCGCCAAATTGACCGTATACTACGACGGATCATGCCCACTCTGCAGACGAGAAATAGCTTTCTACAAAAATCAAGAGGGAAGCGAAAATATTGTCTGGAGTGACGTGAGCGCATGCGCGCCGGGGGAAGTCGTTCCAGGCCTCGACAGAGCAGTCGCGCTCAAGCGTTTCCACGTCGCCACTGAGGATGGCAAGTTGGAGAGCGGGTCATTGGCCTTCGCAAGGCTCTGGATAGCTTTGCCGCGTTTTGTATCTGTCGGACGAATGATCACACGTCCGGGAGTTCGTCACCTTGCAGAGTTCGGGTACCAATGTTTATTGAATATGAGACCGACACTCCAGTGGATATTTCAGTTTTTCGATCGCAACCTGGAAGGACCAGAATCACGGCGGAACCTCTGACCCATCCCAAGCGAGGACCCGCCCCGACTGATCCGTGCCAGACTCGTCGATTGTCCTCAGCAAGTGCTGGGCAGAACTGGACGGAGAGAACAAACGGTCCTGCGGCACTCTCTCCCGAAACGGGAAAGATAGCGCGGTATCGACTGAACCAGGATGCAGGCCTAGGCAGATTGCAGCTGGATGTGTTCGCGCAATTTCAATGCTTAAAGTGCGGATGAACTGGTTCAGAGCCGCCTTCGATGAGCGATATCCATACCACCCGCCCAGTCTGTTGTCTGTGATGCTGCCCACTCGCGCCGATATGGCAGCTAGGATCCCACGCCGACGCTTCGGCAAGTGTGCTACAGTGTGCTTCGCGACCAATGCAGGCCCTATCACGTTGACTTGGAAAATCTCAGCCAGTCGTTCAGGATCTAGTTGCCGTATCGTCTTCTCTGGCTGCAGTGCGTTGCCTCGATGAAGTACGCCCGAGGCAATAACAATGAGATTGACGGAACAAAGATGCGCCGCGGCAGCTGCAATCTCGCTTTCGACCGTTATATCAACCGGCCTCGGCTGCAATTTCGGATGATGCAGCTCCGGAGGTTTTCGTGACCACGCATGCACCACTTCGACAGATCTCATTGCCAGAAGGCTGCGAACCAATGCCCCCCCAATACCGCCAGCCGCAGCAACGATGAGTGCTCGAACAGGTTCGTCGAAAGACCGCAGCTCAGCCCCTATTTCGTCTCCGCGCCCATCCCATGCATCGTTGGCAGAAAGTGTCATGACCAACCCGCAATCGATAGACTAGCAACGACCGCCACCGTAAGACCTACCCTCAAAGTAGAATACCAAGAAGGCGCACCTCCCCGCCTGACCGTCGCGATATCATACATAAGCAATCCAACGAAACCCACTATGAGGACGACGCCCGCGGCCAAATGATAGTCTGCAGATGCAGCGAGTACCGCAGCAAAGGCGAAAATGGCCGGAACAACGCTGGCAATGAGGCAGAGCCGAGGAGAGCACGCACCGATGGGCGTATTAAACATGAGCATTGCCAGTCCCCACTGGACGCCCCCCATGAAACCCAGAATAATCGCGCCATATGCCACAAGCATGTTTTGGGCGGAAGCACGAATATCGTTTTCCAACCAGAGTGTTGTGACAGACAAAACAACGAACGGGGTAACGCCAGCCCAACCCAGAACGAGCGCGCAATGCGGAACTGTCGTGGGTTTCACAGGTAAAGGGGTTCCAGACATCCACAATTCCATAATCCTTGCCTAGTGAACGAGAAAACTCGTCGAACGGATCAGGCTCTGACATGCCCAAAAGCCTCTCAAGTTCGATGTCTGGAACAACTATAGATCCTGAACGACATAATCATCTCAATGCACCAGAGACCGCGGTGGGAGCGCCCCACGTCCTTCGCTCCAATCCAGATCTGTTCCTCCCCTGTTCGACCAGCGGCAGTCTGTGCCGCGAGGACATTGTAGGGTAAGGGCTGGCGTGCGTCGTTTTGAAAGTTCACTCTTGATCTGGCGTCGTTAGCTCGCTAGTCGAGCAGCGAAGTTTTGCGGAGGCGATTGGCGTCGGGTCTCAACAAGGAACAACGCTGAGTGACTATTGTCAGGACGCGGGATGCGCCCACCGCTGATTTGGCGGCCTTCAGCCGAGATCAAATCGCGAAAGGGTCAAAGAGCTTTGCCCTTGCTGCACGTCTGTTCTCACCAGACATTCGCGCAAGCGCCTACATGCTTTATGCGTGGTGTCGCCACTGCGATGACATTGTAGATGGGCAAGTACTTGGTTTTCGCTCGCACTATGCATCGCTCGATAGCGCCGCTTTGGCGGACGTCATTGCGAACCTGGAACGCAAAACGCGCATGGCCTGTAGGGATCAGGCGGACGAGCCAGCCTTTCAAGCTCTAGCCCAAGTTTGCCGACAGCATGCTATCCCGCAGCGACATCCATTAGAGCTAATCGCGGGGTTTCGTATGGATGCCGAGAATCGCAAATACGAGACATTGGAAGACACACTCGAATACGCCTACCACGTCGCGGGTGTCGTCGGCGTCATGATGGCAATGGTGATGGGGGTCCGAGAACGCGCCATTCTCCATCGCGCATCGGACCTGGGCATAGCTTTCCAGCTGACAAACATCGCGCGCGACGTAATTCAAGACCACGAAGCCGGACGGGTCTACCTACCATCAGATTGGCTGGCCGAGGCAGGTTTATCACACGCGACGATGGCAATGCGCGAGAATCGAGAGGCACTTTTCGCCGTGACCGATCGTCTATTGCAGAGTGCCGAGCCCTATTATGATTCGGCGCAACTAGGACTCTCCCACCTACCGTGGCGATCTGCCTGGGCCGTTGCCACTGCGCGGTCGGTCTATAGATCAATTGGCGTTGAAGTACGTCGACGCAGGGACACCGCCTGGGACTCGCGCACCGCGACTGGTCTTGCAACAAAGCTGTCAGGAGTATTCGACGGATTGATCTGCGCCACATCGAATAGGAGCGTATTGGCAAATGGCAACGAGAGCCGGCCAGACGGCCTCTGGACTATGCCCGATCAACCGCTACCGTCAAAGCGGAGAGTCTGGCCAGACACAACGGACTAAGTACCGGCTGCTTATGACTATTGTTGACTAACAGCCCAAGCGGACCTTAATCGGCGTGGTCACGATTGCTTGCTGACCATCCCGAATTGTGGAGCCCCGCTTTATTCAGCTATAAGGTTCTGCAATAATAGTATCAAGGACAGCCGCAATGACAGATCTGCCCACAAGCGTTGACATACGCGAAGAAGGTCCGAGAGAAGGTTTTCAGATCGAACCGGGACCAATAGCAACAGCAAACAAAATTCGACTGATTGAAGCTCTGTCGGACACTGGCCTCAGGCATATTCAGGTCTGCTCCTTCGTCAGTCCGAAATTGGTTCCAGGCTGGGCCGATGCCGAGGAGGTTGTCGCAGGATTTCAGGCCAGACCGACAGTCGAGTACTCAGCTCTTTGGTTCAACGAACGTGGCCTGGATCGTGCTTTGCAATTCAGCGACAAACTCACAAACACAGGCACAATCTCGCTTTCGGCATCGAATGCGTTTAGCCGTCAAAACCTCAATCGATCGCATAACGAAAATATCGCTGCGATGCGTAAACAAACCTCGCTTCAACTCCAAAATGACTTGGTCGTCAAAAAGATTGGCGTAATGGCAGCTTTCGGTTGCAACTATCAAGGAGACATAGCACCGGAGCTCGTCGTGCAGACCATTGCCGATGGCCTAGCGATCGCCGCTGAATTTGGTACGGACATATCCCTTCTATCATTGGCAGACACGATGGGATGGGCGACGCCTGCACGAATTGAGGGAGTCGTGGGTTCGGTCCGCGAACGTTGGCCCGACAAGACAATCGCCCTACACCTCCACAACACCCGCGGCCTTGCTGTTGCAAATGCACATACAGGATTACGTCTTGGTGTCCGTCAGTTTGATGCCACGGTCGGCGGACTGGGTGGCTGCCCATTCGCGGGCCAAAAGGGCGCGGCGGGCAACATCTGTACGGAAGAACTCGTATTGCTGTGCGAAGAAATGGGGATTGAGACCGGCGTGAATCTTGATCAACTGATTGATGTCGGACGGATGGCCGAAGATATCGTCGGTCATGTCCTACCCAGTGAACTCATCCATGCAGGCAGCCTCGACGCCTTTCGGCGAATGGTCGCATGATGACAGCGACACCGCTTTCCGGCATCCGCGTTCTGGAATTCAGCCACGCTGTGATGGGCCCCACGGCAGGATTGATTATGGCCGAACTCGGTGCCGAGGTGATCAAGGTGGAGCCCGCCCCAAAAGGAGACCACACGCGACGATTAGGCGGTTTTGCTGCCGGCTTTTTTGCGGCCCTCAATCGAAACAAGAAAAGCATCGCGATTGATCTCAAACAGGCAGATGGAAAAGAGATCCTTCACCGGCTAGCGCAAAACAGCGACGTTATCATCGAAAATTATGCACCTGGCACCATGGATCGCTTGGGTTGCGGATATCAGGCGCTCAACTCCGTCAATCCAAAACTCGTCTATCTTGCATTGAAAGGTTATCTGAAGGGCCCCTACGAGAACCGCATTGCACTGGACGAAGTTGTTCAGTTTCAGAGCGGCCTTGCATACATGACAGGTCCACCCGGGCGGCCATTGCGGGCAGGAGCATCGATAATTGATATTCTCGGTGCAGCATTTGGTGTCAACGCAGCACAGGCGGCCCTAATCGAGCGGCAAACGACCGGCAAAGGCAAACGGGTAGGAAGTGGGCTCTTTGAGAGCGCCGCATTCCTGATGTCAATTCCCATGGCCGGAATTGCAGCGACAGGCAAGGAGCCATTACCCATGCCGGCTCGACAGGGCGCCTGGGCAATCTACGAGGTTTTCGAGACCGCTGGAGATGGCGCGCTCTTCATAGGTGTAACGAGCGACCAGCAGTGGTGTCGCTTCACAGATGAGTTTGGTCTTTCTGACCTCGCATCTGATCCTCGCCTCATCACCAATGAATCGCGACTAGGCCAGCGCTCTTGGGTCATTCCAGAAATCCAGAAGGTGTTGGTAAAGATTGCTCAAGACGAGGTGGAGCAACGCTGCCTCAAAGCAAAAGTTTCGTGTGCGCCGGTGGGCAAGCCCATTGACCTTTTCTCGGACAAACACTTGCTCTCAAACGGAGGATTGCTCGATGTCTTCATATCTCGCTTCGGCGACACCGACGGAAAAACAGCTGGACTGCCTGCCCTTCCATTCGAGTTTGGCACCAACTTCGATCGACCGATGTTGCATCATCAGCCTCCGCGAATCGGCGAGCACACAGAAACACTTTTGAAACAGGCGGGCTACGATCATACCACCATACTCGATTTGGCAATTCGCGGAGTGATTCGCGCAGATGAGATCGAAATGGCAAGCAACTAAGGCGAACGGACAGTGCCAATGAAGTGGAGAGCGATTTTACGCTGATGCGGTGTGCGACGATGCTCAATCAGGTAAAGCGCCTGCCAAGTACCGAGCAGCATACGACCAGCCTGAACGGGGACCTGCAGGGATGTGGACGTAAGCATGGCCTTGATGTGGGCCGGCATATCGTCAGGGCCCTCGCTGGCATGTTCATAGCGCTCGCTTTCCGGCGCCGCCTCGTCCAGCGCAGTCGATAGATCCCTCTGGACGGCCGGATCCGCGTTTTCCTGAATGGTCAAGGATGCTGATGTGTGGCGAATAAAGACCGTTAGAAGCCCGTCGCGAGCTGCTACATCATCAAGCCAGCGCGCTGCAGCATCCGTAATATCGGTGAAACCCATGCGATCCGTATCAAAAACGACTTCACGCTGAAACTGCTGCAATATGCTCAATCTGCTATCCTTGATCCTTGATCCCTGCCCCCTGCCAAACTCGGATGTGCTCATGTCCACTCATAAAGCGCGACAATTTTGGTTAGAGGCGGGTCAGGCCCGGACACAGCAATCATGACCGCCCATTGGCCACAACCTCATCTGTTCACAACCGTTTTGGCTCCTCCTCCGGCTTTGAGCCCCGTTCAAGACGGTTCAAACGTTCCTGAAATTTTCGCAGAATACTCTCAAAATAATCGAGCGCCTGATCAACTTCATTTTCCGTCGGCAGCTGGAACGGTGTTTTCTTCTTGGCATCATCGGGGGACGTAGTGCCCCCCTCGCCGGGCGCATCTCGAAGGCCTAACAACTGGTCCAGGCGCTCGATTTCCGCCTGCAACTCCCGATTTTCTTTACGCAGCCTTGCTAACTCTTCACGTTGCTCGTTATTTGAGCCAGGCAGTGCACGACACGCCCAATTCTCATCTTTGCGCTGACACAGTGACAACGAGCCTGTTTGAGTGTCCAATCGTATGAACCCACCCTCTGTTTCATGCATTGTGTATCGACCGTCGGCACCTTGCGCCTCAACGCCTCCCCCTGGCTCGATAAGAAAGGAGAACAACCCTGCCAAAAGCGCTATTGCTAAAGAGCGAAATGCGATCCCAAACACCAAACTATCCTCGCGTCGATACCTTATCTGAATGCGGTTACAATGCTCGCCATTGGTCTGCCATATATATCCAATCCGCAGCCAATGTGTGTGGTCTACAAGGGAAGCTCATCGAAACGACATGCTTGCACATGGCGACACGATTTTAAACACCCCTGGATGGTCTTGCCTTGCAGACTGTGGCCGCTGGCAACCTAACCAGTCCAATGGCATATCGGCGGCTTATTGGCTTATTGGCTGATCAGCCCAACGCGCTCTAGCTCAACACCCTGTTGCGCCATGTCAACACCAGCCCGCTTCGCGCAACCATCAACCGAGGCGCGCGCGCAGTCAAGCAATAGTCAGCCTGGGCACTAGACCGTAACCTGAAGGACACGCCCACTAAAAATCAATCGCTTACGCGACGTCACGGTCGCAACCTTTGGCAGCATTGATCACGAATCATTTAAGATAGGATTAATTCGTTCGAGACAATGCCTTTTGCATCGTTTTCCAAGCTTAGCTGCCGGCGTTCGGAAGACTTGGGGTAGTCGCAAACAAGACGTTGCTCCGTGTCAATGGGTTGATGACAGTTGGCAGAAGGTTCACGAGTTCAACAGAATGCGCAACACGCGGTCAACAGACTGCGCAGAGCGTGATGGCATGAGTTGAGCTGACGTCTGGATGAATTGTCCGGGCACGGGGGGAAATGATGTCTGGAGATAATACCAAGGCCGGCCGCATCGCCGCCACCAAAATTGATGCAGCCGATGACATGGATCGATCCACACCAGGTGCAAACCCAGAAAACCCAAATCTGCCGGATTTGCTGAATGCCATCACGAAGGCCATGTCGGCGCCTGAGCCCAAACCTGAGCGCGGTACATCACAACGCCGCTCCGACCAACGCCGAGCCTATCAGCGCCACTCCAATCAACGCATGGCCCAAGAGGCCCATACACCAACGCAAGCTACTAGCGACCGATCTGCCGTCCCGAGCAACAACGACGAAATATTGGCATCACTGGTTCGCCTCGCCGACACGACCGCGAAAGCCTCCGGTACTGGCACGCCGCAATCTAGTCCCCCGTCCAGTCGATCTGAAACGGGAACTCCACAAAAGCAAAAATCTCGCCAAAGTCAATCGAGACTCGCGCGCGAAACCTCAACTGCTCCACATGCCGCAACCGATGATCGACCCAAAGTAGCAGCGACCGACCATGCGATGAAATCTTGGGACGCGTTTTCGGCCGAGCAGCTTGCGCGCCATTTCGAAGCGGCAAAGTCACCCGCTCGATCTTCTTCCAAGCAGCCCCCATCGCGTCCGAAGCAGCAGACCGCGCAACCGGCAGTGGATCGCCAGCCAAAGCCGACAGAGATGGATCGCCTCGAGAAGGATAATTTCGACTGGATTGCCGAAAAGCTTTCGCATATTTCAACCCTCGTTGAAGAACGTAACGAAGAGCGCACCAGCGTGTCTGACAAGACTGCGGCAGTTGAGGCAAGATTGATCAATCTCGAGAGTCAGATCCAATCGGCACTGGGACAAATCGCTTCACAAACAGCAGGTGCCACACTTAGAGAGATTGAGACGTGGATTGCCGAGATTTCCCGACGCATTGGCCGGGTAGGTAGCTTGCCCGAGAACACCGACCCCGTTGAAAATCAACTGCGATTGCTCGCCAGCCGGCTCACTGAAATTGACCGTGACGCCCACGACTGCAAAGCGAACAACTTGCGCCCCGCGCTGGCAAACGACACAATGAACAACTCCATGGAAGATGGTGGTCACTTGGTGGCCGATCAACTGCCACCTCCAATTGCCTTGCCACCTCCCGAACAAACCGAAGCTACTGCGTCAAAGCTAGACGATATAGTCAATCTGCTCAAAACGTCCATCGACGAAAATCGCTCCGAGCACCGGTGGGCATCTGAGAAACTGGAAGTCTTGCATGAAACCATGCTGAATACTCTCGCGACAGGTGCCGGTGGAAGCCATACTGCTACAGCCAACCATAGATCGAGCGCCGAGAACACGCCTCCACACCGCCCATCCGGGGCCAATTTGCGAGGGTCCAGTCGTGGACCACATCGCTCCGGTGAAACGTCCGAGCCTGAAGATGCTGGACATGGAGGTTCGACAGAAAACTCAAGTGTTAGCCACAGACAGGCCTTCCGCACTGCGCCTTTCGGCGCTACCGATCCTCAAACGACACAAGGCATCGAGCAGCGGCTCTCCCGCGTTCGATTGGCACTCGTTTCACTCGCCGTGGTTACCGTTGGTGTGACCCTTGGCGGCGCCGTCTACACTTTGCGAAAATCCGACCCGGCGCCTTCCTACCTGGGAGCGCTCGAGCCTGATGGCTCGATGATGACACAGATCACCACAGGCGCAGTCAATACCCGTAGCGTTACCACAACCAGCGTACCGACGGGTATTGTCATTCAGCAGCCCACAAAAACAGTTGGATCTATGGCCACAACGGCCCACGGTACCGGCGT
Source organism: Hyphomicrobiaceae bacterium (assembly GCA_051009975.1). Classification (GTDB taxonomy): domain Bacteria; phylum Pseudomonadota; class Alphaproteobacteria; order Rhizobiales; family Hyphomicrobiaceae; genus Tectiglobus. The sequence goes on from JBPCWA010000646.1 coordinate 12,036, forward strand.
CTCGCAAACTGTTCTCGATGCAGCAACGAACGGAAACGCCACGGCTGAATTCGCGGTGGGAATGCGCTATGCACAGGGACTGCACGGAACTGAAAACTTTGCCAGCGCAGCCCACTGGTACAGGCGCTCTGCGCGCAAAGGATATGCTCTGGCTCAATATCAGCTAGCGACACTATATGAACGAGGGGTTGGCGTGAGTAAAGATATCGCTCAGTCCAAATTGTGGTACGAGCGCTCGGCTCGCCAGGGCAATATCAAATCAATGCACAATCTGGCCGTTCTAACCGCCAGCGATCGCAACAATCCCTCCGCTTACAGTGTGGCCGCACGGTGGTTTTCTGAGGCGGCGAGCTATGGGCTAGCAGACAGTCAGTTCAATTTGGCAATGCTCTATGAAAGTGGACTCGGCGTCGAAAAGGATGCAGCTCTTGCCCGCAAGTGGTTCGAACTGGCCGCGCGCGCAGGAGACACGGAAGCGCGTCGCCGAAGCGAAGCTCTGACGAACAAGATCGAGAAGTCAGAGATAGACAGATCCGACACTATGATTGCCAGCTGGCGCGCGCGCCCCATAAATCGCTTGGCGAATGATCCAAGCTCAGCATTGGCCGAGTGGCAAATTGTCAGTGGCGGAGGCAACTCCAACTGAAGTAGTACCCGCCGGCCGGCTTATTTCCATTCCCAAGAAGCACTCAAATGACGTGCGGGTGCTGTGAGACAAGCGGGCAAAAGTCTGGCCTCTCAAAACTGAAATCATCAAACATATTGGTTTCAGCAGGCTGCCGACCGACACTCATGAGTAGCAGATCAGCCATGCAGATATTGAACGGGTGTTCCGAAATATCGCATTGACCCCCTCGCTATCAGTGGCCTAAGCGGAGCGACCTGGGGATGGTTGACGATGCCTTATTGCATTTCACTGTCATTCTTGTGCTTGTGGGGTTGTTCTGCAGGTTCGATTCGGCTTGAACCGGGGGCAACACACCGCGGAATGGCGCACAATTCTGAAAATCAGCTGGCGACGGGCGCGTCCAACAGCTGATCATGTGTGCGCCGACATGACGTCGCCCAATCAGAGACGACCCGCACATCCAAAAACAATGCTGGACGTCGCATATGCACTTCTATCTGCCTATCGCAGAAATGTCGGCCAACATATTCCTTTTTCTCGGAATGGGAGCAGCCGTAGGCTTTCTCTCTGGCCTCTTCGGAGTTGGCGGTGGCTTCTTGATGACGCCGCTTTTGATCTTCACTGGCATCCCCGCTGCCGTTGCAGTTGGAACCGAGGCCGCCCAGATCGTGGCATCCTCAGTTTCAGGCGCCATAGCCCAATGGCAACGCCGAAATGTCGATTTCAAAATGGGTTCCGTACTGCTGCTCGGAGGTCTGACGGGTTCCGTCTTCGGCGTCCAACTCGTCAAATGGCTAAGAGAGGCGGGCCAATTCGACTTTGTCGTATCGATGAGCTACGTCACGTTCCTAGGCACGGTGGGTACGCTGATGCTCATAGAGAGCATCAATACAATAAGAAAGTCACGTACTGGTCAATCGGCGGTCGGACGGCGGCCCGGGCAGCACAATTGGATCCACGGATTGCCGCTCAAAATGCGCTTTCATCGATCCAAGCTCTATATTAGTGCTCTCCCACCACTGGCGATCGGCGGACTCGTTGGAATTCTGGCTGCAATAATGGGCGTCGGCGGCGGCTTTATTATGGTCCCCGCCATGATCTATCTATTACGTGTGCCAACGAACGTCGTCGTTGGGACATCGCTGTTTCAGATCGTATTCGTCACAGCGGCAACAACCATCCTCCACGCCACTCAGAACCAAACAGTCGATATCGTTCTGGCACTCCTATTAATGTTCGGCGGCGTGATTGGTGCGCAATTTGGTGTGGTCGCAGGCGAGCGCCTCAAAGGAGAACAGCTCCGGTTCCTTCTCGCTGCGCTGGTTATCGGGGTTTGTTTGCGGATGGCCTGGGGTCTCGTAGCAACTCCGAGCGAATTATTCTCCATCGGACCTGTTCTGGGGGGACACTAGGTGACAGAGCGATCGCATAACCTACACGCCGAATGGTTCCCAATCGGCCCTACCCTCTCACTCCGAAGTCTCCTAGCTTTGGTTGCTCTGGCCTTAGCCATATTCGTATGCACCTTCGTATGCACCGGTAATGCAAAAGCAGGTGACGAAAAAGTTCAGGCGGATATCTCCACGAGGACCGTCGCGATCACCTCCAACTTCACTGGAACCGAGATCATAGTTTTTGGCGCCATTACGAACATAGAAGACGCCAGATACAATGATGCCCCATATGATGTCGTCGTTGTTGTCGAGGGCGTCGGCGGTAAACTTGTAACGCGTCGCAAGTCAAACATCGCAGGCATCTGGATTAATACGCAATCAATCAGCTTCAATGACATTCCGAGCTACTACGCGATCGCATCTACCCGACCACTCGACGAGATCACAGAACCCCTTATCCTCGATCAGCACGGGATCGGCTTCGAACACATTTCAATGGTACCGGCCCGAGGCTCCGCAGCCCACACCTCTCCTGACGAGTTGGCCAATTTCCAGGCCGCTGTAGTCCGCCTCAAGCAACGACAGGGCCTCTACGTTCAAAATGAGTTCGGCGTGATATTCGTCGGCCAAAGTTTGTTCCGAACCACAATCGATCTACCTGCCAACGTACCTGTTGGCCCACTCACGGCCAGTGTGCATGTTTTTCGTGAAGGAGTTCTGCTTGATTCATTTGAATCTCAGGTTCAGCTTGAGAGAGAGGGCGTAGGCCGCTTCCTCTACAATGTCGCTATTGGATACCCGTTGCTCTATGGCATAGCTGCGGTGTTCGTCGCGGCAGGAGCTGGCTGGGCAGCCTCTGCGTTTTTCAGCCGTCGACGTTCCTGAGAGTTGCGGAGCATCCGATCAAACTACTCGTTTTCAAGCGCTGCGGTCCGGACGCAATAGTCGTCTCGAAACGGGAAAGAGACTTCTGTCGCCGCGCATCCAAACCGTAAATCCATCAGCTCCAAAGAGGCAATCAAAGGCAGAGTTGAGAACGTTAAGGCCGCCGGCGAAACTGCCGAACGCCGGCAGCACGAGACGTCGACCGTTTCCGACGAAGCACGGCCGGCGAACGCCGTGGCCCCGAATTGACATTTTGGCCGCTGGATGCAGGTGCCCTGCAACTTCGTAAGCAATTTTCTCTCTCTGCGGTTCATGTCTGAAGACCAAATTTCCTATTTCCAGTTTATCCGTCATGTCTCCTCCAAGTTGCCCAGCTGACCGAGCATCATGATTGCCACTTACCCATATCCAATTTCGGTGTTCTAATAGGGCTTCGAGTCGGCGGAGATCGTCTCCTGCCATTCTCGAGAGTGCCTCGACATCGTGAAAACTGTCGCCAAGGGAAATGACCGTCCTCGCGTCGAACTTGTCGATGACCGTCGTGAGACGCGAAAGCGTCTCACGCGTATCATAGGGAGGCAGTAGTTGGCCTTTAGCGGCGAAGGCAGAGCCCTTCTCCAGATGAAGATCCGCAATTACCAGCGTCCGCTTGTTCGGCCAAAAGAGCGCGCCGCTAACATCTGCGACAAATGTTTGTCCGCAAATTGGTATGAAATGGACCCTGCTTTCTCCGCTATCGCCCCGAATTGAAACCGCCTGTCGCACTGTCCGAAACCCATCGATTTGCCATTTCTAACGCTACTCATAACAAGCATGCACCCGAGGATGCAGGGCTAGCGCAAGGATGACACAATCCGCGAATGAGCGGCACGATGGTCAATCTGATCGTTAGCCGGAATCCACAAGAATGTCCGATGTCGCCTCTCGCAGAAGGTCGTCGGCAGAGGTGGCGTGCACGCTTTCGCGGCCGATTTCCAGCAAAATGGGCACCGCCAACGGCGATACCCGCGACAGCGCGGCATGCCGGATGTGCCCCTTAATGCGCCTGAGAAACGCTCCCAATCGCCCGATGTCCAGAAGCCCTGTTGACGCATCCATCCAGGCCGCCTCAAGCAGGACGTGGTGGGGATCATGTCGTCGCAGAACGTCGTAAATAAGATCGGATGACGCCGTCATTTGCCGGCCCGTCTTTGTCTTGCCTGGATGGCGCCGTTCAATCAGACCCGCAATCACTGCGCACGTCCGAAAAGTACGCTTCATAAGATTTGACTCTGCAAGCCAAGCTTCAAGGTCGTCGCCCAACATATCCTCGGCGAAAAGTTCCGTGATCTTGAGGCGACCGCTCGCTATCAGGTCATTTAAATCGGCGCCGCACCATACCGAAATCGCATAGTCGTTCGCGACAAAGCCAAGCGGGCGGGCCTGTGCGCGCTGCAGCCGACGGGTCAACAGCATCCCCAATGTCTGGTGCGCCAAACGACCTTCGAATGAATAGGCAACCAAATAGTGTTTGGGCCCACGTGGAAACGTCTCTATGAGTACTTCATCCGGTTTTGGCAAGACTGAATTCGCAGCCTGAATACCGAGCCACTCGCGGACTTGCCCTGGTAGATCATCTCCGACGTCGCCGGTCGCCAGCATCGTTCGTACGCGGGAGGCCAGGTGTGTTGAGAGAGGAAACTTTCCTCCGACATAACTCGGTACCAACGGGTCTTGTGCCACGGCCTTCGACACGTAGACGTCCATGTCGCGGATGCCTTCGAAGCGAACAACCTGCCCGGCAAAAACAAAAGCATCTCCGACTTTCAATTCTCCTACAAAATACTCGTCAATTTCACCCAAGACTCGCCCGCCATTTAGTCTAGCTGATCGAACGGACCTTAAACGGTCTCCGCGCGAAAGGAGTCGAACCTTAACTAAGGGGGTATCGACGATCGTTCCAAAATTTAGACGATGCTGATGAGCTTGGCGCGGATTCGTCAACCGAAGACGTCCATCCTCGGCGGGGCGCAATCGGGCATATCGTTCATACGTTCTGAGCGCGTACCCTCCAGTGCGGACAAATTCGACAATGCGGTCGAAACGTTCGCGCGAAAGACCAGTGTAAGGTGCGGCTGTGCGAATTTCTGCAAAGAGCGCATCAGGGGTGAATGGCCCGGAACAAGCGACACAAATGACATGCTGTGCCAAAACGTCTAGCGCGCCTTCTCGAGCCAAGGAGGTATCCTGTGAACCTTCCATTGCGGCATCCAATGCCGCATGGCACTCAAGAACTTCGAACCTATTTGATGGAACGAGCAAAGCTTTCGACGGTTCGTCAAGCCGGTGGTTCGAGCGTCCTATCCGCTGGATGAGACGACTGGCACCCTTAGGGGCACCAACATTGATCACCAAATCAACGTTGCCCCAATCGATGCCAAGATCGAGTGTCGACGTGCACACAACAGCCTTTAAAGTTCCGGCTGCCATCGCGGCTTCCACTTTTTGTCTCTGTCTCTTTTCCAGGGAACCATGATGCAATGCAATTGGCAAATCATCGTCGTTTACCCGCCAAAGCTCCTGAAAGAGCAATTCAGCCTGACTTCGCGTATTGACGAACAGCAACGTTGTCCGATGCAATTTCACTGCAGCATATAGCGCTCGAACTGCGTAGCGGCTCGTGTGGCCCGACCATGGCATAGGCTCATCGGACTCGAGAATTGAGATCTCTGGCGCACAACCACCATCGACTTGCACCAGATCCGCCAATCGTGTGAGGCGACCGGGCTCGGCCTGGCAGACCAAATAGGCTCGAAGCTCACTGGGACGCGCGACCGTCGCAGAAAGTCCAAGCGTAAAGAGGTCCGGGGCTAGTACGCGAAGTCGCGCCAAATCAAGAGCCAATAGGTCACCTCGCTTGGATGCGACCATTGCGTGCAGTTCATCCAAAACAACTGTCTTCAGACCAGAGAATAAGTGCGCTGCATCTTCATGGCTCACAAGCAAAGCCAACTGTTCGGGTGTTGTTAAAAGGATATCAGGCGGCCGAACGCGCTGGCGCTGGCGTTTGGAAGCCGATGTATCGCCCGAGCGCGTCTCAATCCGCACGTTGAGCCCCATCTCGCTGACCGGCACGGTGAGATTGCGTGCGACGTCGACCGCCAACGCCTTGAGAGGCGAAATATAGAGCGTGTGCAGACCAGCTCCTTTGCGGCGCTTACCCTGCCCAACAAGGTCGACCAAACTCGGCAGAAAGCCCGCAAGCGTCTTACCCGATCCCGTCGGCGCAATGAGAAGTGTCGACCGACTTGCGCCAGCCTGTGCCACCAGTCTCAGCTGATGCGGTCGCGGCGACCAGCCTCTCTCGGCAAACCAGGTCAGTATTGATTCCGGCAACAATGAACGTTGCCCGGCACGAGTTGCTGGTAATACCGCTGGATCACGTGATGTTCGACCAGTCTGCCGCAATCGCTCGCCGGGGAAAGCCGGATCGATTGCTCGTTTTTGGTTGCTGACACCTTTTGCCATGTGGATGCAATCGTTAGTCGTGTTCGGCTCGCGCTTCATCAACTTTCATGTTAGGCGGTTCTCTACGGTGGATGGCAAAAAAATTGTCGCGTCTGCAAACTGTGATCTATGTAAGAGTCTGGCCTATGTGGATGGAACGAATATTTGGTGGTAACCCAATCGGTGTGATCATCCGATTGATTGTACTTTCAATCGTTGTCGGAATCGTGCTCACAGCGCTCGGCATTTCACCGGATAATATCCTATATCGCCTGCAACTCCTCTTTCGAAGGCTATACGACTTGGGTTTCGGTGCAATCGACTCACTGTTTGGTTACTTCATGATAGGAGCGCTTGTCGTCATTCCAATTTGGCTTATCGCACGCTTGGTCCGTAGCGTCCGGGACAGGACCCACGATAGTGGCACGAAGAATTGATTGCGCTTAAAGAAATGGGTAATTCGCGCAACGAATGGGTGGCGAAGATGCCCAAGTTCAAGAGGTCCGGTCGCTTCAGCAATGCTCGGCACCGCAAATTCGCGCGCAATGTCACCGCCAGATAACATTCCACCTTGCGACTTGAGGGCGCCAGGCGAGACCGGTTGTCGACTTACAACACGTCATGTGCTCGCGATCGCATTGCCAATCACGCTATCAAACGCAACTGTCCCGTTGATCGGCTTTGTTGACGCGACAGTCATCGGCCAACTTGGCGAAACTCGCCTCATTGCCGCAGTAGCGCTGGCCGCGCAGATCTTCAGTTTCCTATACTTCATTTTTAATTTCCTACGCATGGGCACAACGGGTTTGACCGCTCAGGCGACTGGCGCGCGCGACAGCAGCGAAATCGCAGCTAATTTGGCACGCGCACTTTTGGTCGCTTGCACAATCGGCGTTTTTTTGGTCGTCCTCCAGGTACCAATTACTGAAATCGGTCTTTGGTTGATGGGTGCCTCCGAGCACGTGTCCAATGACGCAAGAGAGTACATTTACTGCCGAATTTGGGCCGCGCCCGCGGCCCTCTCCAATTTTGCATTGCTCGGCTGGTTTTTTGGTATCGGCCGAGCTCGGTTAGCATTCGTAGTGCAGCTCATCCTCAACGGCATTAACATTCTCCTATCAATCATATTTGTCCTTGCTGCTGGTTGGGGCATCGCTGGTGTGGCTCTAGCGAGCGTCTTCGCCGAGTACATAGCCGTGTTCTTGGGTCTTTTCATAGCAAGGCGCGAGCTTCATATTCTGGGCGCACATGCAAGAGGATACGCCATTACACAATTGTCAGAGCTCAGGCGATTGTTTGCTGTGAGTTCGGATATTTTGATACGCACGATTGGACTTCAAATTGCGATGTCTTTCTTTGTTGCGCAAAGCGCGCGGACAGGTGACCTCGCGCTCGCGAGCAATCATGTTCTCCTCAACATTGTACTTATCACCGTCTATATGATCGATGGTTTCGCATTTGCTGTCGAAACACTTGTTGGCCAATCCATTGGTGCCCGCGATCGTACGCGCTTTCGTGACGCCATTCGGCTTTCAGCCCAGGGCGCTCTCGTGACAAGCGGAGTATTGTCACTATTCCTATGGACGTCAGGTCCGGTGCTGATCGACTTTATGACCACCAGTGTGGAAGTACGTAGCGCCGCGCGGGAATATTTGATCTGGGCGGCGCTCGTTCCTGTAGCGAGCGTCTGGTGCTTTATGCTAGACGGGATATTCATAGGTGCGACGGCGACGTCCACAATGCGCAACATGATGCTCATTTCGCTCGTGGGCTACTTTTTGGCATGGGCCATCCTGATGCCCGCGTTCCAAAATCACGGACTATGGCTTAGCCTGCACATTTTGTTTTTACTGCGTGCGATTACGTTGGGCTGGGCTTTGCCGGGCCTTTACTCTCGGTTCAGATCGGAAGAGGAGCATTTCTAATCACATCTCAACACTGTCATTCGCCCAGTCCTCTGCGCGACGACCAACGATTGCTCCGATACAATCATTGCCGGATTGGCGCACTGCGTCATCAAGATGATCTTTGATGGATTGAAGAAGATCTGGCCCCTCGTATATCAATCCCGTGTACAATTGGATGAGGGAGGCGCCCGCCTCAATCTTGGCCAAGGCTGTCTGGCCAGATTCAATTCCGCCTATACCAATCAGTGGAATGGCGCCGCCCGTGATCTGATAGACACGGGCAAGTAGTTTCGTTGAACGTCGAAATAGTGGTCGCCCTGACAGCCCGCCACTTTCCCGGGCGAACAGTGGATCGAGACCATCAGGCCGTGAAAGAGTTGTATTTGATATTGCAATTGCATCAACACGGCGGTCGATCAAGCGCTCACAGATGACGCCGAGATCAATATCAGCAATATCCGGTGACAGTTTGACGGCAATTGGGACTCTCCGCTCATTGTTCGTTTCCAATTCCGCCCTCACTTCAAAAATGCGGGCCAGAAGATCGTCGAGCGCAGCCGGTGCCTGGAGATCTCTCAAGCCCGGCGTATTGGGCGAAGAAATATTGACCATAATGTAGTCAGCGAGGTCATAGAAGCGCCTCAACCCCAAGACGTAGTCTGCTACTTTATCCTCACTGTCTTTATTGGCGCCAAGATTGACACCAACGACGCCGCTGGGATCCCGACGAGACAAGAGGCGATGGGAAAGGTTGTGTCCACGATTGTTGAACCCTAACCGGTTTATAACCGCGCGGTCGCGTATTAGTCGGAAAACGCGCGGCTTCGTGTTTCCCCTTTGTGCGAAGGGTGTGACCGTTCCAACCTCAGCAAAACCAAACCCCATTTTCAGGATTTGATCAAAGACTCTCGCATCTTTGTCGAATCCTGCAGAGATTCCGATCGGATTGGGAAAGCTCCGACCCAAAAGTTGAACTGAAAGCGTTTCAGCATCCGCAGCAGTCGGCCTTGTAAAAAAACCGGCCTCCAACGACCGGAGGGTGAGTTCGTGGGCGCGCTCTGGATCCAGCCCGAAAAGCAGGGGCCGCCACAGTCTGATGAGAGAGTTCAACATGACCACACGCGCGCTGGGATGTCAGGAATGCCTTGCCCGTCGAGTGGGGCGGCTTCGACCCATCTCGCCAACTGCGTAGGCACGTGTCCATAATAGTGGGGAAAGAGTTGACCGCCACGAGACGGTTCCCATCGAAGCTGCTCGCCAAGAGATTGCGTCGCAAACGCAACAATGATCAAGTCCTCCTGCCCTAGGAAATGCTTTGTTGCAGTCTCCGAAATTTGATCAGATGTCGACAGGTGGATGAAGCCATCACGGCGATCTACGGCCGAACCCTCATATGAACCGACACGCACAGCGGCCGACCATTCTCCCGCGCTGACCATCTTGTAGACCCAGTCCGTCACTACTTCACTCTGGCTTCGAAGCCATTCCCATTCGCGTGGCATTTACTGACGCATCAAGACCCAAATTGCCGCCTCATGTCGCCCCGATCAGGTCATCTTATGGACATGCAGTGACGACGTCTCGATGAATTCACAAATGCTGTGGACGCCCTATGCGGCGCTGTTTCTCTTTCTCTTTCTCTTTCTCTAGTAGTCCGCTTGTCACGTGGCAAGCGACTCAGCCGAATGGAAACCAAAGATCCGGCAATGACATATATCTGATCGCCGTTCGCCGCCTCTAGCGCCGTACAGACCATCGACAAGGCTGAAGAGTGGTCCGGACAAGTGGGTCAGAAGAAATTGAAGATAAATTTATGATCAGGCGGATCTGGCGTGCAAAACTTCGTCGCGCCTGTGCCAAACTACGCGTCAAAACCAAAATAGCGCACGACATTCTCTATTGTTTCGCGGTCACTCACCAAAGAATTCTCAATTGCAGAATCGTCCGCGAAGCCCAAGCTCATTCCCGAGACGAGAACTTGATCGTCCGGAATACTCAGGTGTTTCATGATTGGCCCTTGATACACAATCCACGCAGCCTGTGGACACGTGTGCAATCCAAATGCTCGTGCTGCCAACATCACAGTTTGCATGTAGAGGCCAACATCCGCCCAACTACCGCGGCCAAGGTAAGCGTCGGTCGTAAAGAAGAGACCGACAGGAGCATCAAAGAACCGAAAGTTGCGAAGACCCTGTCGGGCACTAGCTTCTCGATCGCCCTTCTTGATACCAAGAAGATCGTAAAGGGCCCATCCGACACCGCGGCGTCGATCTCGATGAGTGTCCTTCCACTCCGCTGGATAGTAATCAAAGTCCACGTACTTGGCGGCTTTGCCTTCCTTCGCAAGGGCCAGAACATCATGCTGAATGGAATCGCGGATTGCGCCGGTGCAGACATAAGTGTGCCACGGCTGAGTGTTCGTCCCACTCGGCGCCCGCTGGGCAACAGAGAGAATGGCTTCAATCGTCTCCTTCGGGACCGGTTCGGCTTTGAATGCCCGGATTGATTTGCGGCTCTGGATCGCTTGTAGGACGTCCATTCAATCCTCGCTTCTTTCTTTGATCGGAGGCGCACCAAACAGATGGTGCAAGTCATTTCACTCTTGTAGATCTTGTATTGATGGTCAGTTTAACGGGCCGCCTCATGCACACAATAGCGCGCAGGCGACTTGTCACGCCTCTAATCGCCGCCGGGATGAATCTCACCAAATTGACACGCAATCAGCCTAGCATGACTCTGAATAAGACAGGTCGACCCAAACGGGTGGCCCCAAGTAGGATGCACAAACTAAGATATGAAGTGGCAGATGAACAATGACCTACTCGGGGAATATCCGTCAAAGGCGAAGACTCAAATATTTCAGAACTAGGACGAAATCTCGATCGGATCGAGGAGCTTGACGTGGGCCACTCAGCACTACGTGCGTTCTTTGGCAGCCCACATGGATCACCTTAATTCACGCTTGACGTTTTCGATGGATACCACCATTGGACTCGTCGGCATCGAGCAGAACCAGATAATCAAAATGCTCTCGGTCGTAGCAGTGATGCTTATGCGGCCAACTCTCATTGCCAGTGTTTACGGAATGAACTTCGCACACATGCCGGAGCTTCAGTTCGTTTGGGCCTATCCGGCGGCGATCGTCGCCACGATCGTATCGGCCGTTTTTCCGTTCTTGTATTTCAGTCGCAAAGGCTGGCTATAATTTCTCGGCCAAGGGGCTGGACGATGTATTAGGTTCCACAAAATGTTCGGTGTACCACTTCTTCAGGAAGCGGCGGTTGTGCATATCTCTGGTTGTCAGGCTGATCATCGAATGGTCGCGACAACACTGCAATCAGATCCTCAAAGGTTTTCAGATTGTCCCGCTGTGCAGCGACTATCGCCTCCTCGATAAGATGATTTCTCGGAACAAATAAGGGATTGGCCTGGTTCAATTTCCTCACTACTGAATCGCTTGCGGCGCCTTCAATTTCCAATCGATCCCGCCAACGCTTTAGCCACACAGCATATTCAGAAGCAGATCCTAAAATATCGCAAGAATTTGATTTCGGATCTACCTTATCATCTAAAGCGCCGCCTAAAGAGCGAAACGCTAACGTAAAATCGGCTTCTACTTCCGCCATCAAGCTGAGAAAGTCTTGAACGAGGTCCAGATCCTCGTCGTGCTCAACGGCTAAGCCAAGTTTTCTGCGCATGACTTTCAACCAAGCCACTTGATACCGAGCTGGATAAGCGTCAATGGCCGCTTGCGCCTCCGCAACGGCGGAATCTGTCTTCTGGTTCATCAATGGCAACAGGCATTGGGCAAATCGCGCCAGGTTCCACTGCGCAATTCGTGGCTGATTGCGAAATGAATATCGACCCAAAGTGTCAATCGAACTGAAGACCTTGTTCGGGTCGAATGCGTCCATGAACGCGCACGGCCCGTAGTCTATCGTTTCTCCAACAACTGACATATTGTCAGTGTTCATGACGCCATGGATAAATCCAAGCCCCATCCACTGCGCGACAAGGTTGGCTTGCCGACCTATCACAGCATCCAGTAGTGCGAGGTACGGCTTTTCACGCGACGCCAACTCTGGAAAATGCCGCGCAATGACGTAGTCGGCCAGTTGACGCAAAGCATCGATGTCATCGCGTGCCGCAAAGTACTGAAACGTGCCTACACGCACGTGACTTTCAGCAACACGCGCTAACACGGCCCCCGGATATGCGGTCTCGCGAAAGACTGGCTCACCAGTGGCAACGACGGCCAACGAACGTGTCGTTGGTACTCCGAGTGCCTCCATGGCCTCGCTGACGATGTATTCGCGTAGCACGGGACCGATCGCCGCTCGCCCATCACCCATTCGAGAGTAGGGAGTTGGGCCGGCACCTTTGAGCTGCATATCTCGGCGGACGCCATCGGTACCGATGATCTCGCCTAGCAAGACTGCACGGCCGTCGCCCAATTGCGGAGCCCAGCCTCCGAATTGATGCCCGGCATAGACCATTGCGATGGGGTCTGAACCTTTCGGAACAATATTGCCCGCCAAAACATTCACGCCCTTGCTAGATCCCAGCAAAGCCGGATCCAAGCCCAGTAATCGCGCCAAAGTATGGTTAATTCGAATAAGTCTCGGTGCTTTCACCGGCGTCGGTGACAGTCGTGTGAAAAAACGGTCCGGCAGACCAGCAAACGTGTTATCGAACGAGAAGAGGGGTTCCGATTCCGTCATAGCGTCGGCGCTCAATTCAACCATCACTTGTTCCGACCTTGAGTGAAAGATCCATTAGCCCACGAGTCTGCGGCGCGACTACTCTATATAGGTGGGATGGGCGTTCTGAAAACAGTTCAGCAATTGCAAACATCGTGGGTAAGCACAGCTACAGATGTTTTGTGATGAAGCGCACCAATATGCAATAGGAGAGAATTTCCATGTCTTCCCAGATAATAGGATTTGTGGGCTTGGGGCGGATGGGCGGCGGGATGGCAACAAACCTGCATAAATCGGGCCTCCGGATACTTGTCTACGATCAGTCGCCCACTGCGATGGCCAATCTGGAGAAAGTCGGCGCGTCGTGTGCGGCTCGCCTGGCCGACATTGTAGCAGGTTGCGACCTAGTTTTCCTATGCCTGCCTGCAGCAAAGGAGGTGCGGGAAGTCCTATTTTCCGAAGAAGGTATCTCTCGCGCCGGCAAAACAGGCCTGACGATTGTCGATACGACAACACTCGACAGAACGGATGCTCTTGGCATAGCCGCCGAGGCCGCGGCAGCCGGAATCAATTATTGGGACTGCCCTGTCTCCGGCATGCCTTTTCGCGCAGTGGAAGGCACGCTTACTGTTATGTTCGGTGGAACGGACCAAGCCTTTCTGGAGATTAAACCTTACTTGGAGCGCTTCGGCGAGTTTATCGTTCATGCCGGGCCTCTAGGGGCCGGTCAAGCGATGAAGGCGGTCAACAACATTATTTACAACGTCAACATTGCAGCCCTGTGCGAAGTTCTACCGCTGGCCGTAGCTTGCGGCCTCAAGCCAGAGGAAGTCGCACGCGTCGCAACGTCAGCCAGTTCACGCAGTTTTGCATCGGAATATTTTATTCCACGCATGATGGCACGGAAATTCGACACCGACTTTGCGATGCAAGATGCCTATAAGGATATTGTCAATATTCAGCGCATGGCGGTCGAGACGAGCGCCATGTTGCCAGTGGTCAGCGCCATGATCGCAAGTTATCAGGCAGCAATTGCGGCCGGGTTTGGATCAGAGCCGAAAAGCGCAATGCTTAAAGTCTATGAGAATGCCATTGGCGTGGAATTTAAGGATAGTATGTCCACTTCTGAGTCGACCACGCCTGCAGGCAATGACGGATGATCATCGAAAAATATATATGGGACTGGACCATGCTTGAAAGCCGTCTTCCGTCGTGACGCACACCCACAAAGGCGTGTCGCCGTAACCATTCACCGCGAGCCTGCGGGTCGCCGAGAATTCACGTTCAAGCGGTTCGTCTGGGAGCCTCGTGATACGAAGACAGCGCCCCAGACCGCCCGCTTCCAACGTGACATCTTCATACCCGATATCTCTTGTTGGGATATCAATATCACCATGATTTGTCGCAATCTGAAGACGGCTGGTAGAGTCTTCGTCCAACCACGCGTCAAAACCCATAAAATTGCCTGTCGTTACAGTCCTCCAAACGATTAAGTTTGATCCGCGCTGTTCGAACTGGCGTTCAGGATTCCAGTGATTGACGGTCTTGAATTTCCGAATTTTTGCTGCAACGAAAACAGCGCGACCTTGCCATGTCGTCGTGCGTCCACGACCTCGATATTCCGCTCCACTCCAAAGCACACGGATGCGTGAGCCAAGTTCCGACCTGTCGATCGGTCGCGCAGTTTCAATTGTCTTTTCGCCGCTGCGAATTTCAATGCGCTCTATGCCCGCCGGGGCAGAAACCGAAAATGAGAAATCGCATTGTTCATCGCGCGCATGAACAATATCGCCCATGATGGCGGTCCTCGTTTGCCATGTGGGTGTCTGTGGATCAGTATCGGGATTTCGTAGATAGACGGTCGCATCCGTTGCAAAATGAGCCGTAACGTCCAAATGTAAGCGACACCCTGTTGTCGCGTAGTGATGGCGCCGACGCATGGCCTCGAAAATAGAATCGCGGTCAAGACGATTGCAAAGAAAGCACGTCAGGCCGCCGTAGGCACCGAACGTCGAAGATCCCGGATAGCTGGCGCCGGGACGTCCTTTGTGACCATCGCTATTTGCAACAATTCCAACGCGCCGACCAATTTTGAAACCGTCAGTAACTATCCACTCAAACGTCCCCCAAGCAGAATGTATCTCGACTGCCGTTTCAAGGTTTGCGTCGTGATCGTAAGCGATATCTGCATATCGCCCACCAACGTGGGCGTACATCACAGCATCGACGTCACGAAGAGCTGCGTAAAGATCGCTGAGTGTGTTGCAGTCAGTCGAAAGATCAGACCGATCCTCAAGCAACGCGTGCGAACAACGTCGGATTTGCTCTCCTTCTGTGCGAAAGAATACGTTGTGATCACCTCCCACGGCCGTATTGCCTGACCACTCGTATCCTGGAAAAACAATGAAGCGGCCCGGTTCATTGAACGTCTTTGTTAGATCATTGAGTTTGTTCCAGAACCGAGAGTTAATTTGAAAGTCATTGCCCTGGTGGCTCGTGACGTCCAAAAACGCCAAGTTTCGAGCGAATTCGAAATAGCTCTCGGCTCGGCCGATACCAACAGTCTCTCCAGACTGGCCGTGAAGATCACCCCAGTAGCCAGAAATGCTCCCCGCGCGAATGATCAATGGGCCGGCTTCCGCGACCTTCATGTCATCCAAGAATACGCCAACCCGGAGTGTTCCTTCGCTCCGCACGGTTAGTCCTTCGAGGATCATCGCCCGCTCGTGCTGCTTCCACTTACAGGTCGTTGGCAAACCGGCCACTTCCATATTCGACACAAGCCGCAGGCGGCCGGTGTCGGTCGAAATCTCAGTTGGATTGCCCCATTGGTCTTCTGCTTTAAGGCCCAACTGAAACGCCTCACCAGGCCGGCGCAGCGACGGCAAAACGGCCCGCCAACGAACGGGAGGCCCGGCGATAATCGGCACGCTCAATTGCTGACCGAGTGGCTGATAATTGCCGGTCGCCTGAATGTCCGCCGCGACTCGAAAATCGTAGCCGGCTTCAACAAATGTCTGCATCTCAATACCAGGTGAACCGAAAGACGTGTCGCCAAAAACAATCTCAATCGTTTCGCCCTCGCTCAGAAATCCTCCACGCTGCGTTGCGGTTACCACGAGGTTCCAAGGTCGCAATCCGTCCATGCCTACAGCAAGCTGGATTTGACCTGCGCCACTGCTCGCAGCCGTTGTAAAATTTGCCGCCGCTGGCTGAGAAATCTGCGGCTTTCCGGAATCGCTGATACGACGAAAAGCGACCTGAATACCGCCCGTATCATCGAGACCCAGGCGGCCAACTGTATAGACAAGCCTGAAAGTTTGAAAACTGCGAACTTCGACGGGAGTAGTGGGTGTAAGCCTCGCCGTACCATAGAGGACTGGATCATCCCCGGGACGCACCGAGGGTGCATTGTCTCCAACGAGTTCCGGGGCAACCGGTCCGTGGATGTCCCTGGCGACCATGAGAGTTCCTTTCAATAACACGTCGGAGCAATGCCACACACTGGCGCCAAATCTAGCCGCAACGGAACTCCGCGATGGCTTCAGGATCAGGTGTCACCCCGAGGCCCGGCCCACTGGGCAACGTTATCTTGCCGTCATTCAATTTCGGCAACGGCCCCGTCAGCACCTCGCGCAGAGGGTTTTCGTTTGCATCTATTTCCAACTTTCCGTTGCCGCCTGCAGCGGCGAGACAATGGCCTGACGCCATTAAACCAATCGCACCGGCAAGAAAGTGGGGACAATAAGTTCGACCTGCAGCGACAATTCGCTTGGCGAGCGGAAGCGTGCGCGTCAAACCTCCCCATTTGCACAAATCGGGCTGTAAGACACCGAACACGCCCGACTTGAGGTGAGCGTCGAAGTTGGCATCGCCCCGGATATTCTCACCAACGGCGATAGGTGCCCCGCCCAACTGCGCAATCGCGCGCCACTCATCGATAGGCCGATCCGCCGGTAACGGCTCTTCGATCCACTGAAGATTGTACGCGGAGTAATTTGGCCAGTTCGCGCATGCTGTCGCGAGGTCCCAACCCTGGTTGACATCGGTCATAAGTTTTTTGGCGCCAATGAGTTCGCGCATGCGATCTAGCGCGGCAAGATCTGTCTCTTGTCCAAATCCGATCTTGATTTTGAATGCCATGTAGCCTTCTGCCAACTTCTTCAGCACAATATCCTCGAAGCCGGTTGGATTGAGACCACTCGCATAGGTATCTACGACCGGGTCCTGCCCTCCCATAAGCCGCCATAATGGTTCTCCCAAACGACGCGCCGTGAGATCCCATAGGGCGAGATCGATCCCGGCGACCGCCTGAGCGAACGGTCCGGGCTCGCCAGACTGCAGTGTCATAACATGCGTGCGCTCAGTGATAGCGGTGTATGCATCCGCCGGACAAGACCATGTGGTCGATGTAAGAATTGGAGAGATATAGTCCCGGATAAGATGGGCTCGGTTTTCTGCACCATGAATTGGAAAGTTGCCAAAGACTTCGCCCCATCCTACCGCACCGTCCCGATCTTCTACGCGAACCAGCAGGACGGTTCGCTGCGTTATCCGACCAAAAGTTGCGATGACAGGTGTCTCGATGGCGGCACGCAAAATGATTGGCTCGACACAGGTCAAGACGAGGTCGGGCAATTGATCTGAACTGGGAAGCTCTTTCGACATCATCTCTCTCCATCAGGCAGCCGGACTTGACTCAGGTCGACGCCCCAACCAGCTGCATGCAATAGCAATCAGTGTAACTGCTGCGGCGGCAGTATTGATCTGCCAATGCGAGTAGCCAATCACTTCGTTGCCTGGGAGTGCCAAAGTTACGCCACCTAAGACCAGAAGCACGCGACCCACCATGCCAATCGGATTGCCGTCTAATTTCCCTATGCCATAAAGGTAACCTTGCAATCCGCCGGCAATCAGCACAATACCTGCAATCGTCGTCATAAGAACAACTCCGATTTCTGTAGCGTCGCCTCGCCCGATCAGGGCTGGATTGAGTACGAAGAAGAATGGTACGAAATAGATAATACTTCCAAGGCGCATTGCCTCCCACCCAGTCTTCATAGGATCAGCTTTGGCAACTGTTGCAGCGGCAAAGGCGCCAATCGCAACGGGCGGAGTAATGAAGGAGATCATCCCCCAATACATCAAGAAGAGATGAACCGCCAGCTTATCCAAACCACCTTGGGTAAGAGCCGGCGCGACGGTGACAGCCAAAAACAGGTACGCGGCTGTAATTGTCATGCCTATTCCAAGAATGAAACTTGTCATTGCCGCCATGACCAACAAGAGAAGGGTATTGCCATCGGCAATTTGCGTCAGCTCGTAGGTTATTGTCCCAACTTTACCAGTTAGGGTTAGCGCGCCAATAATCAATCCGACGCCAGCCAGCAGCGCCAACAGCTCAGCAAACAAAAGACCAACTCCGCGAATGAAATTCAACGCGTCAGTCCAATTCCAACGATGTTCACTTGAAATTTGATTAATCAACAACAGAACTGCTGTCGCGTAATACGGTGCCTGTGCCTCCCGTTGCATGTAGAGCAGCATCACAATCAATGCGGCAAAAACGGCAATGAAATACCATCCTTCTCGGAGCACTTTGGCAAATGACGGCAATTCCGTCTCCGGCAGTCCCATAAGATCGTTGCGGGCCGCATAGGCGTCAATCTGCAGGTAAAGTCCCAGATAATAGAACACAGACGGAAAGGCGGCAGCAATTACGATCTGGGAATAGGGGATTTCAAGGAAAGTTGCCATAACGAAGGCGGTTGCCCCCATGACGGGTGGCATCAGAACCCCACCGGTGGAAGCGCATGCTTCGACGCCGCCAGCATAGGCGGGTCGGAAGCCTACGCGTTTCATTGCTGGTATTGTCAAAACTCCGGTGGTCAAAACATTCGTGATAACGCTCCCGGACATAGATCCCATCAACCCCGAAGAGAAAATCGCTACTTTGGCAGGACCACCCCGATGTTTTCCGAGGAGGGCAAATGCGAGATTGAGAAAGAATGCTCCACCGCCGGTGTGTTGGAGTGCGACACCAAAAATGAGAAAACCAACCACGAGGTTCGCGAATGCATTCATCGGTATGCCAAGAACGCTCTCTGTTCCGAACATATGGAATCCAACTGTCACGTCGGGGCTAACGGCTTCGCCATACAAGATCCCTGGAGCAAAATTGGAAATCATCGGGTAAATCGACACCGCAAGACAGATAATAAAGATAGCGGTTCCGCCCGCGCGCCGCGTGGCTTCCAAGATCAAACCCCACAATAGGAGCGCCAGATACTTCGCATGCGGAGGCGAATCGTATTCCCACCCAACCTCTAGAATTGCGTTGCCCTTCAAGGCAAAGTAGCCAGATACCCCAAATGACAATACGGCAAGACCCGCATCAAAAATGGGTACCCGACGGTCGTCCCGATCGCGAAAATAGTAAGGAAGACACGTGATGACCAAAACCGCGAAGAACACGAAGACTTCACCAACGATGCCAATTGCAACGGCTCGTGAGGTACCGAGCAGATTGACTGCTAGATATCCCGGAATTGCAAGTGCCAAACCGGCCGGCAAAACTTTCAGTATCGGCGCCTGGTGCCTACGGGGATCTCCGGTTGGAAAGATCAAAAAGGGCAGCGGCAAGAGCACTGCAATCATAAAGTAAAAATATTCGGTCTCGAGGGGAACATAGAGACCAAGCTCGTTTCCAAGGCCGAAGATCACGTACACCGACGTGAAAACTGAGGCAATCGCTGCAAGCATAAGCCAGAGGTCAGCCACCCACGGAAGCTTGCGATAACGTGGTAACGCGGGATCACCACGAGAATCAGAAGATTCATTGGCCGGCGCGTTGAGATCTGACCTGGGTGCCGGGGGCTCGGTCATTTACACCTTATTTGTTGCTATCGATACCCGCCGGTAGCTGCAGTGACCATACATGGTACTCGGCAGTGCTCAGCGGCGGTCCGTAGTGGAAGCTGAGGGCACTGGCACTGACGGCCGCCGTTCGAAAGGAGGTGTTTCTAAAAAGCGTCGACATCTTTTTCCCGAATCTGGCCGGCCGACCGGGCAACCAGTTCTCACGTGAACCTCAAGAACGACGGTCGCTGCAAATCACCAGGACTTAAACGGGACGTTCAGGCCGGCTTTTTCTAAAGCCTCGGCACGGGCACCCTGCCACCCCTTCGCGAACGAGGCATTGTCTGCGTCCTCGTTTTTATCAACATAGCTTTGCCACGCGGAAGCCAGGGTATCCTGGCGCTTCAGAAGCTTGTTGTTGTGGGCGTCTTGTTGCGCACCCCAAACACCTCGTTCCTTGTAGTACTTGATGGCGGCAGGATGGTAAGGAAATATCCACGTTAGGTTCTGACGCGATAGCTGATAGCCGCTCATGCTGGGCCCTGCGTCCTTTATCTGCTCATAGTTCTCCATGATTGCCTTGGTCAAACCATACGCAAGATTGTCCGTAGCATCGGCCGTCGACACAAATATGGGATAGGGATAGTTCATTCCCTCGTGAGGCAAACCGCCTCCCTGTCCGCTTTTTTCCAACGCCACGCCGACCGTGACCTTGCTGGGCGACCAATGAGGTGCAACGGATCTGGCACGCGCCCACGCCTCGGAATCCCTGTGGGGCAAGCTCACCCAGTAGATTCCACGCGGCGAAGCGGCAAGCTTGTTGTAGGCACTTGAAACAGTGCTGCCCCACGTGGCATCGGCCTGGCCATTGATCACAGCATCAGCAGATTGCTTCCAGCCCGGCACAACCACCCTCTTCACGTCGCCCCAACCCAGTCCGGCGAAGGCCAAGAATGCTGTCATATTGGTATTAAGGGCCGGGGCACCCTTTACCCACGTGACGCGTTTACCTTTGAGGTCTTTGATTGTCTTAATCCCGGCGTCACCGGCGACCACTGCCTGCTGACCATTATCACCAATATTGTTGAAGATGTTATAGATTTTCATCGGCCCCCATTTTCGGGAAGCAAACATAAAAACTCCTTCTTGTGCGAAGAAAGACGCTATTCCACACGCGCAGAGTGGCGATTGACCATTCCGAAGCGGCACCATACGCGAAACGTCGTTCTTACCAGGAATGATGCGTAACCCCGTATTGAAGTTCTTCTTGAGCATTTGACCAATGCCAATCGACTGCGCGTATCCCGATGATGTTGTTCCGTAGGCCGTCCAAGATATTTGTGCAGGCAGGTTGACGTCGGCGGCAAGAACCTGTGGACCGACAAGCGCGTTGCCTAGTATCGTCGCGATCCCAAAGTGGCAAAGTTTCATTATCCTCGTTTCCTCCAATAATTGAGATTTCTCGCGCCAATTCTTGGTGGTTGCGCACAGTGAGTGTACTGCACGCGAGAGGCGCGTCAAACGCATTCCTTTTGCCGTCGACAATCTCAATTGTCTTCGAAGTTCGAATTCCTGTGCCGGATCGCGACCATCATCATTGCGATAACGCGGGGCAACCCTTCTGTCTTACGTCGGTTTTGCCTAGACCACGGGAAAGATGGACGTGGCAACGATCTTGAGCTAAGGGCCATTAGTCTGACGACAATGCAGAAACCGGGGTTGATGATCGAATATGAATACAAACAAGAAACGGGTATTGACGACCGAAGCTCTTGCGCCTGCAGGACGCCAATTGCTGCGCGAGCGCGATGACATTGAATTCGTCGATTTCAATCACATGCTGACGGGTAGCAAATTTCAGGACTTATTGCGCGAGCATGCCCCAGTCCACGGTCTAGTTCTCGGCGCCACACGGATCACAGAAGCCGAACTCGATGCGGCCCAGGAACTGATGGTCGCAGCACGCATCGGCGTAGGGTTCGATGCCATAGACGTGCCAGCATTATCAGAACGGAACATCCCCGTAATGATCGCGGCCGAAGCTAATTCGCCGTCGGTTGCGGAACAAGCACTCTACATGATGCTTATGCTCGCCAAGCGCGGACGGGAACTCGACAAGTTAGTTCGCGAA
The DNA here is from genome assembly GCA_051009975.1 of Hyphomicrobiaceae bacterium. Taxonomy (GTDB): domain Bacteria; phylum Pseudomonadota; class Alphaproteobacteria; order Rhizobiales; family Hyphomicrobiaceae; genus Tectiglobus. Next base: position 34,025 of record JBPCWA010000646.1, read on the forward strand.
AACCGATGGGCAGACCGGTTGCAGGTCGTACCTTTTGATCTATTGGGCAAAAATGTTCTGATCATTGGATTTGGTCGCATCGGAACGCGAACTGCCAAACGTTGCAATGCCATGGAAATGAATGTGGAAGTGTACGACCCTTACAAATCTGATGCGGACATTGTGGGCGCCGACTGTACACCTGTGGGAGATCTCGATGAGGCCGTCGCAGCGGCCGACTTCATTACGATTCATTGTCCAAAGACATCTGAGACGCTCGGTATGTTCGATGCGACAAGACTCGGTCGCATGAAGCCAACATCATACTTGGTTAACACTGCGCGCGGGGGTATCGTTGACGAAGATGCGTTGCACGCTGCGCTCGTCAGCGGGGCGATCGCCGGAGCCGGGCTCGACGTACTTGCGCTTGAGCCACCCGACACGACTAATCCTTTGCTCGCAGTGGACAACGTTGTTCTCGCACCGCATATGGCCGGCGTCACCAGAGAGGCACTGGATCGAATGGGGTTGGTTGCCGTCCGCAACATACTGAGTGTATTTGATGGCTCACCTGAGCGAGACAACATGGTCAATCCGGAAATCTTGGACTAATTCTTGAGCTTTTATGGACGTGGCCTAGGTCGCTCTGACTCTAGATTGCAGAAGGCGTGAAGTAGCGGAATTGCTTTGCTAAGGTAATTTGGTTTGCAGGCGTGGGCCGCCCCAAAAACGGGAGGCGCCCCACGCCTGACCAGACGCCCATGAACCGTTCGCAGCCATCTTGGCAATGGCCTCGGATACAGTTTGCTTTTCTGATTTTAACCTCGGAAGCTTGTTCAGGATTTAAGCGCGACGACATCGTCAAGAGCCCTGAGCGCTTCCTCTCGCGTTCCGTCCGGCACTTCGTACAGCACCCTCTTCACTCCGGCTTCTCGACAAAGATCAAGCGCAGCCTTATCAGTCGGTCCCCGGAACAATGTCACGGACAATTCAGCAGGATTGCGGCCATACTTATCAGCCATGTCGTTCAAACGCGCCATACTCGATTTCGGCTCGAATTTATTGTTGCCCCGCGGTATCCACCCGTCACAGTATTCTACGATGCGGCGCAACGTATAGTCGGATTCCCCGCCTAAAAGAATAGGCGGATGCGGCTTGGTAGTGGGTTTCGGGTAGGACCAAATCGACTCGAACTTCACAAACTCACCGTCGTAGCTGGCTTCCTCCTCCGTCCATATCGCCTTCATTGCCTCGGTATGTTCGCGCATCTGTTTGAAGCGAGATTTGTAGGCAACACTGTGATTGTTCATCTCCTCGACATTCCAACCGCCTCCGATACCAAATTCGAAGCGTCCCCCAGACAACATGTCGAGACTTGCGATGGCTTTTGCCGTGACGATCGGATCATGCTGCGGAACCAGACAGATTCCCGTTCCAAGTTTCAGCCTCTTTGTCGCTGCGGCAGCAAACGACAGCGCTACAAACGGGTCATGCGTATGCACGTACTTCTTTGGCAAGTCGCCTCCACCAGGAAACGGAGACTTCCGACTAGCCGGAATATGCGTGTGCTCACAGACAAAGAGCGATTCAAGATTTCGCTCCTCGAGTGCAGTTGCGAGCTCGGTGATGTCGATTCCATAGTCCGTCGGAAAGTAAAATACTCCAAATTTCATAGGATCTCCTCTGATGCGTCGAGATGTTAATGGGAAACTACGGTGTTGGAACCATATTTCACGCTAAGCCAACTGGCCCCACTCTATGACGCTGGTGATACGAACTGCAATTACCGGCAGTGCGGCCAACTGCATCCGCTCGTACTGCGGATACCGCTGGCGTAGATGCTCTTGAGCCTGATCATGTTCATTGCCGTCCTTGAGGATTTCGGCAGTCCCTTTCATCATGACCCAACCCAGTTGCGACCAGTCATGATCGTATCGGTCAGCAGTGACCACCACAGAAGGATTCTCTAGGATATTGCGCACGCGTTTGAGAGGCCGCCCCCCCACTCGCTTGGGTTTTTGATCGATGCTGATGTAGAGCGAGGCGCCTACCACAACATAACAGACTGGTACGACATGGGGCACCGCACGGACATCGGCGGTGGCCAAGTGCGCGACCGGCAATTTGTCGAGAAATGCCCTTTGGTGATCTGAAAGCATCGGTCTCTATTCAAATCCTGGCCGAGGTACAAACCCCATGAGCGCTTGAGCCAGACCGCCATCGACCAGCAAATCCTGGCCGTTGATATAGGCTGCCATAGGGCTCGCGAGAAACACAACGGCACGAGCAACATCAACAGGATCGCCCACACGCCGCATCGGCACGACTGCATTGCGCTCTTCAAGCACGCCTGGTTCCTGATAAAAGGCTTCGCTCAATGCTGTTCTGACAAGTCCCGGACTTACGGTATTGCTTCGTACGCCGCGAGGTCCCCATTCATACGCCAGCTGACGTGAGAGCATTGCGACTGCCGCTTTGCCTGGACTGTAGGCACCGCTGTTCGCCTGTGGTTCACTGGCAGCGATCGAGGCAATATGAACCATGGAACCGCTACCGCGCTCCAACATTGGTCTGCCAAATGTTTGTGCGCAGCGCAAATAGCCAGTTAGATTGACATCCAGCAAGCTCTGCCAATCTTCGATGGCGAGGTGTTCTAAGGCACCTGATCGCAGCACTCCGGCATTATTGACGAGTATGTCGACACTTCCGAGCTCTACTTCGATGCGCTTCGCGACCGCAATCAGGTCCTCTTCGCTTGTCACGTCGCAACCAAACGCAGTCGCGACGCCGTCGTTCCCGGTAATTTCAGAAGCAAGTCTCTTGGCCGCGGAATCGTCGACGTCTAGGATGGCCACATGTGCGCCGATACTGGCCAATTCTCGTACCGTCGCGCGGCCGATCCCGCTTCCCCCCCCTGTCACAACGCAAATCGCACCCGAAAGTGCTAGCCATCCGTCCCCTTCCGACTTCATCCAAGCCTCCCTTCAATTCGAACATTGCATTGCAAAACGTGTTCTCTATCGCAATTGAACCGCGATGCACAAAGCCCAAGCAATCTAGCAGAGCCACGCACCAAGGTTGACATTGTAAGTGCGCACAAAGCAGTCTGCACGCGCAGGATCCAACGATCGCATAAGCCGGAGTCGCAGGCATGAGTTTTGAACGGCCGTATGAAGGGCTGCGAGTTATCGACATGTCTCAAGGAGTTGCAGGTCCTTACTGTGCCATGTTGCTGGGTCAGAATGGCGCTGATGTCATAAAAATTGAACCACGGGAAGGAGATTGGGCCCGCCATCTTGGGGCCGTCTACGGAGACCACACGGCATTTTCTATCTCGGCCAATCTCGGAAAGCGCAGCATCATAGTTGATCTTAAGCATGCCAATAGCAGTGCGATCGTTGATCGCATGGTCTCGAAGGCCGACATTTTTATAGAGGGTTTTCGGCCGGGCGTTACTGATCGGTTGGGTTACGCCTATTCCCGATTGCAAGAAATTAACCCCAAACTCATCTATGTCTCTATTTCTGGATTTGGTCAGACTGGATCCATGCGTGAGCGCCCGGCTATGGACCCGCTGCTACAGGCCTTTACCGGTTTCATGTCTGAAAACAAGGGCAGCGATGGATTGCCACATCGGACACCGGCAATCATATTTGACATGGCGACAGCGCTGTTCGCACAACAGGCAGTCGCCGCGACTCTTTACGCGCGACGCGAGTTCGGAAGGGGCAAAAGAATCGACGTAAGTCTCATGGAAGGCGCCGCGAATCTGCAAGCAGTGCGGCTGCTCGACGGCTATCGTGAGGGACCATTTCGGATTGCTGGCGCCCCGTCTGGGACTTTCAGGACGACGGATGGGTGGCTGCAGCTCATCATTGTGAAAAACCGTGAGTTCCAGCGCTTGTGCGATGCTATGGATTGGCCAGAAATCGCCAGTGATACTCGATATGCGACCAATGCAGGTCGGCGAGAGCACGCAGAATTTCTGAACGGGAAATTACATGAGGTATTCGCGACTGCTTCCACTGAACATTGGCAGGATCTGCTTAATCGATTCGGCGTCCAGAATGAGCGCGTTCAGTCTTATCGCGAGTTTGCCCAGCATCCTCAAAGCGAGGCAGTTGGCCTACTTTCGTGGTTGACACAACCGGGTTCGAACGAGGCCTGGCCAGTCCCCAATATTCCGGGCCTGCCAAGGTATGTTCAAGACGACACGTATGCCGTAGCGCCATGTTTGGGTGCCCACACTCACGCGATTCTGCAAGAGCTCGGCTATTCTGCTGACGAAGTAGCGGCCTTCATTGACGAGGGCGTTGTAGCGTCGGCTTGATCACTCTTAGGCAATATTGGTGGTTGCTATCAAACTTCTGCTTTGATCACTGAGTTCAAAATAGTATACGTTGATGATTGCATCTCCCCGTAGCTCAGCAGGATAGAGCGACGGATTCCTAATCCGTAGGTCACAGGTTCGAATCCTGTCGGGGAGGCCAGAAAAATTATTTATATCAGCACATTAATTCAACAACCTCGTTTCATCCAATTGCACCAGCAATAAATTCGGTACGAATTCGGTTCGATTTTGACTTCAATAGTTCTGCTGAACGCCTCGTCATCATCGATGATGTCGAAACACACACGGCTCGTATCAAATAGCTTCGCGCCAGGCTGAAATCGCGCGATCCGGTTTCGCAGCAGACTTCAATTTTGATACTGGGCGGAGAACCGTGGCTACTTATGAAGTAAAGACGTTCCTTGGTTCAGGTTACTCGATCCGACGAGGCAATGGACTATCCGAACTTGATATAAATTTGCCGGACAAGGCCGTCGACGACTGCGCGGCAAATGCCTTCTTTCACAAACGACCCGAGAGAATTACAGAGGCTGAAAGAAACTTGGTTCGA
>JBPCWA010000647.1:0-23563 GCA_051009975.1 Hyphomicrobiaceae bacterium
ACCTAAACCGGATCTACAATGCCGACAAACGGGAGTTCCCGATATTTATAGGCTTTGTCCATACCGTAACCAACAACGAATTGATCGGGGCAATGAAACGCGATGAAATCTGCCCGAATGTCGGCCACCCGCCCCGCCGGCTTGTCGAGGAGGACGCAGGTCGTCAGACGACGCGCGCCGCGCCCTTCTAGCAACCCCTTGGCGAAATGAAGCGTTCGACCGGAATCCAAAATATCGTCCACCAACAGAATATCGCGATCGGTCACGTCAACGTCAATGTCACGCAGAATGGTCACACGCCCCGTCGAAACGGTGCCTTCCCTATAACTAGATAGCGATAAAAAGTCGACCTGGGGCCCCATTCCCGCAGAATGCAGCGCGCGGATTAAGTCAGCAGCAAAAACGAAACTTCCTTTCAGCACTGCCACAACCAAGAGGTCATGCATCTTTGCCGCAGCAATCTCAATCGCCAACTCCCGAATGCGGTTGTGTATAACCTCTGGCGCATACATGACCTTTATGACTTCTTGGGGCGGGATCGGGTCTGTCATCTTTGACGTCATCCGTTTGTTGCTCAGGACAGCTCAATCAACCCGAACATCATCGGAGCTCCGTTTCAACTGCAAATCGAAGGCATCCCTTAGCGCTGCCACATTGATGGTTGATCGAGTGCCGTTCGAAGCCAGCACTTGATCGCTCCATATACGCGGGCGCTGGCCGTTCTGTCTAATGTCTTTGGCAAGATCCTAAAGAGAATACCACGTGATACGCCTAGAAAACGTCGCTTTGAGCTATGGCCACGGCGTTGAAGTTCTCCACAACGTCAGCTTTCACCTGCGACCGGGTTCATTTCATTTTTTGACCGGCCCTTCCGGCGCCGGAAAAACCTCGTTGCTGCGTATGCTCTTTCTGTCCATGCAGCCAACCGGCGGCAGCATTGAACTTTTCAGCCAAGACATCTTTGGTCTCAATCCGGCCAAGCGTGCGCGTCTACGACGAAGAATAGGTATCGTTTTTCAGGACTTCCGACTCCTCGATCATCTGACCACATGGCAGAATGTAGCATTACCTCTGCGTGTTACCGGGAAACGGGAGGCGGAATACAAAGAAGACGTTACAGATCTCCTGCAATGGGTCGGGTTGGGAGATCGTATGCACCATTTTCCATCTGTCCTTTCCGGCGGCGAAAAGCAGCGCGCAGCAATTGCCCGCGCCGTGATTGGAAAGCCAGAACTCCTGTTAGCGGACGAACCGACGGGAAACGTCGATCCGCAAATGGCCCGCCGCCTGTTACGCCTATTTGTCGAGTTGAACCGCCTGGGCACATCGGTTGTGATCGCGACCCACGATCACCAACTCATGCGCCAATACAAAGCCCCAAGACTGGAGTTACACGAGGGACATGTCCGGATCGTATAACGATGAGTCAACAGGTCGGTCATTGCCAAAGTTGGAATACGATCCATTTGGTGGCATCGACGCGACCATGGATTCCGTCAACGGCGCCGCCAAAACACACGTTGCCGGGCAACTGAAGGCCGACCGCCCGTCTCACGTGCCCGAGAGCCATGCCGACGCGCAAGACACAGAAACCGGTAAAGAGCAGACCAATGCACCGATCGTTGAAGCTGGTTCTGTCACCGGCAAATCACTGACACTTGTCATTGCCATTATGTGTTTTCTAGCATGTCTGACAGCGGGCGCAGTATACCTTATCAATCAGGCTGCAAATGCCTGGTTGCGCGACATTGCGACCGAAGTGACAGTTCAGGTCGAACCTGCCGAGAGCATCGAAGCCACCGAACGCCTCGTGAAGGATGTCACGGCGTTCCTCATAAGACAGCCCGGCGTTGACGACGTGCGGATATTGAGCGATAGCCAATCTGCGGAGCTCCTAGAGCCTTGGCTCGGCACGAGCGTTGAACTGTCGGCTCTACAACTGCCGCGCCTTATCGCGATTGAGCTCAGCCCCGAACCCGACCTCCAACTGGAAAAACTGCGAAGCGGTTTACAAGCCCAGTTTCAATCGCGCGCACTGCTTGACGATCACCGTCAGTGGCAAGTGCAGATTAAAACTGTCACCCGATCATTTGCACTGGGTGGTAGCGCAATATTGCTACTCGTTGGCGCCGCAACGACCGCAATTATCGTCTCTGCTACACGCAGCGCCATGGCATCTAACCGAGAAATTGTCGAAGTCTTACATTTTGTCGGTGCCACGGACCGCTTCATCGCCCGCGAATTTGAAAAGCATTTCCTCAACCTAGGCATTCGCGCAGGTGTCGTCGGTGCAACATCGGCCATGCTGGTGTTCTTTCTCATGCCGACCCTCATGGAGTTCTTGGGTGGCGAGAGCATTACTGTCGCTGAGTTCAGGCGGCTCGTTGGCACGGGTGCATTGGATGCTCCGGGGTACGTCTTGCTAGCACTTGTCGTCGTTGTGATTGCCGCACTCTGCATGCTGACATCGCGTTTCGGCGTGTTCCGAATTCTGCATAGTCAAAATTAGGAGGACCAACAGAGGTTGGCGGTCGATCAACATGCGCTCTCCTTGATTGCGGCACGACTGATAACCATCAGCCAACACAGTTGTGCAACAGAACTATACGAAGTGCACGCAAGAGCTGCGCTCGAACAGTGGTTGGACAACATTGCGAGCATCGGTGCCGGCAGAAAGGAAGCGTGTTTTACTATGGACGCAGCCGGATTCGCACTGGTGCTAGAAAACTAAACTGGTTACCGTCCGCGCTTGGCTAGACGATCAGCGGCATCGAATGCCAGAGATCTCCGGTGCGATCCTGGGTTGAACGGTAGCTCCGCCTGAATTGCGCGTCGACCGATGCAGATAAAAAAGACATACTGGCGAATGGGCCTCGGCGGTTTGGTGGCGCTATCGATCGCCGGGCTGGTTGTTGGCTTCCTCGTCTTCGCTTCGGCAGCAACTCGCCAGCCGACCGGTAACCCCGATCGCGCGGACGCAATTGTCGTGCTGACGGGTGGCCCGCGGCGCCTGGCAGAAGCTGGTCGACTCTTGCGGGAAAACTACGGCGGTCAACTCCTGGTCTCAGGTGTCAATCCGATGACGACTCGGGCCGACATAATGCGCCTCACGAAGATCGACAGCGGCCTTTTTGAGTGCTGCGTAACCGTAGGCTACTTAGCGCAGAACACCCATGGCAACGCGATCGAAGCCATGCAATGGCAAAGAAGCCGAAATTTAAGCAGTCTCATTGTTGTCACTGAGAGTTTTCATATGCCGCGTAGCATGGCAGAATTGGCTACTGCAATGCCTGAGGTAAAACTGATCCCACACGCCGTCCTGCCGGACCGTCTGAAGTCCGATGCCTGGTGGCGCCACAGTGGATATACTTTGGAGCTGGGTCGCGAATACATAAAGTATTTGCGGACGGCAGCGCAGCTTGGCCTGACATCTCTCGCCGGCCAGGACGAAACAGAACGCAGCATCCCGGACGGCGCCATCCCGCAGCGCGCTGATCCAGAACGGGCAAGTCACATTGACAGCTCGACGTCGAGCCAATGAAACCACGATGCTTTTGATCAGATCATTGCTGTTCAACGCCGCATTCTACTTGCTCACAGCCTCCTTTCTAACTTTAGGCAGTTGGTTGCTGCTGTCGCCACGCTCCTGGGCGATGGGCGGACTGCGATTGCACGCCAGAATGTGCCTATGGCTGATGCGCATGTTGTGTGGAACCAAGTTCGAGGTGCGAGGTCTCGAAAACCTTCCGGAATCACCCTATCTCGTTGCCGCCAAGCACCAGTCCGCTTGGGATACAATCGCGCTGGTCCCACTCTTTTCTGACCCTGTCTTTGTGATGAAGGCAGAGCTGATGAAAATTCCAGTCTATGGTTGGTTTTGTACCAAGTTCGGGATGATCCCGATCAGACGTGAAGCCGGTCCAAGTGCCCTACGCGAACTCTTGCGCGAAGCGCGAAAACGTTTGAACGCAAACCGTGAAGTCCTGATTTTTCCAGAAGGTACACGCCGCCTTCCCGACGCGCCTCCAGATTACAAGCCAGGTGTACTGATGGTATATAATCAACTAAATGTCACATGCGTGCCACTGGCTCTAAACTCCGGATTGTTCTGGCCTCGCAACTCACTGCTGCGCTACCCGGGAACCGTTGTCGTAGAAATTCTCCCAGCTATTCCTCCCGGCCTTTCTCGTGATCAGTTCGCAACGCGATTAATCGAGACAATTGAGAGGACAACCACGCGCCTTGTTCAAGAAGGACGCAATGGTTCCAAAACCCAACCGTCCAACACGCGCAACGATACTGCTTACTGAAAAACTTTTAGTGAACATAATAAGAACATTTGTTGACGCGATGACGGGTGAGTTTTATATTGGCATTCGGCCAATGCCCTTGTGGAATCCGTTTCGATGCATCCTGACCCATTTCAACTTGTCCCCATTTCAAGAGAAATTTGGAAAGCCAAATATCGCTTCTCTTACCCTGGCACTCGGCTCGGCGAGACCGCTGTCCCGGCTACGATGATAGGGACGTCCCACGACACGGCAAAAGGGACCGCCCGAGAAACGTACGAAGACCTGGTGGGAGAGACGATCCAAGAGACGATCCAAGAGACATGGGCGAGGGTTGCCGCCTCGGCTGCCGATGGCGAGTCGCAAGACCTATCCAGATGGCGCAGCAAATTCGAGAGCATGCTGGCCGATTTCATCTTTCTGCCGGCCGGTAGGATCCTCGCCGGCGCTGGTACTGGTCGGGACGTGACGCTGTTCAATTGCTTCGTGATGGGTGAGATTGGTGATGACCTTGGAGCGATTTTTGACGGCGTCAAAGAGGCCGCATTGACGATGCAGCAAGGCGGCGGGATTGGCCATGATTTCTCAACCTTGCGTCCAAGAGGTGCTGCCGTCGAAAGCATCGGGGCCGATGCTTCGGGCCCAGTGAGCTTTATGGATGTCTGGGATGCCATGTGCCAGACCATCATGTCTGCGGGCGCACGCAGAGGTGCCATGATGGCGACGCTCCGATGTGATCATCCCGACATTGAGGCATTTGTCGCTGCGAAATCGCAGACCGGGCGATTGACCAACTTCAACCTGTCGGTCCTCGTGACCGATGATTTTATCGAAGCTGTTCGCAAGAGCGCCGATTGGGACCTCGTTTTTGGTGGTCGCGTGTGGCGAACCGTCAAAGCCCGCGCGCTGTGGGATCGGATCGCCCGTGCGACATATGATTACGCCGAGCCCGGCGTCATCTTCATCGACCGTGTCAACGCAAACAATAACCTCGGATACTGCGAAGAAATTCGCTGCACCAACCCTTGCGGTGAGCAACCGCTACCTCCGTATGGAGCCTGTCTCTTAGGTTCGATCAATTTGGCACGCCTCGTTTCGTCTCCATTTTCAAACTCGGCCACACTCCGACTGGCTGATCTTGAAGAGTACACACGGACCGCCGTGCGCTTTCTGGACAACATAGTGGATGTGTCCAATTACCCGTTGCCGGCCCAGCGCGACGAAGCCACCGCGAAGCGACGCATTGGATTGGGTGTGACAGGTTTGGCAGACGCATTGGTCATGTTGGGAGAACGCTATGGATCACCTGGGGCCCTGAAACACGCTTCGGATTGGATGAAGACTATCCAAAATGCTGCCTATCAAAGCAGTGCCGAACTGGCAGCCGAGAAGGGAACATTTCCGTTGTGCGACCGGTCCGCGCTGCTGCGGGCGCGAAACATCCAAAGATTGGACCAGTCAACTCGCAACAGCATCACAAGACATGGACTCCGTAACGGTTGTCTCACGTCGATTGCGCCAACGGGGACAATCTCTCTCCTGGCCGGCAATGTCTCGAGCGGTATCGAGCCGATTTTCGCGTCCTCGTTCGCGCGCCGCGTCTTGCAGCCTGACGGGTCGTCACGCACGGAAACCGTGTCCGATTATGCTGTTGCACTCTTTCGCCACACCACGGGTGTGAACGCGGAGCTACCGTCAGCATTTGTAACCACTGAGGAGCTAACGACACAGGCCCATCTTGACACACAGGCGGCAGTCCAACCGTACGTCGACAGCTCGATTTCAAAGACAATCAATTGCCCGCCCGATATAACGTTTGACGCATTCAAAAACGTCTACATGGAGGCCTACGAACTTGGGTTAAAGGGTTGTACGACATTCCGACCGAACGACGTAACCGGCAGTGTCCTATCGACCGAACGCACCGCCTCTGACACCGACGGACCACAGACTTTTGGCTCAGCAGCAAGAGATACACAGGACGGCCCACCGCCGAATTGGACGTCATCGGCGAGTAGATTGTTCGCAAGTGCGCCACTAGTCGGTGCCGCTGCCGCGTCAATAGGCGCGTCTTCAGATGGATCGTTGGCGAACAATTCAACGTCAATTGATAATGCAGCTGCCAACCTCGACCGTGCCGCCAGTCGTTCAATCACAGACGACAGCAACGTCTTGTCTGATGGAAACACAACACCCAGCGGACAGGCGGCAGCCGAAAACTCGTTCCAAATGGCCACCTCCTCACCACTGCAACGTACCGCAGATCAAGGGATTGTGATGCTCACAAAGCCATTGGAGCGCGACGTTGCGCTACCCGGTTTCACTTACAAGCTCAAATGGCCTGGGAGCCCGGATGCCATCTACGTCACACTCAACGACATAGAACACGATGGCCGTCGGCGGCCCTTCGAAATCTTCATCAATACAAAGAACTTGGAACACTATGCCTGGACGGTAGCCTTGACCCGAATGATTAGCGCTGTTTTCCGCCGCGGCGGAGATGTGTCCTTTGTGGTCGAGGAACTTAAGGCGATTTTTGACCCGCAGGGCGGACGCTGGCTCAACGGACGTTATGTGCCAAGCCTCCTGGCAGCTATAGGAGAGGTGATCGAAAGTCATATGATCCGCACTGGATTTCTCCGCGATTGCCAAACACCATCATCAACGGAGCCACAACTGACAGCGGCCGAGCCGATATCAGAGGCCAATTCACCAATCCCTTCCTCACAGAACAACGTTCGCGCCACCGCCGACAAGGCTTGCCCACAATGCGGCGCGGCCGGACTCATTCGCCAGGAAGGTTGCTGGATCTGTCGGAACTGCGGCTATTCGCGTTGCGGATGAAGCAATCGGCCCACCCCAGGATCCGACAAGCTCAGGCAAGTGCCAAACGGTATAGGAATCGTCGTCGCTCGTTCGGTCGCAATTGTGGACGAGGCACCACCCCCGCTCGACACAATCGCGGCAGTGCATGAGCCCTGCGCTGCAATACATCCGCATCGGCGTGTGGTGCCGCAAAGAGCCCGCCAGCGGCAACTGCAAGACGCTCTATAGAAGGATCTCGAATGTCCAGCGCGCGCAAGTGCTTGGTGGTGTTGACCAAATATTCAACGTTCGGTCCCGAACGACCGCGCGCGCCTCGAATGATGTCAACCTGACGCGAGATTGGCAGCCGATGAACATAGCTCGGATGCGCCCGTTCAACCACGTAGGTGACGGCCGTAACAGCTTGATCGTGGCCGATCGTAACGGGCAAAAGCGCCTCCCGATACACGCCGCTCACCTGTTCGCGTGCACGCAAATATCGGATGGCTTCAAGGCGATGTTCATGTGAAACGCGATAGACCATTCCCGAACACGAGCCTCCCCGATCCAAACCTAATACGAGGCCGGGGCGCCTCTCACTTCCACGGTGGTGTGTAGAATAGATGCAAAAGGCGCGCTGAAAACCTATAACTTGACCAGGCAAAGCCTGAAGGAAAGCGAATCCCGGCCGCCACATAAGCGAGCCGTACCCGAATACCCACAGGTCATCCGACTTCTTCATGGTTGAGCCCCCCCCACAATTGGCTCAGCTTGGCTCCACGCGACCAACGGCACTCGCGGCTGGCAGGCCGTGTCGTCCAAAGTCTGGCGCATTTGTATCTTGACCCGCTTCGATAATGCCGTGGCGAACTCTTCTTGCTTCCGCAAAAAGCCGGAACAGAGTATCGCCCTCGCCGTAGCGTATCGCGCGTTGCAAATTGGACAGATCTTCGCTGAACCTGCCAAGCATCTCTAGAACAGCCTCTTTGTTGTTGAGAAAAACGTCGCGCCACATCGTTGGGTCGGAGGCCGCGATACGGGTGAAATCCCGAAAACCGCCGGCCGAGTACTTGATGACTTCTCGATCAGCTACCCGTTCAAGATGCTCCGCAGTGTTCACGATATTATAGGCAATTAGATGAGGCAAATGACTGGTGATCGCTAGCACAAGGTCGTGATGCTCGGGCGTCATGATTTCAACATTGGAACCCAGATCTCGCCAGAACGCTGCGAGGCGGGCCACGGCCTCGGGTGCCGCACCAGTCGCAGGCGTCAGAATGCACCATCGATCGTCAAACAATTCAGCAAACCCGGCCTCTGGTCCGGAATGTTCGGTACCCGCAATCGGATGCCCTGGTACAAAATGAACATTTTCAGGAATGTGGGGTAGGACATCCTTGACGACGGAGGACTTGACTGATCCCACATCAGTAACAATCGCACCAGGGGCCAGGGCGGGCGCAATGTCTTCAGCGATTGCTTCGCAGCTGCCGACCGGAACACACAGTATGACCAGATCAGCCCCCTCTACCGCGTCGCGCGGCGAAGCGCTGACAGTGTCGACCAGCCCTAGTCGGATCGCAGCTTCTCGCGTCTTCGGTGTTCGCGCTGTTCCTGTCAGCGTTTTCGCCAGCCCCCCTCGGCGAACAGCATGCGTGATAGACGATCCAATCAAACCGAGCCCGATTAAAGCTATCTTCTCAAATTTTTGGTTAGTCATCGCGTCGCCCCCGAGACGAAGGTTGCAAGCTCACGGACAACTGATCGGTTTTCCTCTTCTGTACCGATCGTGATTCGTAATGCATTGCCAAGTCCATAGCCAGCTGTTGTGCGAACAATAATTCCACGACTCCTCAGAAAGGCATCTGCTTCGGGAGCCGTTCTATCCGAGGGCTCGTTGGCGAAGTGGACAAGAATGAAATTGCCGACACTCTCCGTCACATCCAGTCCAAGTCGACGCAGTTCCTCTGTTAACCACGGCAGCCAGATGTCATTGTGGCGTCGCGCGCGATCAAGGTGGCCAATGTCGGCGATCGCTGCTGTCCCTGCGGCTATCGCTGGCGCTCCGACATTGAATGGCCCCCGCACCCGGTTCAAGACACCGGCAATCTCGCTTGGACAGTAGGCCCAGCCCAGCCGGAGAGCCGCCAACCCGTAAATCTTCGAGAATGTACGAGTCATCACAGTATTTCGGGTCGTGGCAACAAGCTCGAGCCCGGACTCATAGTCGTTTCGCCGAACATACTCGGCATAAGCTGCGTCGAGAACCAACAATATCCCGTCATCGAGACCGGCGCGCAGGCGTCGTACGTCCGCGATTGAGAGGTAGGTGCCGGTGGGATTGTTAGGATTGGCAAGAAATACCATCTTCGTACGCTCTGTGACGCTATCCAAGATTGAGTCGACATCAGCTCTGAAGTCGCGCTCAGCCGCGACAACAGGCGTCGCGCCGGCCGACAGAATCGCAATGCGATACACGAGAAAGCCGTGCTGAGTATAGATCGCCTCGTCGCCATGAGTGAGATAGGCCTGGGCTAAGAGCGAGAGCAGTTCGTCAGAACCTGCGCCACATACAATGTTATCTGCGTTTAGGCCAAAAACCCTTGATATGGCGCTACGCAACTCGGTAGCTGCACCATCGGGATATCTCGACAGCGTACTGGCCAACGCCTGATAGGCCTCAATAGCTTTTGGGCTGGCACCAAGTGGGGTCTCGTTGGCCGACAACACAATCGGCTCCGCAAATCCTTCAGCGTGGTGTGCGCCCGGTACGTACGCCTTAATATCTAATACACCAGATCTCGGAGCCGGTGAACCGTTACTCATGTCGTCAAAAACCCTCGCGCTGCACAATTCATGGCTTCGGCTCCGCGCATGCAGCCATCCATGTCGCGCCTTCTGAAAATTGTATCGATCCAACCACAGATGGTCGCGCTGCGCTTGATAGGCCCGCGAGCCGCGAAAATCAAACAATCCGTTGACAATCTTGAAGAACGACCTAGAGGAACGGACACTGGTCGGGACATGCGCTGCAATGATCGACGTTCGCCGCCCCGGACAGGATCGATTGCATAGCGGATTGTTAGAAAATCTCATATTCTCCTTTTTGCGAGGAGAGCGGTACCTTCCCATCCGACCGGGCAGAGGCCAGCATCTGGTACGCTCGCAAGCGCGGTGAAGTGCTAATAGAACGGACTCTAGCCGATAAAAATGACCACTGCAGATACAGCCCCTTCGGCGCCGTCCGTTACGTCGACCGCTTCGGTCGTCGGACATCGTGAAGCGCAAAACCCGTCCAGTCAGGTCATACAGTTTCCCGAGACAGAACCCCTTAGGCTGTCGTGTGGGCAAGCGATTGCGCCACTGACAATTGCATATCAAACATATGGGACGCTCAATGCCGACAAGTCCAATGCTATTCTGGTTTGCCACGCCTTAACTGGTGATCAGCATGCCGCCAATGCGCATCCGGTGACCGGAAAACCTGGTTGGTGGTCGACCATGATTGGGCCCAATTGTCCGATCGACACGGACCGATATTTCGTAATCTGTCCCAATATTCTCGGCGGTTGTATGGGAACGACGGGGCCCGCTTCACTCAACCCGGAGACCGGGGACGCGTACGGCCTCGATTTTCCTATTGTCACCATCTCTGATATGGTCGAAGCGCAGGTCCGACTGATCGATAAAATGGAAATCGATCAGCTCTTCGCCGTCGTGGGCGGATCGATGGGCGGAATGCAGGTGCTCGATTGGGCCTCACGACACGGAGAGCGTGTTTTCGCGGCAATACCGATTGCCACGGCGGCCTGGCACACACCACAGAACATTGCATTTCATGAAGTAGGACGTCAGGCCGTCATGGCTGACCCAGACTGGTGCGAAGGCAATTATCTGAAGGCAGGCCGAATTCCACGACGTGGCTTGTCTGTAGCACGAATGGCAGCTCACATCACATATCTTTCAGAAGACGCTTTGCACCAAAAGTTTGGTCGCAGCCTGCAAGAGAGGGACGCTCATTCGTTTTCATTTGGCGCCGACTTTAAGATCGAGAGTTATTTGCGTTATCAGGGCTCATCCTTCGTGGATCGATTCGACGCCAACAGCTACCTCTACATCACGCGCGCCATGGACTATTTTGACCTGGCTGATGAGCATGACGATATCTTGGCGAACGCCTTTCGTGGTACAAAGACCAGATATTGCGTAGTTTCATTTACGAGCGATTGGCTCTATCCAACCCGCGAGAGCAAAGAGATCGTGCAAGCCTTAAACGCTGTTGCAGCCAACGTCTCTTTCGTCGAGATCGAATCGGATAAAGGCCACGACGCCTTTCTCCTAGATGAGCCGGAGATGTTTTCCACCATTGCCGGGTTCTTAAAAGCTGGTGCCGCCAAACGTGGCATCGCACAGATCAGCGGCAACCAGCCATGTTAAAGCGGGCACCGCCACGCGCGATTGATCCGATAACAGGAGAGCCGCACCGTGCTGACCATCTTCTTATCGCGGAGATGGTCGAGCCGAGCTCACGTGTTCTCGACGTCGGCTGCGGAGACGGTGCACTACTTCAATTGCTGAGCGATACGCGCGACGTCGACGGACGAGGAATTGAGATTTCAAGAGAACGAGTCAACGCGTGTGTCGCCCGTGGTTTGTCCGTCATCCAGGGCGACGCTGACAATGATCTTGATGATTATCCTGATCAGGCCTTCGACTACGCCATTTTGAGCCTTACGATTCAGGCTACACGCTACCCAAAATCAGTCTTGGAGAACTTATTGCGGATCGGCCAGCATGCCATTGTATCGTTTCCAAACTTTGGTCACTGGGAGATTCGCGCCAGATTGCTCTTCACGGGCCGCATGCCCGTCACCCGCAACCTGCCCGAACCTTGGTATGCTAGTCCCGACGCGCATCTATGTACGATTTCGGATTTTGCGAACTTATGTGAGATCGTCAACGCAAAAGTCGAACGTGCAGTAGCGTTCAACAGTGCTGGCCGCAGATTACCGATTAATCGCTCAATTCAGCTTCAGAACGTGTTTGGTGAAAAAGCGGTATTCCTATTGAGCAGTGATTTATAATTTGACGCTGTTCACAGACTCCAATTCGCTCAATTGGCTGGTATCGCTCAGTCCCGCGGGTAGCTCAACGCATCATCAACGGGCGCTCCAAGAATACTACACCTTTGTCACCATCGCTGTCCCACCGCTCCCCAATAGGACGGAACCCGTGGCGGTGATGAAAGCGCAGCGATCCCGGATTGGATGGGGCTAGACTAACTTCTGCCAACAAAACTGGAACGCGCCCTTCATAGTGTCCGATAATGCTCTCGTAGAGTTGTTGACCAACATTGCCCCCCCGGGACTCGGGTGCTACCGCGATGCGGTCGATGTAGACAAACTTTGCGTAACGATGCAAAAGCCATCGATAATTGGGACTGTCGTACTCAATTCCTTCGCGCATACAGATTGCAAATCCGGTTAGACAGTTTGCACATTCCGCAACGAGCGCAAGATCCGCGCACTCCCGCACAAGTCGGGAAAGAGATTCATCGCTCACGCTGTTCACACCCGGTACGGCCGCTTCATTGATTGCATGCAGCGCTGTACCATCCGCCGGCCGAGCATCTCGAATCAGTATTTGTCTAGTGTTTGGCACCGACTTGTCGGCCTCCTCGCCAGTTGGATTTGGCAATCGCCCAATCTAGACTGGACGATCACCCTTCTCCACTTTCAGAGTGCGATTGTCCGCTGCCGGCAACATCCGTGATGGATCGCGTGTGACAACAACATCAATGACAGTCGGCAAGGATGTGTTCTCTAAACCCTCAAATATTGCGCCGCGCAAGGCTTCGGGATCCGTTACACGGATGCCGTGGCAACCGAACCCTTTGGCGATCGCTGCATAATCCATCTCAACAAGATCAGATGATTGATAACTTCCTGCACCAAATACTGCATGCTGCAAAGCCTTAACGTATCCTGAAGCGGCATTGTTGAATACGATCGTTACAAAATTTGCGCCTACTCGGCGCGCAGTCTCCAATTCTCCTAAACTCATGTTGAAACCGCCATCTCCCGTCAGGCTCACGACACGTCGACCAGAACCAACCCCGAGCTGAGCCCCGATGCCGCCAGGCACGCCATAGCCAATGGAAGCAAAGCCGCGATCTGGAAGAAAATGTCGGCCGGACCGCTTCGTATCAAACATCAATCCTCCCCAGTGCGCGGCGAAACCGCCGTCTGCCACAAGCACGCCATCCTCAGGCATGACTGTGTTGAGTTCACCCATTAATCGGCCAACATTTATGGGCGTTTCACGGCTTTCCAGACGATCGACCGCGCTGGCCCGCCAAGAAGCCATGCGTGACGGCAGTTCGGCCAAGTAGTCGGATCGAATTTTTCGGCGACGCGCGCTGCCGTCTCGCAGGGCCTCCGCCAGATCATTCAGTCCGAGACGTGCATCTCCAGCCAAAGCTACGTCAGTTCTCGTCGTCCTTCCAATTTCCTGCGGATCAATTTCCAAGTGGATCAGCGGTTTCGAAGGCGCAATCAACTGAAAGCGTTTGGTCGCAATCTCGCCCAACTTGCAACCGACGACGAGTAGACAATCAGATCGGTCAACGAGTTCGTTAGCGATCCGGTCATACCGCCCAAATAGACCTGCGGAGAGTGGATGGACACAGGGAATGCTCCCCTTGCCGCTCATCGTGTGGGCGACTGGGATGCCTTCTGCATCTGCCAATTCTAGAATTGCGTCGTATGCCTGCGAAATATGAACGCCGCCACCTGCAAGAATGAGTGGCCGCTTTGCGGTAGCCAACATCGCGGCCGCACGTTCTATTCCATCGCCATCCGGTCGCGACCGACGCGATTGGGCGCACAACGTCGACGGATCGACCCAAAATTCCTCTGCCTCAAAGTCAATCGTCGCGTGTGCAATGTCCTCCGGCACATCGATGAGCACCGGGCCGGGTCGACCACTCGTGGCCACGGCAAAAGCGCGCCGAACCAGTTCGGGAATTCGCTTTGTGACTTCGACCCTCAGAACGTCCTTGACGATCGGGCGCAGTATGTCAATTTGGCGCGTCTCCTGCGTCATATTTTTCCACGCGTGCTCGCGATTGGCATCCCCCGTAATGACAACCATCGGCACTCCGGCGTTGAGGCTTTCAACAACGCCCGTCACCAAATTCGTCGCTCCCGGCCCCAGAGTTGCGTCCACAACACCTGGCCGATTTGTGACCTTGGCGTAGGCGTCACTAGCGAACGCCCCACTTCGCTCGTCATTGATCAAATGATGCCGCAAACCAAGCGCGCGGCACGCTTCGTAAAATGGCAAAAGCTGGAACCCGCCCATTCCAAACATGGGACCAACTTCGTGAAGTCGCAGCATTTCGGCAAGGGCTTGGCCGCCCGTCATCGTCCTGAATGCGTTTGATTGTTCCTTATCATGCACAGCTTTCACGCTCCGATTGAGACAGATCCAAGTTGCTGTTTACTGCGGATTTCTGATGGTACTGGCAACCAGCGCTGCAACGCAATCGCGACACGACATTCCGATTGTTGCACCGCGCCTTTTTGCCTCTTGATTGATCGAAGCAATATAGCCGTTTTCATAAAGCGATCTGCCATCGCCAATGCGCGCGGAGAACGCCGATACGCATGCGCCCGCTACGCCACGTTCATCGAGCGCAGGCAGGCGGGAAACGCCAGCATCATCTATTCCACGATCGGCATCGCTAAATATTGCAGCTACTGCCGAGTATTTGATCGCGGATTCCGCACGCCCTCCGAGCAATCCGCCATGCGACGCGGCTACAATCACGTTCGTGGCATCATCTGACCTAATCAGAGAAACCGAATCCATAACAACAACTCTGCAGTCACCGCATCCAGCATCGGGAACTTCGAAACGTGCTTCTGCCAATGACTGGGGTTGAGGAGACGGCACGAGATCAGCCTTACTCAACAAGGTCATCGCATCGGCGCAGGCCATGCCTACGTCAAGACCAAGATCCGCGGCAGTCTGATTGACGAATGACAAGACACCGCGAGCGGCGCCATCGGCACCGTCGCCGATACGAGCGCTGCGATGCGAAATCGTCGCCGCCGGCACGCGCAGCTGATCGAGTAGTTTAACCCCCGCGAGCCCAGCGGCCTCGCGTCCGATGCCAGCATCGTTTAGGATGACTGCCCCCACTCCCATCTTGGCCGCGTAATAGCCGGCGTAAATCCCCCCGTGCGAAGCACAATGCGCGGCCCGTCCACGATCGTTCGGCCTTAAATGCGTGACACTATCCAGGACCAACGGCTGATACGTCATCTGGCAATCATCTCGCTTCTGATCCACTTTATTGCAGGACTTTGAGTGCTTGATTTTATGGACCAGCTCATTGAAGTTGCGCAAGCCGTCGGCATGATACAGGTCGACACGGTGCCAGATGGCATCAAAGGAGAACGCATATGACGATCGGCGCTGACAACAACGTCCGCCAGTTGACCGACCTATTCAAATCAATGCATAGGATCCGTGCATTTGAACAAACCGCTCTAGAGGCTCATCGGGCCGGTGAAATGCCGGGACCGCTGCATGTCTCGATTGGCCAGGAAGCAGTTGCCGCTGGCGTATGTGCAAACCTCCACGCTAGCGATCGGATCACATCAAATCATCGTGGCCATGGTCACGTCCTTGCCAAAGGCGGTGATCCTTTACCGATGTACCTTGAGCTTTTCGGGCGCGATGGTGGATATTGCCGCGGCAAGGGCGGTTCAATGCACATTGCCGATTTTTCAATTGGCATGTTGGGTGCCAATGGCGTAGTCGCCGGAGGGATTCCCATTGCCGTCGGTGCGGCGCAAGGTCTTAAGCTGCTAAACTCCGACGCGGTTGTTGTCTGCTTCTTTGGCGACGGCGCCGTCAACCGCGGGCCCTTTCTAGAGGGATTAAATTGGGCCGCACTCTACCAGTTGCCCGTTCTGTTTGTGTGCGAAGACAATGGTGTTGCGGCTTTCACGCCGGCGCAAGCAGTAACCGCGGGAGAAGGCGCAGCTGCTCGTGCCATGGCAATAGGTGTCGAAGCCGCAGTCGTCGACGGAAACGATTCCATTGCTGTCGCAGATTCATCTGCAAACCTGCTCGAGGAAATCCGTAACGGTCAGGGCCCGCGCCTATTGCAAGCCAAGACGTACCGGTGGATGGGACATACATCCACCGATCCAGCAGCATGGCGAGACAAATCAGAGGTCGAGGCATGGAAAAAGCGCTGCCCCATCGTTCGTTTGTCACGCACATTGACCGAACAAGGGATCACCCCGGCGGAACTGACAGCCATCGCGACCGCAGCCCATGATGAGATGCGGACCGCCAGATCGACTGCGGGCGCTGCACCTTGGCCGGTGCCGGCCACCGCGTACGAAGACATTTTGGATACGGGAAAACTCGCATGAGACAGGTGTCTCTCAATGAGGCCGGTCGGCTTGCTGCGCGACAGGAGATGCGGTCTGATCCGACCGTCTGGGTCCTTGGAGAAGATGTCGGTCGCGGTGGGCTTTGGGGACAGTATCGCGGTTTCCTCGACGAATTCGGCTCCCAGCGCGTCGTTTCAACGCCAATCTCGGAAGCGACCATCATGGGTGCAGGACTTGGGGCCGCACTCGTCGGAACGCGACCGATCATCGAGATGCGGTTTTTTGATTTTGCCATGTGCGCGATGGACGAACTGGTCAATCAAATTGCAAAGGTCCGTTACATGTTCGGAGGGCAGGCCAAGGCCTCGGTGGTTGTCCGGATGCCTCACGGCATGTGGCGCAATTCCGCCGCGCAGCACAGCCAGATGCTAGAAGCTTGGTTCGCACACCTGCCTGGCGTTGTCGTCGCTGTACCGGCAACGGCCGAGGACGAAGCAGGCCTACTGGTTTCGGCCATCCGCTCCGACGATCCAGTCCTCGTTTTCGATCCCAAGGACCTGTGGGATTTGGAGGGGATTATTGCAGATCCGATAGAGCCTATCCCGTTCGGCGTCGCGCGCACAGTGCGCAATGGTAAGGATATGACCATGGTGTCTTGGAGCACGATGGTACCCAAGGCCATCGCTGCTGCTCAAGATTTGGCACTTCAGGGTGTGGACGTCGACCTCATTGACCTGAGAACACTTTGGCCATGGGACCTCGATGCCGTCGCAGCTTCCGTAAAGAGGACCGGGCGCCTTCTCGTAGTTCATGAGGCAGTCATGGTCGGTGGATTCGGTGGCGAGGTGGTGGCATCGGTGATCGACAAGCTAGGGCCAAGTCACATTCGCACCGCAAGGCGGCTGGGGGCGCCACGTGTCCCCACACCGTTCTCGCCACCCTTGGAAGAGTCAATTCGAATAACACCTGACAAGATTGTCGAAGCCGCCAAGGCCGCAATGACAGAAAATTAGGCTTAGGCCAATTTCGACGGCGCAAGGTTGTTGGCCATCTCTGAAGCGTTGGTGTGTTCTGTCCGAAGAGCGCGGTGGTATCCCGCACTGTGCGTTCCCGATATGTAGGCACGACCAATGGGATAGTGAAACACTGCCACTGCTATTGACAGTGTCAGCGTCAGTGGCACACGACGCGCGTCTTATGCGCATGCAAGCGGACGCAGCGCCTATTCAGCCATCGCCTCTTTGACGCAGTTTTTTCCAGTAGGCCAATCGTTTGCGCAAGTCTCGCTCAAATCCACGCTCCGGCGGATCGTAATAGTGTTCGCGCGGCATCTCATCTGGAAAGTAGTTTTGGCCAGAAAATGCCTCTGGAGCATCATGGTCGTATGCGTAACCTGCGCCATAGCCCTGCTCTTTCAGAAATCTGTTGGGCGCGTTGAGAATGTGTTTTGGCGGAGCCAAGCTTCCATGTGATCGAGCCGCTCGCATAGCCGCTTTACAGGCCTTGTACGAAGCGTTGGATTTCGGTGCAGTAGCAAGATAAATCGTCGCCTGTGCCAGAGCCAACTCGCCCTCCGGCGAGCCCAAAAACTCAAAAGTATCTTTCGCTGCTAATGCTTGCATCACCGCGTTCGGATCGGCCAGCCCAATGTCTTCAATCGCCATTCTCACTAAGCGTCGAGCAATAAACAGACGGTCTTCGCCACCATCGAGTATCCGGGCCAGCCAATAGAGCGCGGCATCCGGGTCCGAGCCACGCACCGCCTTATGCAACGCTGAAATCAGGTTGTAGTGGCTCTCTCCGCCCTTGTCATACAGTGGCGCGCGACGCTGCACCAGCTGCATTAGTTCGTCTCGACCGAGACTGGCGTCCTCATCCGCAACCGAGAATACCTCCTCAACCAGATTTATAGCTGTCCTGCCGTCACCATTGGCCAAAACAGCAAGCGCTGCGCGGGCATCGCGATCAAGTGGCAAGCGTCGATCTTCCAATTCCTCCGCTCGGGCAATCAACTCCGCGATCGCAGATTCGCTCAATCTCTCAAAAACCAAGACAGCCGCGCGCGACAGAACTGCGGCGTTCAGTTCAAATGACGGGTTTTCGGTCGTTGCCCCCACCAGCGTGATGGTTCCGTCTTCCATGTAAGGCAGGAAACTGTCCTGCTGCGCGCGATTGAAACGGTGAATCTCATCGACAAAGAGCAACGTACCGTTCCCCGCCACCCGGCGCCTCACGGCCCGATCAAAAGCCTTTCTCAGATCCTGCACACCGGAGAAGATGGCGGAAAGCTGCTCGAACTCTGAAGCTGTTGCATCGGCCAACAGCCGAGCGACAGTTGTTTTGCCGGAACCAGGTGGTCCCCAAAGAATCATCGATTGGATACGCCCTCGGGTCAACATGCGCGTCAGCGTACCCGACCCACCCAGCAATGCGTCCTGACCAACTACTTGGTCCAGTGAAACGGGGCGCAATTTATCAGCAAGGGGACGCGGAGCGTCCCGCGCCATCCCTGCCGCCTCAAACAGATTGGTCATCCCGATTTTCCTTGGTTTTGCGCGAGCCTCATCCCAAAAATGAAAGCTCCCGCAGAACCGATAATGGTCGCTATGACACCAATCCCCAACAACCAAAGCGCTGCTTTGCGCTGCGCCTCTGCGTCGGCAATGATCACTGGGCTCGCTAATTGATTGTCTGAAAGATAGCGAATGCGAACCGACGGTACGACAAGCTTGCCATCGTCGATGATCTCGTTGGCGAAACTGCGGCTAATCGGAACAGCTCCGACACGGTGAACGCGCCCCGCGCCATCCTTCCAGGCTAAGGCGACGGTATAGGTCAGCGCAGCTTTCCGCTCAGCAGCCGAAGCCCTTTCAATAAGCGCTACGGCGACTTTTCCGCGTTCCTTAACATCACGTATGTACGCGGAAGTCTGCCAAGCACGAACCGCCGAGACACATCCCGCCACTCCAACGGCGACAAACAACCAGGCCACATACCGGCGTAGCCAAGCTAGCATAACTCCGTCTACTCCTCTGCGTCGGAAGAAGGCCTCTTAGCTGGGCACTTCGACACGCAGTATCCGATTGCCTCTCCGGATGGCCAGTAACCATGCGCGCGGTCGCCGGCGCAAAGCTTGCTCGAGTTCGCGGATGTTGCGGATCTTCAGGCGACCGAGTTGGACCAGGACATCACCCTTCCGAAATCCAATGCCAGCGGCGATCGAGCCTCGCTCTACAGATAGTATTGCCACACCCTCGTTCTGAAGAAAATCGATTTCCAACTCGTCAACGATCGCTGGGACGAGATTGGCGACACGTGTACCGTCAAGGGGATGCTCGCCACTAAGTGCGCGTAAATCGTCTTTGCCGGGCTTGGGCGCAGACACAAGGTTAAGGGCAAAATCGAGCCGCTGGCCCTGTCGCAGAACAACGAGGCGCACACGGTTGCCGATGCCGCTTGTTGTTAATCGGTAAAGGGCGGCATCTGCATCAGCGATCTGACGCCCGTCAACCGATACAATGACGTCTCCGACTTTGAGCCCTGCGCGAGACGCGGGGCCGCTCTCCGCCAGACTAACAACGACTGCACCTGCGACGCGAGCCAGGCCGAGGCTCTCCGCGATGTCGCGCGAGACAGTCTCCAACTGCCCACCTATCCACGGTTTCTCGATTTTTTTTCCTGAAACGGCACTGTCAACATAGAGGCGAACCAGATTGGAAGGAATCGCGAAGCCAATGCCATGAGAACCACCCGTTTTTGAGTAGATTGCCGTATTGATTCCAACAAGGCGACCGTTCATATCAACAAGCGCGCCGCCGGAATTGCCTGGATTGATGGCTGCGTCGGTCTGAATGAAGACCTGTGCATCCGACCGCCCGACGCCTGATCTGGCAAGCGCAGACACAATTCCGCTCGTCACGGTTTGTCCCACACCGAACGGATTTCCAATGGCCAAAACTAAGTCGCCGACTTCCAAAGCGTCGGAATCTTCAAACTGAAGAAATGGAAAGGCTCCGTCACCTTTCGCGATCTGCAGTACAGCGATGTCAGACTTATCATCGGTACTGACTATTCGGGCGTTGAACTCACGCTTGTCGGCCAAAACGACGCGAATGCGGGCTTGACCATGACTCTTCACAACGTGGGCGTTGGTAACGACCAGACCATCAGGGTTGACGATCACACCTGAGCCGAGAGAATTCTGCGTACGGTTTCGTGGCCCACCGAACTGACCGCCAAAAAACCTTCGAAAAAATGGATCGTCGAAAAACGGGGATCTGCGCACCCGCTGCGTGGATTTAACATAGACGTTAACGACTGCCGGCGCGGCTTGCTTGACAATGGTGGAGAATGAGTAGGTTAAGTCCGCACGAGACTTCGGAACACGGCGCTGCGCCTCAACACTGTCCGCTACGAGCACGCCTCCCAGGAAACACATTCCAACGGCGACGACCGTCGTGCGTGCTGCCGGCGCCCATCCGCCTGCCTGGTCGCTAGTCCAAATCACCATCCTACTCCAAGCCGTCATCCAATTGTCCTCGTTTCACGCTCGATTCCGCGCAGTTGTCAGTTCCGATGACGAACGTTTTATTGCCATCTTCGCTCGCACCAGCCCCAACTGCGCGCCCAAGCAAGAAAATCGCCCACGATCGTGTCATGATTGGGATGTGATAACCGATCGGGTCACTTATTGGTCCGTGATACATTAGAAAGACAGACCATCGCCGGATCGAAAGCCCGGACCTTTCGCATAAAAAACAAACAATTGTCGGTATCTGCCCCTTTTTTGGCTGCCAGATAGTAGTGAAGGTGCCATCAAACAATGGAAGTAAATCGGCTTATTGTTGCTCCAGATTCCTATCACTGTTTTCCTCTGGTCACTGTTGCCTCCGGGTGCGAAAATCAGCAAACTAGCGCACTGCAATTGGTGGTAAAATTTCGCGTAAGAGTTTGCGACGCATCGCGGAAGGATAGTCCTCAAACTGATCAGCACTAATGACAAATGAACCAGCTCCACCGATGACTTGCCGCCGAAAATAGGCCAGAAGCTCATCATCGTTTGCTAGAACCGCAAGCCCGTTGATCGTAACTCCCTGGCGGACAACCTGATCGCGAATGAGATTGGGCGACCAACCTTCATTGCTGCGACCGTCGCCGGAAACATCGATCACGCGCCGGCGGCATGGCGTGGGAAGTTCCAGAAACTGTGCATTGGCAAATGCGAGGGCCTCACCGATTGCCGTCGAAAACTTATCAAATTGTCGTGGATAGCTAAGGATCCTATTTGCGAAGTCGTCGATATCTGACGCGCTTCTGAGGCGGGTCCAGGGTACGACCTGGATCTGCTGGACGCTCCCGCTCCAATGCAACACGGTCATGTAGACAAGACCTGCAGATTGAATTGCGTCGGCGACATCCTGCGAGCGCAACGCCGCGGCAAGCCCCTCGATCTGAAGAGCGTACTCACCGGAATCGATACTCCCCGACACATCAAGCGCTAGGGCAAGTGCCAAAGTGCAGGACGGAGCAGTGGCTGACGAACGCTCGAGCGGACAATTTGCAAGAATGGCCGTGAGGACAATCATTGCATATCGCAACCGCAGTATCATCACCGCTTTGTTGAGCAACGATCTGTTGCTAGAATGAGAGGCTAAGACCATGTCGTGGCACCGACGATGGAGGCGGACAAAAGGGTTGCCAGAAATCCTATGAGCACCGATTTTGGTGCCATCGCCACAATTTCTGACCGCCGCTCCGGTACCATGGCCGACAATCCGCCCAGCAAAATCCCCAATGACCCCAGATTGGCAAAGCCGCACAGCGCATATGTCAAAATCAGGCGAGACCGCTCGCTGAGCTCGCCCGCGGGCGTGTTGACGAGATCCAGATAAGCCAAAAACTCGTTTAAGACGACCTTTTGTCCAAGCAATGAGCCAGCCACGGCGGCTTCACTCCACGGTATGCCAATAATGAGCGCCAGCGGCATGCATATGAAGCCAAGCACTTGCTGCAACGTAACTGTCACACCAAACCAATCCTGGCTCAGTGCCAAGATCGAGTTCGTTAACGCCACCAGCGACACTACCACGATTAGCATCGCACCAACTCCAGCAACCAGGAATATACCTTCGGCGGTCCCCTTCGCGATCGCGTCTACGCTACTCTCTGATGGATCATCAAGTTGATGACTGACCGCCGCAGGACCTCCTTCAAACCCCATCGGCATGGCAAGCCGCGCCAACATGAGCGCACCCGGAACGTTGATGAGTGACGCGGCTAGGAGATGGCCTGCTGCTCCTTTCACAATACTGCTTAGTATACTTGCGTAGATGGCCATGACTGTCCCGGCGACCGTTGCCATACTGACGGCCATAGCGGCAAACAACGCCCCCCGTCCCATATCCCGCAGGTAGGGACGTATCAATAAAGGCGCTTCAACAAGTCCAAGAAAGACGCTGGCCGCAGCTGCGGTGCTCAATGGCCCGCCAGTGCCAAATGACCGCTGCAGGAGAAAGGCGAAACCCTGCACCACACGTTGCAGAACGCCCCAATGGTAGAGAAGTCGAACCAACGCACTTAGCACTAGGATCATCGGCAGAACCCGAAAAGCGATTATAAAAGTATGATTTGGCCGTGTGGTATCGAATGGGGCCGGTCCACCGGCGAGATAGCCAAAAACCAATTGTGCACCAGCGTCAGTGGCGCTCTGCAGCGCCAAGACTATTTGGCCAAGCGCATCGAACACTAACTTTGTCCACGGCATGAACAACAATAGACCAACAAGGAGAAATTGAAGTACTAGGCCAGTAGCAATCGTGCGAAAAGCGCCGGCGAATCCCAATGCAGCGCGATCTTCCGAAATCATCCACACAAAAAGTGGGATAAGGATGATGCCCAACATGCTTTGCGCCGCAAAAAAATGGCTGGCCAATTTCGCTCCAACTCCAGTTTTCGCCGTTTGGCGAGACCATCAGCACCCAACTTACCGCGATTGATATGCCGAAAGACGAATGGATGCGCTAGCAGGTGCCGGCATCCCGTGGAAAACTACTAACA
>JBPCWA010000648.1:0-3816 GCA_051009975.1 Hyphomicrobiaceae bacterium
TTGAACTCGCCCGTCGAACGCGCCACGCCGATCGCACCAATGCCGCGGCCTTCCCACAACATCGGCGCAAATGCCATCGACTTGTATCCGATCAGCCTGGCCATCCTGCGCAGCACAGCTGGTACATCTTCACCGTTTACGAGATCTGGCCAATGTTTCACTCGTCGTTCGCGAATAGCCTGGCCGGCGGGAGTCTTTTCGACGGGGGCAGGAAAGGTTGCAGCGACAATATCGTGCGATTCACCGATGTAGGCTGCAACTTGCAGCATGTCCTTTTCGTCGACTAGCAGCACGTCGAGTTCATCGCCGCCGAACAGGTGTTGGCAACTTTGCAAAATCTTGTCGAACACGGGCTGTGTGTCTTCGATCGAGTTGCTGATTACACTGAGAATCTCGGCTGAAGCCTTCTGCTGCTCCAGCGCCTCTGTGACCTCCGCTGTGCGCTCCTGAACTTCCTCAAACAGCTGTGCATTATTGATCGCAATGACGGCTTGCTCTGAAAACGTCTCAACAAGCGCGATCTGCTTTTCGGTAAACGGCTTCACTTCGAGTTTGTAGATCGTGATGGTCCCAACCAACTCGTCCCCGCTCAACATCGGAACTGCCAACAAGGTCCGCACGAGGCCTGCGTCCCACGTCGTATACGTATACTCCGGATCTTCCTGAATATCGTGGACGTGGATTGTCCGGCGCTCCAATGCGGCGCGAGCCGATATGCTGTGTCGCCCGGGTGGAATAGGATTTTGATCGATGAAGGCTCTGATTTCCGGGCCGGCATTGTAAGAGGCGGCGGCCCGGAGCATTTCGCCATCGAACTTGAAGACGAATGCTCGTTCGGCCTCGCACAGCCTCACTGCATTTTCGGCCAACGCATCGAATACAGGTTGAACATCAGAAGGCGAACTCGCAATAACTTCTAGCACCTCGGCAGTGGCCGTCTGCTGCTCAAGCGCTTCCCTCGTTTCGTTGAAGAGCCGCACATTCTCAATCGCGATGACGGCCTGGTCGGCAAATGTTTGCAGAAGCTGCGCGTGGTGGTCCGAAAAGCTCCCCGGGTTTTGCCGTGTCACACTAATGACACCGATAGTCTTACCTTCGCGCAACAGCGGACAGAAGAACATGCTTCGGAAACCGCGGGCACGCGCAACGTCACGCACATGGCTGGGTAAATCAGTGTCTGTCTCAGTGTCAGTGACCTGCACTGTGTCGCCGGCAAGGAGCAAGTGACTCCTTGGATAGTCGCCAACCGGCACCGGAAAGAGTTGGGTCAATGCCGCATCGCCAATTTCGTTCGTTGATGTGAATCCGACGAGGTGAAGCTCGTTGTGGATTAGTCGGGCCACAGTTGTTGAGAACCCGCCAATCAACCGGTTGGAATTCTCGGCAATGGCATCGAAGACAGGCTGCACATCATCAGGGGAATTCGCGATGACGCGCAGGATATCAGCTGTCCCAGTCTGCCGCTCCAGTGCCTCTTTGGTCTCGTTAAACAGCCGTGCATTTTCAATCGCAATTACAGCCTGTCGCGCAAAGGTTGATACAAGTGCGACCTGCCTTTCGCTGAACGCGACAGCTTCAGACCTAGCTAGGAAAATTGCGCCGATAGGCGTTCCGCTGTTCATCAGCGGGACGGCCATGACCGATCTCCACTCGCCGGTCCGTGCAAGATCCTGCGGGTACTCGGGGTCCGATTGAATATCGGTCACCTGGACGATCTTACCGCTGAGAATTGCTCTGCCGCTGATCTGCGATCGATCGGGAGGCATTGGATAACGCGCACGCTGCTGCTCCGAGACATCCTCGTTCATGTTGTTGAGCGCGCCCAGATGCATTCGTTCGCCGTCATAGAGAACAATGACGCTAAAGGTAGCATCACACAATCGCGCAGCATTGGTCACGATGGCCTCGAATACGGGTTGGGAGTCGGTTGCAGATTGTGCAATCGCCGTGAGCACATCACTTGTGGCCGTCTGATATTCGAGAGACGCCTTGGTCTCGTTGAAGAGGCGCACGTTTTGGATGGCGATGACGGCCTGGTCGGCGAAAGTCTGCAGCAACGACACTTGTTTCTCGGACAACGTGAAACCGGCCTTGGGGCTGGTTATTGAAATGGCACCTATGCCTTCAGTACCGCGCAGTAGTGGCGCGACTGAAATTGAACGAAAGCCAACCGCGCGAGCAACTTGCTTAGTGCCTTCAGGCACGTCAGGTGCCTCGGTGTCATCGAGCTGAATGACGTGTCGTGCTTTGATGGCCGCTGTCGTCAAATTGTTTTGGTTGAATTGCCGAGGATAAATGCTTCTGAGGGCTTCTTCGTCTGCATCGGTTGCACCGGACATGCTGCGGAGATCTATCGTATCACCTTCGCGAATGAGGATTCCGCTAATGCACGGCGCGAAGATACGCGAGGCGCTTTCAGCAATCGAGTCGAACACCGGTTGGACATCAGAAGGCGAACTGGCGATGACCTTGAGAATTTCAGCCGTCGCCGTTTGCCGCTCAAGTGCCTCCCTGGTTTCGTTAAACAATCGCGCATTCTCGATAGCGACGACGGCCTGATCTGCGAAGGTTCGCAGTATGCCAAGATCTTTTTCATCTAAAGCTCCCGGCGTAACTCGGTGGACGGAAATTGTTCCAATTGCCACACCGCCTCTCATCATCGGCATTGTTGCATTGGATCGATACCCTAATCTGCGTCCGAGCTCTCGCGCAGTATCTGGCACACCGGACGCTTCGGTATCGGCGATGTTCATCAGCGACTTGTCAAGAATCGCGCGGCCTGTGTAGGAGCTTCTGTCAAGCGGCATAGGGTACATGCTTCGAGCCGCTTCCAGGTTGACACTGCCAACGGCGGCCTTGACCTGTATGAGCTGGTCTTCAACAAGCAGAATACCAACACCCACACCGTCAAATAGTTGCAGTGCGCTTTGTGCAATGCGATCAAAAACTGGCTGCGCATCATCCATCGAGTTGCTGATGACGCTCAGAATTTCAGCCGATGCACTTTGTTGTTCGAGCGCCTCCTGCGTCTCACAGAAAAGCCTAGCATTCTCTATAGCGATGACCGCTTGGTCGGCGAACGTCTCGACGAGTGCGATTTGCTTGGGCGTGAACGCACGAACGTTCTTTCGGGAAAGACTGATAACGCCGATGGTCTGACGGTTGCTCTTGAGCGGGACAGCCATCGTTGTTCGATGACCGCCCAGCTGTTGGGCCTCCGTGAGTGTGTATTCGGAGTCCTCGAGGACATCCAATATTTGAACCGGCCTGCCTTCAAGAAGTGCACGGCCGGTGCTGTGGCCGCGGCCCGGCCTGAGTTCTAGTGATTTGTATATCTCGGAAACGCCAGCCGAATAGCCAAATGTGGCTGTCGGATAGTAGCCGTCGCTATCTCCTCTCTTGCGATGGAGCAGCGACATGTCCGCCTCGCACAAACGTGCTGCCATCTCGACAATCTTGTCCAGAACGGGTTGTAATTCGCTTGGTGACCGCGAAATGACGTTGAGGACGTCGGCCATTGCCGTTTGGTACTCGAGCGACTCCTGCAATTCGCTCGTGCGCAATTGTTCGGCTTCGAACAGCCGGGCGTTTTCAATCGCTATGACACCTTGATCGGCGAAGGTCTCTACAAGATCAATCTGTCGATCCGAAAATGGACGGACTTCTTCCCGCGATAGCACGATAACACCAATCAATGCTCCCTTGCGCAATAGTGGCGCGCAGAGCATCGTGCGGCGCTCATCTTTTTCCTTATCTGCGAAGAACGTGTATCCGGGGTCGTCACGAACGTCGTGTACGTGAACTGTACGCATATCC
>JBPCWA010000649.1:0-4416 GCA_051009975.1 Hyphomicrobiaceae bacterium
ACGGTTTTGCCAGCGAATCAGGAGCTACAATGACGAGAAGACCACGCCGGAATCACACACCAGCTTTCAAGGCGAAGGTGGCGCTTGCCGCCATCAAGGGCGATCGCACGCTGGCGCAGTTGGCCGAACAGTTCGATGTCCATCCCAATCAGATCACGTCGTGGAAGGCGCAGCTTGAGGGTAGCGCTGTCGATGTTTTCGGATTGGGCGGCAACGCCAAGCCGGCTGCCCATG
Source organism: Hyphomicrobiaceae bacterium (assembly GCA_051009975.1). GTDB lineage: Bacteria > Pseudomonadota > Alphaproteobacteria > Rhizobiales > Hyphomicrobiaceae > Tectiglobus. Next base: position 235 of record JBPCWA010000649.1, read on the forward strand.
TTGTCGATGTGAAGTCGCTGCATGCCAAGATTGGCGAACTGACATTGGAGAATGATTTTTTAGAAGGAGCGCTCAGCAAGGCCGGCTTGCTGAGCGCAAAACGATGATCGACCGGGAACATGATCTGCGGATTGCGCGGCAGGCTGAAGTGCTTAGCATCTCGCGCGGCAGCGTCTATTACCGACCGCGCGCTGTGTCGCCCACAGATCTTGGCGTCATGCGACGTATCGATGAACTGCATTTGCAGTTTCCTTTTGCGGGCTCGCGGATGCTGCGCGGACTGCTGGCCGGTGAAGGCATCAAGGTTGGTCGTCGTCGCGTCAGAACGCTGATGAAACGGATGGGCATCGAAGCGCTTTACCGGCGTCCGCGCACGACGAAGCCGGAACCCGGCCACAAGGTCTATCCGTACCTGCTGCGCGATATGACGATCACGCATCCCAACCAAGTCTGGGCGATGGACATAACGTACATTCCGATGGCGCGCGGGTTTGTCTATTTCGCGGCCGTCCTCGACTGGGCAACCCGTCGCGTGCTGTCGTGGCGGTTGTCGATCACGCTGGAAGCTGCGTTCTGCGTCGAGGCGCTGGAGGAGGCTTTGGCGAAGCACGGCAAGCCGGAGATCTTCAATACCGATCAGGGTTCGCAGTTTACAGGCGCAGCTTTCACGAGCGTGCTTCATCGCAACGACGTCGCGATCAGCATGGACGGTAAAGGGGCTTGGCGGGACAATGTGTTCGTCGAGCGGCTGTGGCGCAGTATCAAATACGAGGAGGTGTATCTGAGGGCGTACGACAGTGTCGGTGAGGCGCAGCAATCGATCAGCCGCTACCTTGACTTCTACAATGGCCGACGTCCGCATTCGAGCCTTGACGGTATGACACCCGATCAGGCCTACTTCACCGATGAGACCACCAGTGCAAAAATGATCCACAGAAGCGTCGGGGTTTGGCCTGTCGCATCGGCGCAAAAGTACGCCAGTCAGACGTCTTCGGTTCAATTTAACGAGCGGAAGGCGGGGGATGTATGGGGTGGATCTTTACAGACGGGTTCGGCTTGCTTGTCATCACGATGGATTGAGTGCGCGTGAGGCGGCACGGCGTTTTGGGATCGACCGGCGCACGGTTGGTAAGATCCTGTCGTCATCGGCACCGCCGGGCTACCAGCGCACGAAGCCGGTAAGCCGGCCAAAGCTCGATCCATTTGTCGCGATCATCGATCAGATGCTGTTTGATGACCAGGAGCGCCCCAAGAAGCAGCGTCATACTGCGAAGCGGATCTTTGAACGATTGCGTGATGAGCATAGCTTTACGGGCGGCATCACTATTGTGCGAGACTACGTTCGCCTGCACAAGCAGCGCGGTCAGGAGATGTTTGTACCACTGACACATCCGCCGGGGCACGCCCAGGTTGATTTTGGCGAAGCGCTTGGAGTGATTGGCGGGACAGAGCGCAAGATCCACTTCTTTGCGATGGATCTACCTCATTCCGACGGGATCTTCGTCAAAGCCTATCCAGCGGAGACGACGGAAGCATTCTGCGACGGTCATGTCGCCGCGTTTGCGTTCTTTGGCGGTGTTCCGGTTTCCATTCTCTACGACAACACCAAGATAGCTGTTGCGCGGATCCTCGGTGACGGGACGCGTAAACGCACTGAGACGTTCTCAAGCCTGCAATCGCATTATCTATTCCTCGATCGCTTTGGTCGGCCTGGTAAAGGCAACGACAAAGGCAAGGTGGAAGGCCTGGTCGGCTTTGCACGACGGAACTTCCTTGTTCCTATCCCAAGATTTGAGACCTTTGCGGCGCTCAATGCCTGGCTGGAACAACAGTGCCTCAAGCGCCAAGTTGACCGCCTGCGAGGCCACGAGAAGACAATCGCAGAGCGCTAGATGCAGGATCAGAGCATTCTCTCCAGTCTGCCGGACGTCCCATTCGACGCCTGCAACAAACAACCGGGTCAGGTCAGTTCACTATCTCTCGTACGTTATCGCGGCAATGACTACTCGGAGCCGGTTGCTTATGGCCATCGCAAAGTGATTGTGCGGGGCTATGTCGATGAGGTGGTGATTACGTGCGGCACAGAGGAGATTGCTCGCCATCCTCGATCTTGGGAGAAGGCGGACTTTGTCTTCGATCCATTGCATTATCTTGCATTGTTGGAACAGAAGGTTGGTGCGCTGGATCAGGCGGCCCCGCTTGTGGGCTGGGATCTGCCGGATTGCTTTATGACGTTGCACCGGCTTTTAGAAGCTCGTCTGGGCAAGCCGGGCAAGCGTGAGTATGTCCAGGTGCTGCGGTTGTTGGAGACCTTTGAGTTGAGCGTCGTGGAGCAGGCGGTCCGCCAGGCTCTTGCCCTGGGCGCGATCGGCTACGATGCAGTCAAGCATCTTGCGCTCTGCCATGTTGAACGCCGGCCGCCACGCCTCGATCTGGATTTTTATCCCTATCTGCCCAAAGCCAACATCGAGACAACCAAGACCAGTGCCTACATGAGCCTGCTTGAGGCGGCATAATGATGAGCGACACACCGCAATTGTTGCTTGCCCATCACCTTAAGAAACTCAGGCTTCCCACATTCCTGGCAGAGCACGCCAAACTGGCACGCCAGTGCGCAGAGGAAAACGTCGATCACGTCAGCTACCTCCTGCGCTTGTCCGAACTGGAACTGATCGAGCGTGAACGCAAGATGATTGAGCGACGTATTAAGGCAGCCCGGTTCCCGGTCGCCAAAAGCCTCGACAGCTTCGACTTCAAGGCCATTCCCTCGCTCAACAAGGCACAGGTCATCGAACTGGCTCGCGCGGAGTACATCGAACGGCGCCAGAACATTATCGCGTTGGGTCCAAGCGGTACCGGCAAAACCCATATCGCATTGGGCTTAGGGCTTGCTGCATGCCAGAAGGGCTTCAAAGTTCGCTTCACCACGGCAGCCAGCCTGGTTACCGAGTTGATGGAAGCCCGCGATGAACGTCGGATGCTGCGCTATCTCAAGCAACTTGCCGCACAGAACCTGCTCATCATTGATGAACTCGGCTTCGTGCCGCTCTCCAAAACTGGAGCCGAACTTCTGTTCGAGGTGTTCTCCGAGCGCTATGAACGCGGCTCCGTCATCGTCACCTCGAACCTGCCCTTCGACGAATGGACGCAAACCTTTGGATCAGAACGCCTGACAGGCGCACTCCTCGACCGTATCACCCATCACGTCACGATCTTGGAAATGAATGGCGAGAGCTATCGTCTCAATCAGAGCCGCAGCAGGCGCAAAGCCACGACGCCAAAATAAGCTTCGCGCCCAGGGCTATCCCCGCTCATCGCCACCATTGCGCCAACCATCCAGACCGATGACATCATCGATCACCGGGGATAGCCCTGCGCAGCAGCAGGTTGGTCCATCCTTACTCCGGTGCGCTGGAACATCTTTCGAGTGTTGTTGACACAACGAAGAGCTGCTCGGCGTGAACCTCGCCGGGATCATCCTGTGTACGCCGTCATAAGTAGACCTGAGCAACTGCAGCAATGTAAGCCTGCTTTGCCCCTGGAAGCGGACATCGTTTCCGGCTGGGTCAATGGCCGAGATGGCCCAGAAGCGGTCGCGGACGGGATTTGCCGAACGGTGTCAGACAACGGCAGCACTGATTACACCGGTGGCCTGCCTGCGTGTCAGGGTTGCTTGCGACCCGACGCGAAGACAAACGCGGATGGAATCTTCACGCCGTCGGCAGTCGCGTATTTCATTGCACCTTCGACGATTGCCCTTTCAATCGCGGGACGCTGCGCATCGTTCTGTGCATCGAGCAGCCGGCCAATGCGCCCCGTACTCGTCGGAACTTCTCAGACGAAGTCTTCAGCGGAGGCGCTGGGCCACAGCAGTGGCACTTCTCTGCTCTCGACTTCTTCAAATCCGCAGGCCGTTAGGACGCGCTCGCACTCGTCGGGTTCTGAAAAACGGAAGAGCGGCGGCCCAGCTGGAAGATCGACGTCCATTGTACCGTGGGCTTGGATTGCACCGAGCACGATCGCCAAGAAGGGGTTGGCATCTGGGCGCGGTGGTCGCCAACAAGTTATTGCGTAGCGACCACCGGGCTTCAAAACGCGAAGGGCTTCCTGCATGGCACGTTCAGGGTTTGGAAAATGCAGAATCCCGATACTGCAGACGACCGCATCAAAACGACCGGCATC
>JBPCWA010000650.1:0-17048 GCA_051009975.1 Hyphomicrobiaceae bacterium
TGGCGCGCCGCTTGGCAAATATCGACCAACTGGCGGATCCGCTTGAATTGATCTGACACGGCGCCGTGGCAGATTGCAATAAATAAGAGGCAGGCGGGGGAGTCGGGGCGCCCGTCATTCTGGCTTATCTGATCGAGTCCCAATTGCAGCCGCTTGCGCATGCGACTTGAATGTATGAGGTTTGTATGCACTTCGATCATTAGATCCGGGTCGCGTCGATGCAACCAAAACCACTCTTGTCGCGTTTCCTGGTCCGGATCATCGTAAGCAGCGAAGCATTGAGCGTTTAAGGCGCTTGACACAACTTCAAGAGCAGATGGTGCAACCAGGTAGTCGAGGTCAGTAAAGGTCCGGCGGGTTGGATCCGGATAGAGTTTGTCGGCAAAGACAGGACCTTTGACCAAGGCAACTGCCTGGTTGTCGAAGGGCGCCGTAAGTTGAGCCGCGACGGAGCGCAGTTTGAAAGAGAGGAGCTGGGCTATCCGAAATGTTGTTTCTGCTTTCGACCGAGTTGCCGAAAGTGAACCATCATCTCGGATGGTGGGCGCGTTTTTGATCACCCAGCCCAAGATGCCATGACTTGCAGCGCGCTTGATAAACGTTTCGAATTCGCTGGCGGAAAGAGCTTTGATCGGCGGTTCCCGCCTTGACCCTATGGGATCCGCGCACCACAACAGCCAGTCTGTGACATGGTCCTGAAACAAAGTTTTTACCAGAGGTTGACGTGTTGCATTGGTGCTCTATTGCTCGATTGGCCGAACCGCTGCAGCCGCTTGTTGCCGCGCTGCGGCACCGCACGAAGCACTATTGTTGTGGCTCGCCTTGTTCTTGTCCGTTCAACGGATTTTCAATAGATGATTTCCGTATTCCAGCCAGTGGCGTGTGAAAGCGACTTGGCCCAAACGGCATAAGTAATGGGTTGCGGTCACCCTCGAGAATTTCCTCGGCCACGTATCGACCGATTAGGGGGGCTAATGTGGCGCCTGAGTGTGTCACAGCCAAATAGAGCCCGTTTACGCCTACTGGATGGCCCACGATCGGAAGGCCGTCGCCCGGGATAGGTCGAACGCCGAGTGTATATCTATCTAGCTCGAGATTGTCATCAGTCGCCAGTTCGGATTCTAAACGTGCGAGGAGATCACGAGAGTTGACCTCCGGCTCGTCGCTCACTTCGCCGCCACCAAAATCAGCGCCCGCTAGTAAAGCACCGTTAGCTTGCTGTCTAAAATGAAGACCTGGTGCTAGGACGACGTGACTGAGACGGGGTGAAATCGGCTTAGTATGGATTAGGAGTCCTGGAGAGGCCTCAAGGGGTATATGAACTCCAGCCATTTTGGCCAGTTGTGCGGTCGCGACTCCCGCTGCTAGAACAACCAAATCGGAAGCGATAGCTTCCCCGTCCAAGACGATACCGCCAATTTTCTCTCCAGCATAAAGCAGATTTTCAACCCGGGCTGTTCTCACAGTCTGCCCGCCCTGAGCGACAAGCATTTGTGCAAAACATCGGGCAGCGCCTTCGGCTTCGACGGCACCTTCTTTGGGCGCAAATAAGCCGAGGTCAACGCGCCTGGTAAGGTTGGGTTCGAGCTCAGAAATTTGTGCGTCGGAGACCCACTCGAGGTCGTAGCCCCAACTCCGATGCTGTTCGAAAAATGCGGGCAAATCGATCCGATCGGAATCCAGGTAAAGGCAGCCGGATTGTTGGAACGGAATGTCAGCAGCGTTTTCTTTGAGCACGTCCCACTCGCGCATCGCTCGGCACCGCAAGTCATAGTACGGCTTAGGGTTGCCAAAGGTGGCGTTGGTCCAGCCGAAAGAGCACGGACTTGTGAGGCCACCTATGCCCAGCTCGTCAATTAAAAGAACACGCGCCCCACATCTGGCAAGATGATAGGCAATCGCGCTTCCGATAATGCCTGCTCCGATAACAGAGATTCTCATGGTGCCAATATCGCCTCCTTTGGCCGCATCACTCATCCAATGCTCGTCCAAGTGAGCTCACCGTGACTTTTCGGCGACTTGCCGACTGGCATCAGTTTCGCACCTTCAAGCACAAAATTGAACCCAGCTCAGTATTGTCGTACAAATGTCCTGGTGTCGGGTTGTCGGCACACAGGCACCGTCCCGGGCCTCGGTACGATCCTTATCACACGCTGCATGGAGCTAGCGAGAATGCGCAAGCGCGCTAGACTTGCGACATATCTGATGCCCTTTGAAACGTTGGCTTGGTTGCCTCTAGGGAAATGATCGGCTACGACTCGATGCAACGCTAGAGTTTTCCGGTGAGTACGCGATGTCATGACGCCGTCCCAAACTTCCGCCCATTCGACGGCACCTGCGCTTCTTGCCGAAGACATTCACATGAGTTTTGGTCCATTGGAGGTCTTGAAGGGGATTTCCCTGTCGGCCTTTGATGGCGACGTCGTATCGATTATCGGCAGTTCTGGATCCGGTAAGAGCACTTTTTTGCGCTGCATCAATTTCCTTGAAATCCCCGACCGAGGACGCGTCGTCGTCGGCGGGGAAGAGGTGCGATTGCGCGATGCGTCCGGACGGGCAAGACTAGACAAGTCTCAGATCAATCGCCTGCGACTTCAGCTTGGTATGGTTTTTCAGAGCTTCAATTTGTGGACCCACATGACCGTTTTGGGCAATGTGATCGAGGGCCCCGTTCACGTACAGCGTCGCACAAAGGCAGAATGCCGTGAAGAAGCAATGGAACTTTTGAATAAGGTTGGGATCGCAGATAAGGCAACTGCCTTTCCATCCCAGTTGTCCGGTGGTCAGCAACAGAGGGTCGCGATCGCGCGTGCGTTGGCGATGAAGCCGCGTGTCTTGCTATTCGATGAGCCGACTTCTTCGCTGGATCCGGAGCTTGTAGGCGAGGTGTTGCGCGTGATGCGCCAGCTCGCCAAGGAAGGGCGCACAATGATCGTCGTTACCCATGAAATGGGTTTTGCGCGCGAAGTCTCCAATCGCGTTGTTTTCTTTCACGAGGGGCGTATCGAGGAAGAGGGAACACCGCAATCTGTTTTTGAGAACTCTAAGTCTGCGCGATGCAGGTCGTTCTTGGCAAGTGCTCTGTAATCTGTGGACGTCAACACGCGAAATATGAATACGCGAAACATGAACGGTGCCAAATTGTTTGGATGTTACGACAGGAAAGGATAACTCATGCTCGCTCGTTTGATCGTGGCCGCTGCTCTTGGAACGGCCATGTGGGTGCTGCCCGCTCAGGCCGCAGACCAGATCCGTATCGCTACGGAGGGTGCCTACAAGCCCTACAATTTCAAAGATGCTTCAGGCAATCTGGTGGGTTTCGAGGTTGATTTGGCGCAGGAGCTCTGCAAGCGTATGGCAGTGCAATGCAAGCTTGTAGAGCAGGCCTGGGACGGCATTATCCCATCACTCGTCGCGAAAAAATATGATGCGATCATGGCCGGGATGTCGATAAAGGCGGAGCGCGAAAAGGTCATTTCTTTCTCTCGTCACTACGCGGCGACCCCAATTCGATTTGCGGTCCCTAAAGATTCGGCGTTGGCAAGCTACCAGTCAGAAATTGAGGCGATTACGCTGGCAGATGTTGATGCGAAGGAACAGGAAGCGTTGGATTCGATGAAGGCGGTGCTTAAGGGAAAAACGGTTGGTGTCCAGGTTTCAACAACCCACGAAGATTTTATGCAGAAACATATGCCTGACATTTCGCTGAAATCCTACGACACGATGGACAACATGATTCTCGATCTCCAGGCCGGTCGTATCGACGCTGGCTACACCGCCGTCACATTTCTCCTGCCCATTATTGAGAAAAGCAATGATATTGCCATGATTGGGCCGGACATGACTGGGGGGCCGCTGGGGCGTGGCGTCGCTGTCGGTGTTCGCAAGGAGGACAGCAAACTTCGCGAGAGGTTTTCGGTAGCGATCGATACAATGATCGCCGACAAATCGCTGAGCAAACTTGCCGTCAAGTGGTTCGGCTTCGATGCATCAGCTGCCGAGTAGTTTTTGGTCTGACGCCGTTCACACTATATAGCGAACGGCGCCGGGCCACTTGAGAAAATGCCATGGACTTTACGCTATTGGGCTGGGGGGACGCAGGGTGGGGTGACGAGTTCGCACGCGGAACGGTGATGACGTTTGCAGTCGCTCTTTGCGCGTTTCTCCTCAGTTTAGTGTTCGGCACTGTGTTTGCCGCGTTCAAACTCTCCCAGATTGCACCTTTGCGCTGGATCGCAGAGATTTACACGACAGTGCTCCGTGGCATACCCGAACTCTTGGTCATATACCTCATTTTTTTCGGTGGCGGCCAGTTTCTGCAGTACATCGCGAAGGGGATGTTTGGATACGATGGCTACATCGACCTTCCAGTGTTCGCGATAGGGGCGCTGTGCATAGGTTTGAGTGCGGGGGCTTACTCGACAGAAGTCATTCGCGGTGCAGTGCAATCAATTCCAAAGGGGCAGATCGAAGCGGCATATGCCATTGGGATGCCAGACATGCAGCGATTCTGGCGCATAATGGTGCCACAGGCGGCGCGTTATGCGCTACCGGGGCTCGGGAATATTTGGCAGTTTGCACTCAAAGATACGTCACTCATCTCAATTGTGGGATTGGTTGAGATCATGCGAACGGCGGCGCTTGGGGCAGGATCCACCAAGGAGCCATTTACGTTTTACATTACGGCTTTTCTAATCTTCCTGCTACTGGCCATCATTTCCCAGCGCGCCTTTGTTCGCGCAGAGAAGTGGGCTAATCGAGGGATCAGGAGAGTTTAATGGACTTCGATCTGATCGCTCAATCCCTCCCGAAAATTCTTGTGGGAATGGACGAGACGCTGCTGTTGGCGTTTACTTCGCTGGTCTTTGGCTTCTTTCTTGCCGTGCCACTAGCTTTGATGAATATTTCTCACAATCCCATAGTTGCCGGAACGGCCTCCGGGTATGTCTATATTTTTCGATCGACCCCGCTATTGGTGCAGATTTTCCTCATTTATTATGGCTCAGGTCAATTTCGCGCGAGTTTCGAGGCAGCAGGAATTTGGTGGATGTTTCGGGAGGCTTGGTTCTGTGCAATCTTCGCTCTGACGCTCAATACAGCTGCTTATTCCAGCCAGATCATACGCGGCGGACTGATGTCAGTGCCCGTAGGACAGATCGAAGCAGCTAGAGCCATCGGTATGTCAGGTTGGCAAGCATTCTATCGGATCATTTTCCCGATAGCGTTTCGCCAAGCATTGCCAGCCTATGGCAATGAGATTATTCTGCTGGTGAAGTCCACTTCGTTGGCCTCCACGATCACGATTTTGGAGATCACTGGTGTCGCAAAAAAAATAATCGCATCTACCTATCAGCCGATAGAAGTATTTTTGATTGCGGGTGCTGTCTATTTACTCATCAACTTTGTCGTGACCCGGGCCGTGGCGCTTGCAGAGTTCTGGCTCAACCCGCAGCCGTGATGAGCTAAATTTCTATTCAGCCGCCCAGGGCTCGGTCCGAACTGCGGCTCGTTCATTTCAGTTGCGCCGACCAGTCGATTGGTTCCGGAAGTTGCGGCGGAGGAAAAGCAGTGGCTGATGTCAAGATTAACGGGGATCGGGTGCTGGCCGACCTATATCACCTGCGTGAATTCGGAGCCTTTAAAACCGGCGTTCACCGGCCCACTCTGTCTGAGGATGATATGCTGGCGCGTCGTTGGTTGGTCGAGCAACTCACCGATATCGGCTACGATGCGCGTATTGATGGCATTGCCAATGTTATCGGTTACTGTCCCGCCGTCGATGCAAAGCTCTTAGCCGGTTCGCATTTGGAGAGCCAGAACGAAGCAGGTTGGCTAGATGGCGCACTTGGCGTCGTTTATGCACTTGAAGCAGCTCGTGCCATTTCCGTCGCGCCGGGTTACGAGGATGTTGGCGTTGATGTCATTGCATTTGCTGATGAAGAGGCGCATTTCGGCAGCTTTTTGGGCAGCTACTCGTTTGTTGGCGAACTTGATGATGCAACAATAGACGCGGCGTCGGATCGTACCCACGGCACTAGAATGCGCGACGCGTTGGCCGCTGCCGGTCTCGCCGGTCGACCTCGCGAGTATATCCAGAAGGAGCGGTATGTGGGCTTTCTTGAAGCACATATCGAACAGGGTGACTGGTTGGAGGCAAACAATCTAACGATTGGCATCGTGACCAGTATCGTGTCCATTTCGCAATTTCGGATCACTTTTGAAGGGGATCAGAACCATGCAGGGACAACTCGAATGGCGATCCGACGTGACGCTGGAGTCGCTGCAGTCCAATTTTGCCACGAGCTCGGCCAGACATTTGCCTCGCACGCTGGCGAACGCACCGTTTGGACCATAGGTCGCATTACTTTAGAACCTGGCGCTCCCAGCATCATTCCCGGCCGGGCGGTCGTACTATTTCAGTTTCGCGATGCTGATCCCTCAAAGTTGGAAGAACTTGAGTGTGTGTTGCGCGAATCGGTGACACTGGCCGACGACAAGGGACCTTGTCGGGTAAAACTCGAGACGATTTCCAAGAGTGTCCCAACGCTCATGGACCCGAGCATTCAGTCGGCTATTGAGGTGGCTGCGGAGGCTCACGCCTCCCAGCAGTACGCGCGAATGCCCAGTGGTGCTGGACATGATGCCCAAAATCTGGCTCGATATATGCCGACAGGAATGTTGTTTGTGCCAAGTATCGGAGGCATAAGCCACCATTACAGTGAAAATACGTCCGACGAAGATATCGTGATTGGCGCTCGCGTATTCGCATCAGCAGCTGCACACTTACTCAAACCTACACCTACCAGCTAGATTTCGTTGACGGCCAGTCAACAATCGCGATCGAGTTTTGAGCATGTCGCGAACAGCGGACGATCCTGGGGCCAATCTCGGCGCGCTGTTAGCGCCAGTTCCGAGCTATTGGCATGAAGTGCGACGCCTGCTGGCCCTCGCGATCCCGCTGATCGGGGCATACGTTTCCGAATATGCGATCGTTCTGACAAACAAGGCCATTATCGGCCAGCTCGGCTACCGTGAGTTGGCGGCTGTCGGTCTGGCGAACGATTTGGCAATGCAAATTCAGATCGTTCTGGTCGGAATGATCTCGGTGGTTGGCGTCTTGGTTGCACAGGCGGAAGGGCGTGGTCACAAAGCAGATGCGGGTATCGCCGTGCGCCAAGGCTTTGTGATTGTCACGCTAGTAGGCCTCCCAGCTGCGCTTCTCATTTGGCATCTGGACAGTATTTTGATCCTGACAGGTGTCGCGCCCGAGCTGGTGCAACTGATGGGCCCTTTTTTGCTGCCGGCCTCCGCAGCTTTGCTCCCGATTCTTTTCTATTTTGTTCTACGCATGTTTGTTGCCGCTGTAGCAAGGACCGGCGTCATCATGCTCTTAACGGTCGTCGCGGTCGGACTGAATTATTTTGTCTGTTCGACCCTAGTTCACGGGAAGTATGGATTCCCTGCTCTAGGCCCGGCAGGAGCCGGATGGTCCAAGCTCGTTGTCGCACTTTTTTTGCTCACCGCACTGCTGACCTTTGTTTATTTCAATCCAAAATTGCGCGGTTACGGCATTTTTCGAGGACGCTTGAAGCTCGATCTTGGTGTCTGCCGCGAGATTGCGTGGTTAGGTCTGCCGGTTGCAGGCATTGTCATAATGGAAGCTGGGCTCTTCTCCTCGGTGTCAGTGCTGTCCGGCATCTTGGGACCCGTACCTCTTGCGACCTATCAGGTAATGATCGCGTGGATCGGTATTGCGTTTATGACGGCGCACGGGCTGGCAGAGGCTGGCATGGTGCGCGTGGCGTGGGGAGCAGGCAAGGACAGTCTTGTGCACGCGCGTCGTTCCGGTCTGGCGGCTATGGCGGTGGGCAGCGTATGGCTTATTCTCCTCATGGCTGCACCATTGAGCTTTCCTGAAACGCTAGTCCGCCTGTTTCTGAGCCCCACCGATGAAGGCTTTGCAAAGGTGCTGGCGCTGGTTTCGAAGCTCTTGGTATTGGCTGCATTCTTTCAAGTTTTCGACGGTCTTCAGGTCATCGCGTCGCTGACATTGCGCGGCTTGAAGGACACCGTCGTTCCTTTGTGGTTTGCTGCTTTTGGCTACTGGTTTCTTGGCGTCGGTGGGGGATATGTCCTCGCCTTTCCATTGGAATTTGGCGCGGACGGTCTTTGGTGGGGCATGGCTCTGGGACTGACTGTGACCGGCTCCTTGCTAGCTTGGAGATTTGTCGTTTTGACGCGGATATGACGACCTGGTTTTCTGACACAATGTCGTGTGTTGCAATTCGTCGACAGAGCTGTCAGTCAATATAGGATAGAGTTATTGGCTTGTTGAATGACAAACCAATTAATCGATCGTTTAATCAATCTTTCAAACGGGTCACGCAGTCCCCACAATGAAACAAACATCAATGTCGGGAGATTTCTAAGATGAACATGATTGTTCGCCTCGTCAGCCTAGCGCTTTTCGTCGTTGTTGCATGCGTAGCATCGGCGCAAGAAGTCCGCCGCAGCATTACTAAGGTTGCCGGCGATGTTTATCGCTTCCAAAACAATTTCCATTTTGCTTTGGTCGTCGTAACGGATGCGGGAGTTGTCGTTGTTGACCCAATCAATCAATCAGCGGCAGCATGGCTCAAAGACAATCTCGAGCAAATCACGGACCAACCGATCACCCATCTCATTTATAGCCACAGTCACGCCGATCATGCATCAGGTGGTTCCGCGCTTGGTGCCAAGACTGTGATCGCTCATGAGAACGCGCCGGCACAAATTGATGGTGTCGCTCCTACGATGCGGTTCGACGACAAGAAATCAATTAAAGTCGGTGGTAAGACGTTCGAACTCACATATTTGGGTGAAGGCCACGGTAAGGACCTTATTGCTGTCGTTGTACGCCCCGAGAATGTCGCCTTCATCACAGATGCAGCAGCGCCGAAACGGCTGCCTTATCGCGATTTTCCTGGATCGAATATTGATGGTTGGATCGAGCAGGTCAAAAAGATCGAGAGCCTCGACTTTGAAATTTTTGCGCCTGCGCACGGGCGCGTGGGCGTCAAAGAAGACGCAACTGATGCACGCCGTTATATTGAGGAACTCCGGGGCGCTGTTCTGGCTGGATTGAAGGCCGGAAAATCGGTCGATGAACTGGCAGAACAGGTCAAAATGGAGCGTTACGCGAGCTGGTTGCAGTATAAGGCATGGCGTGAGCTGAACGTGCGCGGTATGGCGCGTTTCCTCGCAGAGAGTGGCCAGGTCAACTAAACAGGTTCACTAAACAAGTTCACTCAACAAGCATTGACGGACATTCCGACTACTTCCGACTACGCCACGTCTTTTTCGGTGAGGCGCTTTTGCCTGGTCCGCCTTGCAGGAATACACCAGATATTCGAGAGATCAGTTACGAGCCACGATACGCTGAGCGCTAAGAAAGCTGCGATTAGAAATGTAACGCCCATCCAAAACGCCCGATCCGCAAGGTCTGGAGTCGGAGCTTCCGAGCTTGCTGCAAGTGAGAAAATCCCGACGGCGCCGTAGCCGATTGCCAAAAGTGTGGCGCCGACTCGCGTGGGCAATCCAGAAGTTTGCAGTTTCACCATGTTCTCCCTGACCAATTGCCTACTGCACGAGCAGCTGCGGTTTGAGGCCGTATTCGACTCTGGTGCAACAACTTCGACAACAACTGAAGTTACGTGCCTTACGGCGCGACTTTGAGCCCCTGCACAGCGGGGGCTTGATCAACTATCATGGCGATACGTGAACCGGATACGAGAGGTTTTCGCCATGTCTCGAACGATAATCGGCCGTGATTGGTCTTCTCATCCACCGTATAGGTTTCCCGAGTACAAGTCGACGCAGCTGCGCGGGCCGGAAAAGCCTTTAGTCACTGTCCCGGCGTCTCTCTCCGAATTGACCGGTCCAGTTTTTGGCGTTGATAGCGTTGGCCACGCGGATTCGGATCTGACGCGGAATGGCACGAAAGACGGCGAGCCTCTCGGCGAGCGTATTATCGTCGAGGGACATGTCTTGGACGAGGACGGGCGACCGCAACCGAACTGTCTCATCGAGATTTGGCAGGCGAATGCGGCGGGCCGCTATATCCACAAAGTCGATGACCACAATGCACCCATTGATCCGAACTTTGTCGGTGGTGGTCGCTGTGTCACCGATGTTGATGGTCGGTATCGCTTTATAACAATCAAGCCAGGCGCCTATCCTTGGGGCAATCATACCAACGCATGGCGACCGAACCATATCCATTTTTCGCTCTTCGGCCCAACATTCACTTCCCGCCTCGTCACACAGATGTATTTCCCTGGCGATCCGTTGCTCGAACTCGATCCGATATTTCTTGGCACGCCCGCTGAAGCGCGTGATCGATTGGTGAGCCGTTTCTCGATCGAGACGACGGAGGAAGGCTACGCGCTGGGATATGAATTCGACATCGTTTTGCGCGGGCGTCAAGAGACGCCGATGGAGACCTAAGCTATGGCTCTAAAGGAAACACCGTCCCAGACAATTGGTCCGTACTTTGCCTACGGCCTTACCGCGGAGCAATACGGCTATCCGCTTGACCAGATTGCCGGTGGCAACCTGCTGGCGGAATGTCCGGAAGTTGAGGGGGATCGCATAGAGATCGTTGGTCATGTGCTTGATGGCGAGGGTGCCACCATCTCGGATGCCATGGTAGAAATTTGGCAGGCCGACGCAGAAGGTCGCTATGCGCACCCGGCTGATCCGCGCACCTCGAATAGCCGCTTTCGAGGGTTCGGACGATTCGGCACGGGAACGGAACCGGACAATGTTTTTCGGTTTCGCACGATCAAACCTGGATCACCGGATCGTTTCCAGGCGCCGCACATGAATGTGACTGTTTTTGCGCGCGGTTTGCTCTTGCATGTTGTCACGCGTCTCTACTTTGCCGATGAAGACAAGGCCAACCAACGCGACCCCGTGCTTGCATTGGTACCGATTGACCGTCGCCATACGCTCATTGCATCAACCAGCGGATTCGGCAATCCCAATTGCTATCGCTTTGACATTCATCTCCAGGGTGAGAAAGAGACCGTCTTTTTTGATACGCTTCGGTAGTATCTTCATGGTCGCATAGGTCATAGGCGCGATTGCGCCCGCCGTGAGCAGCAGGCTTAGCTGCTGTCAATGAAAGCAAATCTCTGTGTAGCCTGCGGCGGCAACACGATCGCACCATGCTCTATATTCCGGTGCGCTGCCGCTGTAGCGCGCGAGGACGCGAGTTTGCTTGCCCTCAACGTTCATGTTTACGCCTGTCATCCAAGAGTCGACTTCGTTGGTCAGCAAACCGTCAGCTTTGTCGGCCACGAAGCGCGTCCATTCCGCAACGGCCCGCGGTCGTGCATTGGCGGTCGAATATCGCTTTTTGCTCATAAAGTGGATCAGGTCGCGCACCCAATCGACGTTGTATTCGATGCTGCGCGGGATGTTCCCGAGAGCCGTGTGTGGACCGACTAGCATAAACATGTTCGGGAAATTGTGGACCATCACGCCGAGAAAGGTTTTCGGTCCGCCGCTCCACTTGTCAATGAGTTTCTCACCGCCCATTCCTCGTATGTCAATGCGGTCCAGACTTCCGGTTATGGCGTCAAAACCAGTAGCATAGACGATAATGTCGAACGCGTAGTGAGTTGTGTTCGTTTGTATGCCGGACGGTGTGATGCGTTCGATGGGAGCTTCCAATATACTGACGAGTTCAACGTTGGGTCGGTTGTAGGTTTCGAAATAGCCCGTTTCCTGTGGTACCCGACGCGTTCCAAAGCCGTGATCTTGAGGGATCAGGCGCTCCGCAATATTCGGGTCGCGAACGCGTTGTCGAATCTTATCGGCGACGAATGCAGAAACGAGTTCATTTGCACGTCTGTCTGTTAGCATATCGCGGAAATTTCCTTGCCAAATCCCAAATCCAGGAGTCTCGTAGAGCTCTTCCCAGAATGCGAGGCGCTCCTCTTCGCTAACTTCGAAGGTTCCGCGCGGATCGGTCGTATGGATGAAGCAGGCGGCGGTCTCCAGACAGCGCTGAAAGAGCTGCGGATAGCCAGCGCGAATGTCGGCCATCTCTTGAGGTCCGATTGGTCGATTGTGCAAGGGCGTGCACCAGTTCGGTCGGCGTTGGAACACCGTCAAGTGAAAGGCCTTTTTGGCGATTTCCGGAATTGCTTGCACTCCCGAAGCACCTGTGCCGACAACGGCCACACGTTTGCCGCTAAAGTCAACCGGCTCCTTCGGCCAGAGCCCGGTGTGGAAGGCGAGCCCTTCGAAGTCGTCGATGTTCGGGATGCGAGGAAGAGTCGGTGCGGAAAGCGGTCCAACTGCGGTAATCAGAAATCGGGAGGTGAGCCGCTTGCAGTCGTTTGTCGAGACGACCCAGACGCAATGTTCGCCATCGTAGTGTGCTGCAATTACACGGCACGAAAACTGAATGTCAGCTTTGAGCGCGAACTTGTCAGCGACGTAGTTGAGATAACGTTCCGTCTCCGGTTGTGGCGCGAAATGCTCAGTCCAATCCCATTCATTGAGTAATTCCTGCGAGAAGGAGTACGCATAGGAATAGCTCTCAGAATCAAAGCGTGCTCCGGGATAGCGGTTCCAGTACCAGGTTCCTCCAACGCCGGAGCCGGCTTCGAAAACGCGAACTCGCATTCCCAATTCGCGCAGCCGGTAGAGTTGAAACATCCCCGAGATTCCAGCACCGATAACGATGGCGTCAAAGTCCGTCGTCATCTTCGCTGATGGTGGACCATTCGTCGTTCCATTCGCATTCACGCTTGCATCTCTCTAGCTGGATTGACCGCTATCTATGGTAAAGTGAAAGAGGCTATAAATCAGCGATGATCTGATTGAACGAAGATTCTCATGCGACTACTGCCGCAGCGCAATATGTCTCGAAGAACTATCCGGCTGATGTTCGTTCGGTCAATTCACGAGCACTGAGGTCTACGATCGACGCCCCTACCTAGCCTATAAAATTGTCGCCGGAATAACGAACCCTTGTTTAGATAGAAGGCGACAAATTCGGACTTCGATGCTATGACATAAATCGGATTGATTGGACGTGTTGGAATAGCTCATGCCGCAACACAAAACCCTCATGGAACTAAGGGCAGGTCTTCCCAATGTTCTTGCCTCGCCCCAGGAGAATGGCCAGGTGAAGGCCATCGTAATCCGCCCTCAAAAGGGCAAGAGACTTGATGTTGACGCATGCGACGTCAGTAGCGAGGGCGGAGTGCACGGAGACCATTGGGCGCGAGGCTGTTGGAAGTCAACCGAGGACGGCCGGCCGCATCCCGATGTTCAGGTCTGCATAATGAATTCGCGCTGTATCGAATTGATTGCGGGAGAACGCAGAAACTGGCTGCCGGCAGGAGACAATCTATTTGTCGACATGGACTTGCGACCAACAAACTTGCCTCCCGGTCAGCGCGTAGCTGTTGGTGACGCGATTATCGAGATCACTGATACGCCACACAACGGCTGCGCGAGTTTTGCGGAACGCTATGGGCGCGACGCGACCATTTTTGTCAATACGGGAGACGGCAAGGTCAATCGGCTGCGGGGGATTTACGCACGTGTAGTGAAATGCGGAAAAATTACGGTCGGGGACAGATTCATCAAGACAGATGCCTAGGTTCCTGGACTGCTAGTTCCGGGCAACGGTTTGATATGTGCTCTTGCCTCTTCGCCTCAGTTTATCTCGTCCTTAGTCTTTGCCGGCTTCGCCAGTAAAGGGGAGGCTGGACGTATCGCATGAAACGAATGACAACAACACTCGCCCTGGCACTTGCTTGCGTTGGTGTTCCGGGTGCCTCAACCTCAGTCGGAGAGTCGGCTGCTTCCAGGGCTTCGGCCTTCGTTCAAGATGCGGGAAGAATAGACTTAGACGTCAAGATCAGGAGTCATCGCCTCGGTCGCGATATTTCTGTCGCTATCTACCTGCCAGCGGAAACGCATCTAGATCAGAGCGTCGCAGAGAGATTGCCGGTGGTCTACCTGCTCCACGGTCTTGGCGACGACCACACGGCATGGCCGCGATTAGGCAAGATTAAACCGACACTGGATGCTCTGATTAGGCGCGGCAAGATTAAGCCGGTGCTCGTCATTATGCCCAATATGGATCGGAGTTGGTACGTGAACGATGCACGTTCTGAAGGCTTTGGACCAATGTTCGATGCTTTTCGATCCGATCTCATACCTGCCATCGATGCCCGATATCCGACGGCCCCTTGTCGCGTTGGTCGCGCCATTGGTGGACTGTCTATGGGAGGATACGGTGCGCTGATTCACGGGTTCGCCGAGCCAAGACTATTCAAGGTTGTTTTCAGTTTATCGGGCGCTTTGTTTCATGAAGACCTGTCAGAAGATCCGATACGTAGACGATTTCTGGCCGGTCTGATCGGAGGTGTTCATGGGCATCCGATGGATCACGATGAGCGCCGCCGATGGAACGTATTTGAACGACTGAGGAATGTCGGGCCGCGCCGCGACAATCCTGATGTTTGGCTAAGTACCGGCGATGACGACTCGTTCTATTCGATTTTGACAGGCACGGTTCGTGCCCATCAGATGTTGCGAAGACAGGACGTCGTTTCCGAGCTACGTGTCGACGACGCCGGGCACGACTGGGACTATTGGCGGCAGGCTGTGATACCGGCCCTCGTGTGGAGCTCAGCACAGTTAAAAAAGACATGCCTCTGAAAAAGTTGGCGGCAATAATGCCGAGTTCCGCGTTCTACCTCAAAGAGCTCGGGCCTCACAAATCGAGCATCTGGTGATTTTGTATTTATTGGGTTTGAAGCAACATTCGTAGTTGAGCACTGAGTGGGTGCGCGGGGTATTTCTCAATTAGTCTTCGAGCGATTTCGGAACCGGCGGCTCGGTTTCCGAGGCGTGCATGAAGATTGGCAAGCAAATCGAGATGCATCACCGTTTCCGCAGTTGTTCCGACGGTTGCGGTGAGGACATCGATGGCGGCTTCCAAGTTGCCAGAGGCAGCGTACGCTCGGGCGAGATCAAGTCGTAGGCCGCGAATCGGTTCTGGTTGCATCAAGGCGCGCTTGAGTGGCGGAATGGCGTCGGCAAACCGTCGCGCTCTGATGTAAGCTTGTCCTAGCGAGTGAAGAATGGGGCTGGATTGGGGATTCGCGTCAGCGGCCGACCTGAGGATGGAAATCGCATCATTGAGACGACGGCGCGCGAGAGCAATTCGACCTCGCATTAGCCAAGCGTCGATCAGTTGCGGATCTTGTCTCACGGCTTCGGCGAACGCGGCGTCAGCGGCTCTCAGATTTCGTGAAGTCAATGCAAGTCCGCCGATCTGTAAGTGCGTCTCCGGAAAGTCGCTAAGCGCACCGAGCATTCTTCTGAATTCTTGACGGGCCTTGCCTATGGCTTCTTTCTGCGAGCCGAGACCATCGGTCAATGGAAGGTTCATTGTTGCACGTACTGCGGCCATTCGCACGACGCGCATGGGGTCGGCCAGCTTGGGAAAAAGTTTTTGGATCTTGAGAGATTGTGACGCCCCCTGCAAGGCGCGAACCGCTGCAGCACGAACAAGTGCATTTTCTGAATCGAGCAGTTCTACAACCGCCGCTATCTCCGTCTTGGAACGTGCCCCGCGCAATTCGCTTAGTGCACTAGCGCGAACGATAGCAGGACGCTGCGTGTCGGCTGCGATGGCCAATAGGGGTTTACGTGTCTTCTCTGTCGAATGGACGCGGTGCGCGTGGAAGTGTTCTCCAAAATGCTGAGTTTTTGAGCGGCCATCGGGGTACCAAGCCTTCACGGCTTCGGCCGCCCATTGTGGTGTCTTTTCAGTGTGGCACTGGTTGCAGGCATTGGGCGATCTGATTTTGATGGTCAGATCTGGTCGTGGCACACGAAAGCTGTGGTCCCGCCGCGGATCGACGATCATGTAGGACTTCTCTGGCATGTGGCAAGCAACACACTGTGCCCCCGGGCCGCCGAGGTTGTGAAAATGGTGGGCATGTGTGTCGTAGGCTTTCTTTGGCAGGGAAGGGAACTCGCTCCGCCCGGAGGGATTGTGGCACTGGGTACAGACTGCATTCCCTTGCGCGATGACCTTACCTGAATGCGGGTCATGGCAGTTACTGCAAGTCACGCCGCGCGCGTGCATTTTGCTCTGCAGAAAAGAACCGAGAACGTAGACCTCGTCATTAATTTGTCCATCCGGATAGTAAAGTCCATCTCGGAGCAACGCCAGGCGGTAGTGGTCATGGAAAGGTCCGCTCACAGGTGGACTATCCGCACCGAATTGTGATCTGCGTGAATGACATTTTCCGCAAACATTGATTTCGGCAATCGTCGCCGCGGAGCCCTTGCCGGACACTCCGATAGCGGTAGTGGTAACGGCGCTATCGGATACGTCGCTCTTCGTTGCGCCGCTTTTGGACAGAAATGATGGTCGCAGACCTATGCTGTCAACGTCAGTCCAAGATTCTTGATCAAAGCTCTCAGGCTCGTTTGCCCAGGCTAGATGGGCACCTGCCGGGCCGTGGCAGGATTGGCAGCCGACTGTCAACTCACTCCAAGTGCTGTCATATGTCTTTCGCCGATGAGAGTAACCCTTTTTGAAATTCGTCTGGTGGCACTCAGCGCAGCGCGCGTTCCAATTTTTGTAAGGGCCACTCCAGTGAAGACCATCGTTGGATTGGACATTCTGATCGGGGTAAAGATGAAACCACCGTTTCTTGTTTGTGTCCCAGGCGATGTCTAACGCCTGAAGACGACCGCCGTCGAGTTCGATCAAGTATTGTTGAAGCGGTTCAACTCCGACGGTGTATAGTATCTCGAAAGTTTTTTGCAGTCCGTCCGGCGTCGTCGTGTCGATGTAGAATCGATCCTGATCACGTCGGAATGTCGTCCGGACGCCATTGCGCTGATGGACAGTGTTGTCAAAGGAACCCAGCACATTCTCGGGTTTGGCGTGACGCAAGGCCCAAGAGTGATGCGATTTTTTCCAGGCAGTAAATTGCACCTTATGACACGCTTTGCAGGTC
>JBPCWA010000651.1:0-16831 GCA_051009975.1 Hyphomicrobiaceae bacterium
CCACTGAGCGGATCTGTCAGCTGGGTTTTTGTCAATTTTTGCGTCAGCCAAGTACCGTACTGGCTTAGTTTTGCTCGAGCTTTGTGCCAATCTCCGATCCCGCCAGAGGTCACGTAGCGTGAACCCACGACAAGATCACACTCGGTCCTCTTTAGCTGATCTAGCATCTCTGGCAGCCGTTGTTCGTCGTGTTGCAAGTCAGCGTCGATGACCGCGATGAAAGGTGAACTCGTGGATTGGATGCCCTCCGTTACGGCAGAAGCAAGCCCGCGTCTGTTCAACCGGTGGAGATAACGAACACGGGGATCGGATTGCGCTAAGGCTCGCAGCTCATCCAATGTTCCATCACTCGAGTCGTCATCTACGAATATCACCTCCCAATTCGTGCCCTCAAGAACGTTGATCAGTCGTTTGAGCAGCTCGCTGACGTTCCCGCGCTCATTATAAGTGGGCACTATCACAGACAGTTCGGCGGTCTGCGGTGCTGACTGTTGTACGTTGTGTTGCGCCGGCTTGAGTATGTCATCCAGCTCCGCGTGCATGCGTGGCCGTCCCTATGGTTGGTCCCCGCCGACACCTATACTTGCGCGCGTGGCCGTTGCAGCAAATAACCTTCATTCGCACCGTCAGTGCCCCAACGGCGAGAGCAGTAAAGGCGAGTGCAGTAAAGGCGAGCTCAATAGCTTTTTACTGTGTTCTAGCGCAGGTTTGTCAAGAGATGTCAACTTACTCACACGTAAGATTATTTGATGCTTGAAGCCAAAAAAAAGTCGCTAAACTAGCAATTGTCGGGGAAATGATTCGGATCAGTGGGGGACGATGGCGACGACCAATACCGCGTTGAGGTTTGAGCCTTCGCGCATCGAGGCATATGCGATTGCTGCGGTGTTGGGGCTTTTTGGCCTCGTGGTGGTCGTCCAGGTTCTCCCCCAAATTTTGATGATTCGTCTAATAGCGAGTCAGCACTACAGCGAGGGTTGGAACGCATTTCACGCGTTATCCGCCTTCAGTAGCTCGCCGCTGTATCCGAATCCAACGGAACTGGTCACAAACAACTATCCACCAACTTCGTTTTATATCGTTGGGGCGCTTGGATTTGTTACGGGCGACCTCGTCGTTGCTGGAAGAATTGTTTGTTTGTTGGCCTATTGCGTGTGTGGACTGAACATTGGCTTGGTTTTGTGGAGGCTCACAGCGTCCCATTTTGCAGTGATCTTCGGCACGCTGTTCTTTTTTGGATACACAGCGACTTTCTTTGACGCATTTACGGCGTCGAACGATCCTCAGTGGCTGGCCTATGCATTCATGACCAGTGGTCTTTTGTTGTTTATTTCCTCGCCGAGGAAACCATCGCGCTTGGTACTTGCGACCGTCTTGATCTTTTTGGCCGGAATGACAAAGCACTCTCTCATCTTGCTTCCGCTAGCAATAACGATTTGGTTGCTGGCGATCCGCGCAAAGCGCGAACTCTTGATTTGGCTCGCTACAAGTGGCGCACTGCTCTCGGTCTCGTTTCTAGTACTCTTCATATTCTACGGATCGGCATTCTTTTACGATGTCATAGGCTACGAAGCGCACAGATCGTATTCCTGGGATAAGACCGTTAGAACGATTGGTTGGTATTTGCCACGTTTTGCGGCTCCGATTATCGCATGCGTTTTTTGGTCCATCATTGATCGACGCTGCTATTCCAGACTGATTTCTGTTTATGCTTTTTTGTCAATTGGCTTTGGGTTTTATTCTATTGGAGGTTACGGCATACACTACAATTGTTTCTTTGATATGGTGATTGCATTGTCTTTGGTTTCTGGGCTTCTCGTCGATGCAATCGTGCGTCGAAGCGACGGTCTTCACGTCGAGGCAAATCGCAATAGTCGTGCTCGCGCCGGCTTTCTGCCGTTAATGGTGGTGCTCGCAATCTCGGCGCCAGTGTTCGCTTCTTCTAATAAGGGAATAGTGAAGCTCGATCGGCGACTGGCGAGCTTTAGTTCGCTAGCCGCCAGTAGTCAGAAAGATATTGATTATCTTTCTGCGATACGTGGCCCGGTTATGTGTGAAAATCTTGCGCTTTGCTATTGGTCAAAAAAAGATTTTCAGGTCGATTATTTCAATGCGGGTCTCAAAATAGGATCTGGGCTTATCTCCCCTGAGCCGCTGTTGAACCGGATTAATAATAGATTCTATAGCGCGATCCAAATTGAAAGCGTGTCTATACCAGTTCACCCCTTGAGGCTGCCGGAAAGTGTTGTGAAAGCGATATTAGATAATTATTCGGTGACCTACAGATCGCGGACATCAGGCTTTGTTTTAACGCCCAATATTGCGGTAGAAGAGACGAACTAGGACTGTTGCTGTAACGTCTGTTTGCGCCCAGTTCAGGTGGCGTCAAAGATAGCTCATTGCAGTCCCCCGCGAGAATATATTGTGTCCCATTGCCGAGTGGGTATGAGGGGAGCCGTCTGCGCGGAGCCGGGTTCTGACCGATGTTACGCTGTGAAATGTTTTTCCGGACCATACCGTGCAGGGAGCGGCAGTGGCTTAGTCGAATTGCTCGCCCAAGACTTTCATGTTGGCGACAATGCTGGTTGATCCAAAAATATGTTTCTTGGTCCAGGGCTGCACGGCGCCGATGCACGCGATTGCGAACGAGATCAGCATCACTGCAGATAAAACTCTGAGACGATGCTTGGTGAGCTCCTGCAGATAACCAAAGAGAAAGAAAACAAGCAAGGGGAGAAGGGGAACAAACCATCGAATGCTGTAGGATCCACCGCCCGCATTGGTCGTTGTGATAGAGTAGTACAGTATGATGATTGCGGTTCCAGTGCTGATGGCGCTCGCCTCTCGCCAGAGCGGATGCTTTGCGAGGATAGTCCATATCAGGCATGGTGCGGCAATGAGGAGTATTGGATTATAAAGCACAAAACCGTTTTGACCTACCAGGTATCGGACACCAGTATCAACCGACGATTTGATGCTTTTTGTTTCGATCCCAGATGAGGATTCAGGCGAAGGTGAGGCATGATTTGAAATCCAGGGTGAACCGGGATAGTCAAAAAAATTCTCATTGATTTGTGGGGGCCATATTGAATTTGAGACGGAAAAATTAAAGGTAAGGTATATTATGTACAAAACTAATGGTGCGCATAAGAAAAACATCGTGTCTTTAAGGCTTCGGCGGTTTATAAATATGAGTGTCGCAAAAAGAGCAATGAATATAGATGTCGGGACGTCGCTCAATCCAGATAATCCGAAAAATGTGCCAGAAAAAATTAAATTGCTGAGACGGGAGGGGTTTGCTCGGCTTTCGAGGTAAAAGTAGAACGCAATCATCAGAAATGCCGCAGAGAGTATGTGATTGTTAAGTACTGTTGACCAGGGCAGAATTAGCGTAGAGACGGCTAAGGCTGCAGTCAGTATTAATCGCTTTTCGGCGGTGAGGGAGCTGTGTCGGAGAGATTGATAGAAACAGATTAGGCCAGCCAGGAGTGAGAGTTTGACCGTAAGGGCTACAATGATGACGTGCGCTAGGCTGTCTGATGGGGTCAGTCTAAAGCCAGCAATATAGAGCGGATAATAGACTACGGCAGCGAGTAAGGATGGAAGTGGCGGCTTGTCAGAATAATAATTTCCGTTCACTAGGACCTTGTCGTGGGTCCAATAAAAGAAATACGTCCTGTCAATTTTGAATGTCCCTTGTTCAACAAGCGCCTGAACGGTCGCCAGTCGACTGTTGTCGTTCCAGCCTCCTGGACCCGCCTCTATGACGAAAAAAGAAGCGATCATGCCCACGACCAGGAGCCAGCCCAGCACCCGAATATGGATTTGGTTTGCTTGTTGAGCCGATCCAGCTGGCTTTGCTCTAAAATGTGAGCTTTCGCTTCGACGAGCGTTAGGGAGTTGCGTAATCGTCAGGCCGCTATGCATTTCGGTGAGCACTGCCCGCGGGCGTGAAAGCGGAAGTCGGAACAATCTATCTTCTCGCTCTACAAATCTTCAGTTGGGTTCATCACACTTTGATGCTTGTACGGGGGCTGCCCCGCCAGTCTCATCGTGCCCGATTGGCATGTCAGCAGGCATCAGTCTGTTTGATGGCCTGGTGCTGGTCCATGAGATACACTGGCTCTGTTGTGACCAATTTGTTGTGACCAAACTTTGTCGATTCGACTGTTTGCAACGAGCCTGGTCTCACGAAGTGAGTCGTCTAACCATTTCGTCAGATAGATTGACAGAGAAAAAAGGTTTCGAAATTGTCTAGGCAATACGTCATCGTTATCAGGAACGGAATCAGAATTCTCGGTTGGTTCCGACGCAAGGGTGCATCGGCATTTGTTCCAGTGCGTGGCTGAGCCGTTTGAGACCAGTCGCTCGGTTGTGCTCGGCACGCCAAGGCAGGGAAGGTAGGGTGCCTCTGAAGATCAAAATATGTTGCATGCTGAATTCGCGGGATATCGAAAGAGCAGTAGCGAGTGGCGCCAATCTGGTGGGTTTGGTTGGGCCCATGCCATCCGGGCCCGGAATGCTGTCACTAGAAGAAGCGGCGCGGCTCGTTCGACTGGTGCCCTATGGTGTGCAGTCTGTCTTTCTCAGTTCAAGCATGACAGAACAGTGTTTGGCGCGAGATCTCCGTGTCGTGCGGCCACACACAATCCAAATTGTGCAGCATTTCACGCGGGACGTGCATGTATTCCTCGCCAAAGCGTTTCCTGGAATTCGCCGTCTACAAGTGGTTCATGTGGAAGGACCGGCGGCGGTCAGTCTAATTGAAGAGTACGGTGACGCTCCGGACGGATTCCTGCTGGATTCGGGGCGACCCGCTGCCGCCGAGCTCGGAGGAACCGGGCGGGTTCACGATTGGGCGGTTAGTCGCGCATGTGTCGAAGCGGCCGTTCGGCCTGTCTTCCTTGCTGGCGGTCTCACCGCCGCCAACGTTGCAGACGCCATTCGGAGAGTGCGCCCGGACGGTATAGATGTTTGTTCGGGGGTGAGAACGGACAACAGGCTTGATCGCCAAAAACTCTCTGCGTTCATTGCACAGATTCGAGGGGGCGTTGATGGTGTCAAATAAAGAGTGTGATGTTGGGCTACGTTTGGCCTGCACTATTGGTAGTTGGCCAACCGTCAGTGCGATGGATGCCGGCCGCAGAGATCTTTGCTCATGGCAATAAAAATTCTGATCGACACAGACCCCGGCATTGATGATGCCTTGGCAATTGCATATGCCCTCGCCGACACGGAGCTGCACCTCGTCGGTTTGACAACCATTTTTGGGAATGTCTCCGTCGACCAGGCGACGCACAATGCACTGGCACTTCTCTCGCACCTTGGCCAGAATCACGTTCCGGTCGCTCGGGGAGCAACCAGACCGCTCGTGCAGACACCACTGCCGCACCCGGATTTTGTTCACGGCGCCGATGGATTCGGTGGCGCAGAGCTGCCGCAATCCGTGAATACGGCACACAGTCGTGAAGCGGCCGACTTCATCATAGATGTTTTGCGTGACTCACCAGGAGAGATAGTCGTTGTAGCGCTTGGTCCATTGACTAATATCGCTGAAGCACTGCGCCGTGATCCAATGATTGCAGACTTCGTTAAACTTCTGGTCGTCATGGGTGGAGCGTACCAGAGGTCAGGTAACGCGACCAGACATGCCGAAGCCAACATTTGGCAGGATCCGCATGCGGCAGACCTTGTCTTTAAGTCCAATTGCCCCTTGCACCTGGTTGGGCTCAATGTCACCGAGATGGTTCTGTGCACGCGAGAGGACTTTGATCTATTGGCAAGTCGCAAGCCAAAGTCCGGCGCATTTCTTCGCAAAGCAGTCGAATTCTACATGAATTTTCACAAGGAAAGTGCCGGCATCGACGGCTGCTTTCTGCACGACCCCAGCGCGGTGATTGCGGCAGTGGAGCCGCGTCTTTTCAATTTCCATGAAATCCCAATTATGGTCGCCTGCTCTGGTGTGCAGACCGGGTCGACTGTGGCGGCAACGGACGGTCGTTCGACCATCAAAGTTGGTCTGAGCGTCGATCAAGAGGCTCTCAAGCGTCGTTTCCTGGAGGTCATTTGCGATGGCCCCTTGCCGTGACTTAAGAGTACAGCAATAATCTCTTGCATGTCTGACAGCACCATCGTTTCTGAAATGGACCCCTTCATACCCGAAGCTCTTGTGATTTCTCTCGACCGGTCTGCGGTAAGGATAGCCCGTTCAGAGACTTGCGTCAGCAGGTCGACACCCAATTCACATTTTGAGTTTCCTCACATTGACAGGCGGTACAAGAATGGTCCGCAGACCCTACTAAGGAGAAGAGTATGATTAAATCGTTCATTGTAGGCGTAGCGGCCGCATTGATGTCCACCGCAGCTATGGGGATGGAGTTTAAGCCCGCTGTGATCTTCGATATGGGCGGAAAGTTCGACAAGAGCTTCAACGAAGGTGTTTGGAACGGTGTCCAAAAGTTTATGAAGGAGACGGGCGTTGACGTTATGGAATTCGAGGTGACGAACGAGGCGCAGCGTGAGCAGGCGATGCGTCGGATGGTCTCTCGTGGCGCTACTGTCATTCTTGGAGTCGGCTTTGCTCAAGCCGATGCCATCGATGCAGTGGCGAAGGACAATCCCAAGGTTCAGTTCGCGATTATTGATGTTAGCTGGCTGGACCGGCCAAACTTGCGCCAGTATGCCTTTCGCGAGGATCAAGGGAGCTATCTTGTGGGAGTAGCCGCGGCAAAGGCTTCCAAGACAGGAAGAGTGGGATTTGTTGGAGGTATGGATATCCCACTCATTCGAAAGTTTGCTTGCGGTTATGTACAAGGCGCTACTGCGGCCGGCGCTACCGAGGTACTGCAAAATATGACAGGGACTACACCCAGTGCCTGGAACGATCCAACGAAGGGTGCTGAGCTGGCCCGGGCGCAAATGGACCGCGGTGCTGACGTCGTTTACCATGCGGCCGGAGGAACCGGACTTGGCGTAATTCGCGCTGTAGCAGACGCTGGCAAGCTAGCGATCGGAGTTGACTCGAACCAGAACGGCATTGCGCCCGGTTCGGTTCTGACTTCGATGCTCAAGCGTGTTGATGTGGCAGCCTACCAGACTTTCAAAGATGCAAAAGATGGAAAATTCACCCCTGGTGTGCTCATCTTAGGCATTGCGGAAAATGGAATTGATTGGGCAGTAGATGACAACAACAAGCCGCTCCTCAACGCCGAAATCATGTCATCGGTCGAAGCTGCCAAGGCCGGTATTCTCTCGGGCCAGATCAAAGTGCACAACTACGAAACTGACAAGAATTGTCCGTTCTAGTCGCGCAGGGCTGGCGATGAGAAAAGGAGAGCTGGGTCAGGGGAAACCCGGCCTCCAAATTCACGTACATCAATTCAACAATTCAACAAATCAATCTGGTTGAGACGGCTACACAGTTGACAGTCGCCAAGGCGATGTCAGTTAGCTCATCTGATAGCAAGTCTGACGCCAACTCTGACAGAGCAATGTCGTGCTCGAGTCGACGCTGATCGGCGCCAGCTTGCCTGTTAGGCTCCATATGATTGGTCGAGAGTTGCTTCGTTGTTAGAGAAAGCTCTAAGGTTGCTCCGGCTAAATCAACTCAAGCCGGAGACGTAGCCGGCTGGCAATTCGCTCTTGCGGTCAGCGCGGCTGGCTTGGGGGAGTAATAATGACATCAGCGATCGTCATGCGGGGCATTACCAAGCGTTTTGGGTCAGTGCTTGCTAATGACTCGGTCGATCTAACTCTCCGGGCTGGATCGATCCACGGCGTCATCGGCGAAAACGGCGCGGGCAAGTCAACCTTGATGTCTATACTCTACGGATTTTATACGGCCGATGCTGGCTCTATAGAGGTAATGGGGCAACGGGCTGCAATACAATCATCTGCTGACGCGATTGAGCTCGGTATCGGTATGGTCCACCAGCATTTTATGCTTGTCTCGAATTTTACTGTTCTGGAGAACGTTATGTTGGGCGCAGAAGGAGGGCGCTTGCTACGACAAGGTATGGATGAAAATCGTCGGGAACTCGCGCGCCTGTCCAAAGAGTACGGTTTATCAGTTGATCCTGACGCGGAGGTCGGCCAAATTCCAGTTGGCGTGCAACAGCGGGTGGAGATTATCAAAGCACTCAGGAGAGGCGCACGAGCTCTCATCCTGGATGAACCAACTGGTGTGCTGACACCAGAGGAAACCGAAAGCCTCTTCCAGATTCTCCGGGGCCTGGCGGCACAAGGCGTTTCTATCCTCCTGATTACCCACAAGCTGAACGAGATCATGGAAGTCACGGATCGAGTTTCGGTCATGCGTGGGGGCAAGATGGTCGCACATCGCAACACAGCCGAAACATCAAGTGAGGAGCTCGCCGCTCTTATGGTTGGTCGCGAAGTTTCGCTCGTGCGTGCACCGATCGCTTCTGGCCGTGGTTCTCCCGCTCTTCAAGCAAACGGCTTGACTTGGCACGGCAGCGATGGCGTG
Source organism: Hyphomicrobiaceae bacterium (assembly GCA_051009975.1). Classification (GTDB taxonomy): domain Bacteria; phylum Pseudomonadota; class Alphaproteobacteria; order Rhizobiales; family Hyphomicrobiaceae; genus Tectiglobus. The sequence continues at coordinate 8,486 of JBPCWA010000651.1, forward strand.
CTGCGTCTCAGTGATGTATCGCTCGTGCTTTATAGCGGCGAAGTGTTGGGGATCGCGGGGGTGTCCGGCAACGGACAATCAGAACTACTTAACGTCCTCTCCGGTATTGAGCCCATTCAGAATGGTTCACTCCAAATCGGTGAGCGTCTGATTGATTGTGAGCGACCTGCTGGGCCCGCCGAGATGCGCAAGCTCGGCGTCGCCCATGTTCCGGAGGACCGCCACTATCGCGGGCTGGTTTTGCCATTCGAAGCCAGGGAAAATGCGGTGTTGGGGTATCACCACGGGGCAGGCACGGGGACAGGCAGACTAATTAGCCCAAATACACTGACGGAGCATTGCGCCAATTTGATGGAGGGATTTGACGTTCGACCGTCCGATCCGACTCTGCGTTCCGCGGGCTTCTCTGGCGGCAATCAGCAGAAACTTATTCTTGCGCGCGAGATTGAGGCAGCTCCGAAAATCCTTCTGATCGGTCAACCAACTCGCGGTGTCGATATCGGCGCAATTGAATTCATAAATGACCGCATTGAAGAACTGAAAATGCAGGGCTGCGCTATACTTCTGGTGTCGGTCGAACTCGAGGAGATTTTCGCTCTTTCTGACCGCATCGCTGTGATGAACGAGGGGCGTATTTGCGGCGTCATGGATCGTGCTGATGCTGATGTTGGAGAAATTGGTATGCTTATGGCAGGCGTAGAGAAGGAGAAAGCATGACCCCCCTGCCACGTTGGGCCGAATTGGTGCTTATACCGTTTCTTAGTCTGTCACTCGCATTTCTGGCAGCGGGCCTGGTCGTAACGGCCGTGGGAGAGGATCCATTTCGAGCTTTGGCGGTGATGGTCCAAGGCGCCTTTGTGTATGATGGTAGTCTCGGCTACACGCTTTATTATTCCACCAACTTCATCTTCACCGGCCTTGCGGTTGCTGTTGCATATAAGGCGATGCTATTCAACATTGGAGGCGAAGGACAAGCCTATTTGGGCGGTCTCGGAGCAGTCATTGTTTGCCTCATGTTCGACGCAGTCTTGCCCGGAATCTTTCTGATTCCGATCGCGATCGCAGGTGCGGCACTCTTTGGCGCACTGTGGGCGTTCATTCCCGGATGGCTTCAAGCATATCGTGGCAGCCACGTCGTGATTACGACGATAATGTTTAATTTTATAGCCGCTGGACTGATGGTGTCTCTTCTTGCCGGACCGCTTCAGCGAGCGGGACAGAGCTCACCACAGACACGGAACATCGCAGAGGCCGGCCAATTGCCTTTCTTGCACGACATATTTCGCAGTCTTGGCTTTGAGGCAACTACAACACCGCTCAATCTGGCCTTTCCGCTGGCCCTTGGTGCCAGTCTCGGCGTGTGGGTTTTGATCTGGCGCACGCGATGGGGCTACGCTTTGCGCGCACTCGGGCATTCAGAACCAGCCGCTGTTTACGCGGGGATTTCGGCAAAACGGATGGTGGTTGTAGCCATGCTCGTCTCGGGTGGCTTAGCTGGCTGCATGGCCGTCAACGAGGTTCTTGGTGCGCAGCACAAAATGGTATTGAATTTTCCTGCCGGTTACGGGTTTACGGGGATCGCAGTGGCGCTTATGGGGCGAACCCACCCGCTGGGCATTGTGCTTGCGTCACTGTTGTTCGGTGCCTTGTACCAGGGTGGTGCGGAACTCGATTTCGAATTCAAGACGATCACCAGAGAAATGGTACTTCTTATTCAGGGATTAATCATTCTCTTCTCCGGGGCGCTCGCACTAATGTTTGTGCCCTGGCTCAGTTGGGCGTTTCGAAAAGAGTGATTGTATTGATGGAAGAGTACCTATCAATATTGCGCCTTTTGGATGCCACTCTGCGGCTCGCCGCACCTTTGATTTTGTGCGCCCTGGCGGGACTCGTTTCCGAGCGAGCCGGCGTTATCGATATCGGGCTTGAGGGGAAACTCTTGGCCGCCGCCTTCGCTTCAGCAGCAATTGCTTCACTTGTCGGATCTCCCTGGCCTGGCCTACTGGGAGCAGTCTTGGTGGGTATGGGTTTAGGTCTTGTCCATGGTTTCGCGTGTATTACGCACAAAGGGGAACAGATTATCTCCGGAGTAGCAATCAACATATTGGCGTCGGGTCTTACAGTCGTTCTTGGAATCGCACTTTTTTCTCAAGGCGGACGAACTCCAATTCTCGACAAGCATGAGCGTTTTGGGCCCGTGAATTTCCCCCTGGCCGACAGTCTGGGCGAAGTTCCTCTCCTGGGACCGATCTACGTCGAATTGATCTCGGGTCACACAATTCCCGTGTATTTCGCGCTTCTCGTTGTTCCATTGATTTGGTGGCTACTCTACAGAACGACATTCGGCCTGCGATTGCGTGCTGTGGGAGAAATGCCGGCTGCGGTGGATAGCGCTGGAGTGTCCGTCTCCGCTCTACGTTATCGTGCTGTCCTAATTGCCGGCATTCTCTGCGGAGTTGCCGGAGCCTACCTTAGTACTGCACACGGTGCCGGATTTGTGCGCGAGATGTCGGCCGGAAAAGGCTTCATCGCGCTAGCGGCTATGATTTTCGGTAAATGGCGACCTTGGCCCGTGCTCTTTGCATGCCTTCTGTTCGGTTTTCTGGAGGCGGGCGCGGCTCGACTCCAGGGGGTCGATCTGCCCATGATCGGCCCAGCTCCAGTCGACATCATCCTGCTACTGCCCTATTTGGTGACTGTGATCTTGCTTGCAGGTTTCTTCGGTAAAGCGGTCCCGCCGAAGGCACTTGGCAAGCCGTATGTGAAGGAGCGGTGATGGACACGTTGGTTGAGGCAGCCCTGCGAGTTAGGCAACGGGCCTATGCCCCTTACTCGAAACATCTTGTAGGTGCTGCAATTCGTGATGATGCTGGCAAGATTTATGTTGGAGCAAACGTCGAGAATGCGGCTTATCCGCAGGGCCAGTGCGCCGAGGCCAGCGCGATCGGTGCCATGGTTTCAAGCGGCGGACGCCGCATCGTCGCTATCGCGGTGGCAGGGCCGGGACCGCATATTTGCACACCATGTGGCGGGTGTCGTCAGAGGATTCGAGAGTTTGCAGCACCTCATACGCAAGTGATGGTTGCTGATCCAGCAGGCCTCCAGCGATCCTTTACAATAGATGAATTGTTGCCCGAAGCGTTCGGCCCCGAAAACATCGAAAATATCGAGAACAACAGATAGTGAGCAGGCGTAGACTTGCGTGTCTGTTGCGGTCGAGAACACGTCATTAATCTCTTTCGATCATGAATCCGTCGAAGAAGGCGGCCAGCTCGGAGTAGGCGTTGAGCGGCAAAACATGCGCGACATGCTGGTCAGGTCGGACAAGAACAATACAACCGCTCTTGCGGTCAATGCACCGCATCTCGAAGATATCCTCTACCTCATTCGAACTTGAACAAAAGATCTTCTCATAGTCACAGAGCCCAAATCGTCCCTTGGACGGGCGAAGTAGTGCGGGCATCCTGTCAAAGGATAGTTCTTGATGGCTTTGTTGGAAAATGACCCGAACATCTATCACCGCATCAATGTCCGCCTCCTTCGGAGTGTATTTTCGGATTGGCGAACTCGGCGCCTGCGAGAGGAATTCGCAAAGGGAGAAGATTCCGACCGATGATCTATAGGGATCGTGCGCACTGGCAAACGCAAGCAGTCGCCAGCGGCCGTCTGCCTTGATGATATGACCAAGATGGAGAGGCTTGGCATCGGCTGCTCGTACAACAGGAGCCGAATGAAAACGCATGCCAATAAGTAGGCCTTCGGCGAGATGCTGGTAAGTCGCTTGTCCGCAAATGATGGACGGATAATACTGGATCGCGGTACCAGCGGTAAAACGCCCGTGTTTAATGAAATAGGATTGGAACTCTTCAGGGTTGACGATTTCCGTTGCGGCGGCGTCGCGGGTCACCGGGCGAGCGGCCATCATCTTGGCCCATTCACGGTCGAAATCTATCAGCTCTCTAGCCACCGTTTGACGTTCTGCCGAGTAAGTGTGAAGGATTTTCGCTGAGGTTCGTCCTTCTAAGACCGATGCGATTTTCCAACCCAAATTGAAGCTGTCGCGCATGGATACATTCATGCCCTGACCGGCTTTCGGGCTATGGGTGTGGCAGGCGTCTCCGGCGATAAAGACGTGTGGAAAGCGGGTTCTAATATCGGTTTCGGGGACATCGTCGAATTTATCGCAAAGGCGCTGTCCAATCTCATAGACGGACCACCATACGATTTCTCTAACGTCGAGAGTGAACGGTTTCAATATGCGTCGCGCTGCAGCAATCAAGTGCTCCGGTGTGAGGTGCCGGTTCGCCACTCGCTCGTTATCATTGAGTTGGTCAAGTTCAATGTACAGACGGACAAGATAACCGCCCTCGCGGGGAATGATCAGGGCCGAACCCTCATGAGCCGAACGGATCAGCGCCTTGTACCGGATGTCCGGAAAATTGGTGATCGCCAAGATATCCATGACACCCCATGCCTGATTAGCCGAATCGCCCCGAAGCTGACGGCCAATGGCACTGCGAACGGTGCTGCGTGCGCCATCGCATCCTACAACGTAGCGTGCCCTCACCGTTTCGAACTGACCCACGTGCTCCGGATCAGTTCGCTCGAGATGCGCGGTTGCCGCGAACGGGGGGGGGCAAACTGGTTCGTTTGGCGCATGGCGATCAGCCAGATGCGCTGGCTTGATTTTGAGATCTACAAGGCGACGGCCATAGTCAGGCACGAGCCGCGATGGTGCATTGTGCATGACATTCAACAAGTGGTCGTGAACACGAGCTTGGTTCAAAATAACATGCGGAAACTCGGACAAACCATCTTCGGTGTCCTTGATCCTTCTCTTGCGGACGATATGTTCCGGCTGACGTGGATCGGGTTCCCAAAAGACTGTTTCGTTGACCCAGTAGGCCTCCTTGAGAACACGTTCAGCGAAACCGAAGGCCTCAAACATTTCCATTGTTCGGCAGGCAATGCCGTCGGCTTGGCCGCGCTGAAGTGGGCCGGTTTTTTGATCAACGATCCGAGTGGAAATCGATGGAAAGGCAGCGAGTTGTGCTGCAAGGGTCAGTCCCGCCGGCCCGCATCCGACGATCAGCACATCCACTTGGGCGGGAAGGCCGCCATTGTCGCCCGCGCCATCGCGATGCTCGACAGGTGCTGAGATTTCAGGGTCGCCCGGTCTGTAACCGTTGAGATGGAATTGCATGGTATGGCCCACTCTTTGGTTTGACTCGCAATTCTCCGGGACTGATTGCGTACTGGAAACACCACGATGGGTCGAATGCCGGGAGAGCCGGCTTGGTCTTACCAGCTCACCAGCCACAGGACGGAAGTCGACGTTCATCGATTGCGGTCGACAATAAAAGGTGCTTTAGCTCTTGCAATGGCGATCGACAAGAGAGGATCGGGGATGAAGATCAAAACTGCAAGTGTTGTTGTATCAGTTGGCGCATTGGTCCTAGCTGCAATGGGCGCGAATGCCGAGACGCGCGTCACATTCAAATCCGCCAAATCAACGTCATCCTACTACCAGATGTCAGTACAAATCGCGGAAGCAATAAAAAAGGGGTCTGGTGGCGACATCATCGTTACAGTTGAAGAGAGCCAAGGGTCGGTCCAAAATGTGAAAGAAGCTGCCAAGAGGCGCGGCAATTACGTCTTCACGACGCCCCCCGTCCTGGTCAAACTCGCGCAAAATGGCCTTGCCATGTTCAAGGGCAAGACGGACCCGAAATACGCGGGTATCCGCGCATTATTTCCGATACCCTCTCTAACAATGCATTTCGTTGTTCGTTCGGACCGTGGAATCGAGTCATTCGCGGATCTCGAAGGCAAGACCATTTTAATTGGCAAGGGCTCATTCGGTGCTCGAGAGGGTGTGAAATACCTCAAATTGTTTGGCCTTGAAGGCAAGGTGAAACTGGCAAATGTTGAACTCAATGCAGCTGTTTCGGCACTCAAGAACCGGCAGATAGATGGATTTGTGACGGCGGGTTCTTATCCTGCGCCGAATGTGATAGAGGCGGCCGCTAGCACTTCTATCTCAGTGTTGTCGTTAGACGACGAGCAGATCGAAAGGGCCAAACGCACACGCCTCGTTATTCCTGCTGGGACGTATGCGGGTGTCGATCAGGAGGTCGTCACGACGTCACTTCCTGTCATTGCATACACGACACGAACGATGGACGATGAAACGGCCTACATGTTGACCAAAACCTACTGGCTGCAGAAAACTGATCTGGGCAAGGCAACCCAGTGGTGGAATGGCGTGTCAGGCGCGATGTTGGCTAATGTCTACGGAAAATTGCATCCCGGCGCTGTCAAGTACTACGATGAGGCCGGCATCAGTTTCCCGGAGGCTCTCCGCTAGATTTGAGATCTGCGGTGCGGTCCATTGACAGACCTGTGGTCTTTGCCAAACCGACCTGTCTTCCTTATCAACAAACTGTTCGGCTCAGCGACCAAGGGGCGATCGAATCGACGTGCAAGAAATCGAAGCTCCGCGAGCTCACGTACGCGCGACTTGGGTCATCCTCGGCGGGCTATCGATCGCCTTTCACATCGGGCTAATTTTTAGCGGCCTCGTCTCAAACCTTGTAGCTCGGCCCCTCCATATGGCCCTGGCGCTGCCTTGGATTTTCTTGTTCGCCGCCAGATCCAAGATCGATTGGTGGAGCGGCACGATCCTTACCGGCTTCGGTTGGGCAGGCTGCGCCTACATTGTTTTTCATGAGGCTCAGTTGGCGGATCAGTATGGCTCGCTCGATGGACCATTTCAGTTGGTGCTGGCCGCTGGCCTGCTGGCAATTGTTCTCGAAATGGCACGGCGAGCGATCGGCTGGCCACTGCCTCTAATCGCGTCGATCGCGCTACTCTACGGACTGTGGGGCGAGTTCTTGCCCGGTGAGTTCGGTCATCCCGGCTTACCCGTGGAAAGTCTTTTGGGCACAATGGTGATTGCGGAGGGAGGGCTCTGGGGCAGCCTGACCGGAGTATCGGTCAATATAGTTGCTGTGTTTGTCATATTGGGGGCCGTTCTCAGCGCCGGAGAAGCAGGCGACGGGTTTATGAATTTGGCGAAAGTGGCCGCCGGGCGCCTTCAAGGGGGGGCGGCAAAGGTCTCGATCGTATCATCAGCACTTTTCGGATCAATATCAGGTTCAGCATCGGCCAACGTGGCGTCTACCGGGGCGATAACATTGCCAGCCATGCGACGACTTGGTTATCCGCGCTCTTTGGCAGGGGCAGTGGAAGCTGTTGCATCCTCCGGTGGTCAAATCATGCCTCCATTGATGGGGGCTGGAGCGTTCGTCATGGTAGAGCTAACAGGGATTCCCTATCCCAGCATCATGGCCGCGGCGCTGCTTCCGGCGTTGCTGTACTTCGCGACGGTCTGGGCCGGTATCAATGCGTTTTCGTCGCGATACGAGCTCAGACCTTTACCGGTCGCAGAGCAACCCAGGATGAGGACACTTATTATTACGGTTGGTTTTTTCGCGGTTCCTTTCGCCACTCTGATGGAGCGGATGTTTGTTGGCGGATATACACCGCAGTTTGCGGCCGCTTGCGCAATACTGGTTGCGTTCTTGCTCCTGCCACTAGACCAGTCACTCAAGGTGAGCGTACGCAGGACGCTCGATCGACTGGAAGCCGCATCTCTTACCGCTGGTCAGCAGATTGCGACCATCGCATCGATCATACTTTGTGCAACGATTGTCATTAGCGTGCTTGGCCAGACTGGAATTGGCATCAAGATTACGTCACTTATCCTTTCGGCAGGCAACGATCATCTGTGGCCAGCACTCTTCTTGACGGCCATTGCCTGTTTGCTGCTCGGCATGGAGGTGCCGACTACTGCCGCTTACGTAATTTGCATTTCCGTTGCAGGCCCAGCGTTGCAAAAACTGGGCCTTGAACCACTCATCGCGCATCTCTTTGTATTTTGGTTTGCACTCTTGTCGACGATCACGCCGCCGGTATGTGGTGCTGTTTTTATCGCCGCGGGCATGGTCGGTGAGAATTGGTTGCGCGTTGCCATGTCGGCGATGGCTCTTGGTGTTGGCCTCTACGTCATACCGCTCGCGATTGTTGCGAACCCGATGGCGATTCAACTAGAGACTGCGCCTGCAGTGGCAATAATAATAACCTTCAAGCTTCTTGTTGGTCTCGTGGCGCTCTCGATGGGCTTGATCAGCCCAAGGCGCATTTGGCAACGCGTTGGTCTTCTACTCGCTGGACTAGGTCTCGTGTTCATAGACCCAACTGTGTTCTAAACGCTTTGAGACGCTCGCATTCGCGGGGCCAATGCAAGCTGCAGTTTTATCGAGATTCAGAACTGTTGCTGTTGCT
>JBPCWA010000652.1:0-2960 GCA_051009975.1 Hyphomicrobiaceae bacterium
GCATGGAACCCGACACATCGACGAGCAGCACCAGATTTGCATCGGGACGCTGGGCGCTGTTGAGTTCATAACCTTTGATGCCGATATGCAGAAGCTGGTTATCGGGGTTCCACGGGCTTGGCACCAACGTCACTGTCGATTTGAAGGGATGGCTCATCTGCTCCGGTCTAGCATAGTCGTAATGGAAATAGTTGAGCATTTCTTCGACCCTTACGGCAGCCTTGGGTGGCAAACGACCGGCCAGCAAAGACCGACGGACAAATGAATATGACGCGGTATCAACGTCTACCGAGAATGTCGATACGGGCTCAACCGCAACCGTCTTGATCTCCGAATTAGAAGTCGCCGGGAAACGGTCACGGTTTTGCCGCGGCGGAAAACTCATATCAGTCTCGCGCCGCCTGGGTTCAGCTTGGTTCGCCGCCACTTGGACGTCTCTCCTTGCCCTTATTGCAGAGCGATACTGCGAGATTTTAGGCGACGCCCCGTAAAGGCGACCTTTCAGCGCCTTTGTTCGTTCGCCGCTCGAAACCATGTGAGGGGACTGGGCGGGCCTTAAAGACGCCAGCGTCGATCTGCTTCTACGCTCTGGTTTTCGCGGGGGCACAGTCGTCAGTATTCCGCTGACCGAGTTGTCTACACCTGACGGCGGACTTGACGATAATACGCCAACCACTGTCTCATTAGGTCGCTTTTGCTGTTGTGAAATGATTTCTGTCTGAAGGAAGTGAAGGGCCAACGGCACCGATACGGCCGCGACCGCAATGGACGCTGCAATAGCAAAATTTGACTTCATCGCACGCATTTGTCGTCTCCCGGTTGAATTGGGGGGCACATGCGTTGGACGGGCCTCCGTCCCTATTCCTTGGGGAGGCACGGCAGAGAATTTATGATCATAGGCGGCAAGGGCTTCCTGCAGCGCGGTCGCCTTCGCCTCCGGCCGCGGGCGAGGAACATTCATGTTTCTCAAGGTCTTCAAATTTCGTTCCGTCATTGCGTCACTCCGCGGCCACTAGCCGGCCTCTCAAGGCCTTTCGGGCCTGATGCAGGTGCCACGAAACAGTCTTTTCGGTGCAACCCATGATGCTTGCTGCATCCGCGTGGCTCATATCCTGAGCGTAAATCAGAAGGACGGCATCGCGTTGTTGCGGCGGCAAGCCGTGGACCTCTTGCCAAAGCTCATTTGCAAACAAGCGATCTTCCTGTGTCCCCCTTGCCGGTCCATCAATCAGTGCCAGTATGCGCCTCGGCTCTGTTGGACACATCCGCCTGGTTATACGATGGTGATCAACCGCTGCATTGTAAGTGATGCGCCACACCCAGGTTGAAAAGGCGGACTTGCGTCGATAGCTCCCAATCGACATCGCGAGTTTCAGGCAAACGTCCTGCGCTATATCTTCTGCGATTTCCGTCCGCCGGCACCAATGCCAAGCCATTCGGTATATGCGATCGTAGTAGCGCTCAAGCAGACTGACCATGGCGTCGCGGTCTCCTGCAGCCGCTCGCTCTGCCAATTCTCTGTCGCCGCACTTCCGGCCCATGCGCACATCCCAATTTGCCACTCATTACATTAGACGGGCGAGTTGAGAAATCCTTGGGGCGCACCGAAAAAAATTCTGTGAGCTCTACCGAGAGCTCTTCTCGATCGGCAGCTTCATTCCATGACAACGCAATCGTCTCTTTTGGCGGCAGATATGTGCAAGTTTGGAGCAAATTATGGCCCGAACGCCCAGCGGCTGCATAGCATTACACTTTTGGGACTTCCTGACTTGATAGAAGACACGGAATTGTTGAAGCAGTGACAGCGCTTACCGGACGACGAAGCAGCTGCAGAAGACGCAATCGAAAGTTTTTCACGCGCCTGTCTCGATGGTGACAGCATCAATCGTGGCAATCTCCTAGTCTCAAGTCATCCCAAATACTTCAAAACAAAATGACAACAGGGCAGATGAGTTATGACAAGCAATTCCAAATTTGTAGCTGTGTTGATCGCAGTAGCCGCAACATCCACCGTTTCACTGCAGACCATGACAAGCGTCGCCAATGCGCAGGCCGACAGCTACTACGAGAGTGGTTCTCGGATGCCGGATCGCGGGTTCGAAGGATTTGATGGTTTTGGCTTAGACAAGGAATACTGTAGTTTTCGTCGGGAACCGATCCGACGCTGCAAGCGACGCCGTGGTGGACGCCGCTCATGCCGTGTAGTGCGGTGGCGGGTCGTTGAAATCTGCAACTAAGAATCTGCACTGATGATGATTTTTGCAAGCGCGAGAAAACAGCATATCGGAGATCTTGAGCCACTAATCTAAATCGGACGTGCCTCGCTTAGCCAAGCGAAAGCAAGATGACGAACACTTCTTCAATTTATTGGTTTGAGCGGCATCGCATCCACTTGCACAGATGCCGCTTCTTCTGAAGGCGCCGAGAACCCTATTTGTCGTGAGGCGCGCAGACCAATCAGTTCGGATCGGGGATATTCACGCTGCATCTGCAGCGCCCTCGATGGCATTTGATCACTTGGTTGGCATATTACTGCCAGCCCCGGTCAATGCCCACAGCCACGCCTTCCGGCGCGCCATGGCCGGCCTAACCGAGCGACGCGGCCCTGACCCTAGCGACTCCTTATGGACCTAGCGCCGATTGATGTATCGGTTCCTCGACAGGCTCGACCCGGATCAAATTGAAGTCATCACAGCCTTTGCCCAGATGGAAATGTTGGAAGCCGGTTACGCCACGAGCGTCGAGTTTCACTATTTGCATTATCAGCCAGGTGGACAACCATACGAAGACATTGGAGACTTGGTTTGACGGCTCAGAAAATCAGCAGCCGACAAGCCGTTCAGTAGGAAATCCTGCGTCGCAAAGAAATTGATCTTGCGCACTCGCGCATTCGGCCCGTACACCTTTCGATCAACACCAATCTGGCTTCGGCCAACGCCAACGAGTAGTCAGTAGAACAC
>JBPCWA010000653.1:0-26018 GCA_051009975.1 Hyphomicrobiaceae bacterium
TACCGGTGAGAGTTCCAGAAGGTTTGATGTGAACGGCGAAATGAATAGGACGCTGATCTGGTCTCGCTCATATATTGTGTGCCAGAAATCATTGCGATTTTTCGCGTTCGATGGTCCTGAAGCTCGACGACTTGTCTTGACTGGAACACAGCTATTTCGGTCCAACTGATAGACATTGGTGTCGCAGGCCAATCAACTGTCGTTGTTCGTTCACATACCTTGCAACTTTAGAGAGAGTGCTTGTCTAATCAGGCGCGCGCTGCGCTATTTCGCGAAAGCTGCGCCAATCTGAAAGAGACGGCGGTGTTTGCCCACGATGTCGTCGGCTTGGAGAGCCCGTCGGCAAGCGAGTTGCGGCAAAACATCCGCCCGCCTAGACGATTAAACTGATCGCGATCGGATGCCTGAGACTCAATTTAGAAAGATTCTTAGAACGCTTCTAAACCACTGAAATGTATAGATTATCCTTGACGTGGCGCGTCCGATGCTCCACATCGCTTTGTACTCAATTTTTTGCGTCCAGCGACGTGAGGTGCTCGTACATATGGAAAGCGCCATCGGCCCGGGAGATACACATGAACCGACCACTCGGGATGCTTCTGAAAACCGCATCTGTCGCAGCAGTTGTACTGGTTGGATCACCAGCCATAGCAAACGATGACGTCTACGGTGGATTTCCAATGAGTGTGAAGGGGGATGATGGAGACAAGTAGACGTCTGTTTCCCACATCGATCAATTGCACATCACACGCTTCAAAACTTCCAAAGAACGATGGTTGATATGGAAAAACCAAATCCGGAAATCAATGCGAAATCTACGTCATACTTCAGCATCAACGGTGCAGGCCGCAAAATTATCGGCTCAATCAAATCTGCGTCATGTGCCTATCTGGATCAGCAACCGCAGAACCCTCCAGTATTTGCTCATATCTCCTGCACGGCACCACATCCGCCACTCGGTCAAAATGCATCACCATACCCGAAACTTTGGTGCTGTCTTAGCGGTTTGAGATCGATCGGCTGACGACCATTGATTGGCCAAGGTGATGAGCAAATCCGTTTTTAGTCGATTTCAAACAGCAGGATCGCACGACGTGTGGTCCATCTACGTCAATCCGATCATTGAGGCTACTCGTTGCCTCTTCACACCTGCGAGATAGGGACTATCAAGTATGCACGCATTAATGGGCACCGTCACGAGGCACGGGTCTTTACTTGCCAGCTTATCCGTCGTTTTGAGCTTCGCGGCACCCTACAATTCGGCACTGGCGAAAGAACTCAACGTCTACTCCCATCGTCAACCGTTCCTGATCAAACCATTCCTGGACGCCTACACGAAAAAGACAGGGATCAAGTTCAATGTCGCCTACGCATCGAAAGGCCTCGCGCAACGATTGCAGTCCGAAGGCGCTCGCAGCCCCGCCGATGTAATACTTACTGTCGACATTGCGCGACTGCATGTTTACGCTGATAAGGACCTACTGGCACCCATAAAGTCTGAAGTTCTCGAGGCAAACGTTCCCACGCACTTGCGAGATCCCGAGAATAGATGGTTCGCATTCTCTAAGCGCGCGCGGGTTGTCGTAGCGGCTACAAGTGCTAAAGACACAGAAGTCATCAAGCGATATGAAGATCTAACGGCGCCCCAGTGGCATGGTCGAATTTGCGCGCGGCCCGGCAGTCACGTCTACAATAGGGCTCTAGTTGCGTCGATCATCAATGCTTCAGGCACTGCTCAGGCAGAAGACTGGGCCCGTGGTGTTGTGGCGAATCTTGCACGCCGCCCCCAAGGCAATGACCGTGCACAGGTCAAAGCCATCTATGAAGGCGTCTGCGACATTGCTATCATCAACAACTACTACTACGGAAAGCTGAAGTACTCAGATAAGCCGCAGCAGAGGCAGTGGGCCGATGCGGTTAGACTCATATTTCCGAACCAGAATGACAGAGGCACACACATCAATATTTCGGGCGGCGGGGTTGCTAAGCATTCGAAAAACAAACCTGAGGCAGTGCGATTTCTGGAGTTCCTGACCTCCAAGACGGCACAGGACCTCTATGGTCAGATGAACTTTGAGTATCCCGTCAACCCGAACGTCGAATTGTCGGATGAACTAAGGTCGTGGGGAACGTTCAAAGAAGACCAGATGCCAATCGCACGAGTTGCTGAATTGGCTCCCGAGGCACAAAAAGTGATCGACCGGGTCGGATGGTAGATTCGATTAGCGCTGTCGCAGTTCGGTCACAGCGGAGTAAACTTCCTTCCGTCTGGACCATCGCGACGGCAATTCTGATAGGACTTCTTCTGACGCCGGTATTAGCCGTATTTGTTGCGGCTGCTGGTGATAGCGGCGAGCTCTGGCAGCACCTTCTCGAAACGGTACTGCCACGATATGTGGCCAACACGCTGACACTGATGGCCGGTGTCGGTGCAGTGAGTCTTTTGTTTGGCGTGCCAACCGCTTGGATCGTGACCCACTTCCGTTTTCCGGGTTGCCGTATCATTGATTGGATGTTGCTTCTTCCAGCTGCTGTACCAGCCTACCTCGTCGCTTACACTTATACGGATTTTCTCGAGTATGCCGGTCCCATACAGGGGATGATCAGAGATTACTTCGGCTGGCGTAGTGCGCGAGACTATTGGTTCCCCGAGATTCGTTCCACGGAGGGCGCCATACTGATCATGGGCTCTGTTCTATACCCTTACGTCTACCTGATGGCGCGCACGGCATTTCTTTTAACGCCGGCATCGCTTTACGAAATTGGAATGGTCTCGGGCAGAAACCTATTTTGGAGCGTGGGGCTGCCTCTGGCGCGACCGGCGATTGTGGCAGGTCTGGCACTCGTACTGATGGAAGTCGTCTCCGACTTTGGCACAGTTGAATACTTCGCAATAGAAACACTGACGCTTGGCATATTTAATGTTTGGCTAGGAATGAACAGCCTGCCGGCTGCAGCCCAAATAGCTAGTCTTTCCTTCTTATTCATTATTATTCTCTTATCAATTGAGCTTATCGCGCGGTCGCGTCGGCGTTATATGGACACGACTAGACGATCAAACGTATTGGTTGCTCGATCGACACGGGGATGGGCCTCAGCGTGCTGTGTTATAATTTGTATTGTGCCGGTATTAATCGGCTTCGTTATCCCAGTCGGGGTATTAATCAGTTTTGTCTTGCGGGGCTACTCGTTGGACCTTAACGAAGCCGTTGTTGCGGCCGCTTTCAATGCTTTCGTCCTCGCCGCGACGGTCGCTCTATTTGTTATGGCCGTTGCGTCTTTCCTCGCAGTCGTTAGCACATACAAGGGCGGGCCCGCAGTTCGCCGCGCCGCGGCTCTTGCGTCCATCGGATATGCATTCCCCGGAACAATACTGGCTATAGGTGTCGTGACCGCAAGTGGATATATTGATGCAGGTATTTCCCAGTTGGTAGCCTTCCTCTCAGGCACTGCAAATCAGGGTTGGCTGTCCGGGAGTCTCGCGCTTGTTATTCTGGCATGCGTAGTTCGGTTTCAGGCGATAGGCTATGGTGCTATGACATCTGGAATCGCGCGAATTTCGCCCAGTATAATGCAAGCGAGCCGAACGCTGGGACGGAGTTTTGGAAGTAGTTTAAAGGAGGTGATCTTACCTCTCTTGACCAAGTCTCTCATTGCCGGTGGTCTACTCGTCTTTGTCGACGTTCTGAAAGAACTACCAATGACGTTGTTGCTGCGCCCGTTTAATTACGAGACTTTGGCAACCTACGTATACCAGTTTGCAAAGGACGAGTTATTGGAGGAGGCTGCGTTGCCAGCCCTGATGATCGTTGCAACCGGAATTCTGCCGGTGATCATAATGAATGCTGCACTACGCATGCTTACACGATGACCGGATCTTCGACCGAAGGTTTGGGCCCGGAGTTTGATCTCGATTTTCGACCGGAATTCGCAGTTCTAGAATCGGTGACTTGAACTCCTCCTGCAGATCGCCACGCCGTCATGTCTTACCCGCCAAAGATTCTCTTCGTTCCGTATTGGGCCACCTGCTGCAAGGCCTGCAATCCAGTTAACTCTGAATAGGAAATAAAGAGCAGTCGGACTGAGTTTGAACCGGCATCGGCACGGTCATTGCGAACTGCTCGGGTATTGTCCAAACGAAGTCTGCGTCACTTCGCAAGATCGTATGCGAAGCTTCGAGCACCTGCCCGTCCTACTCTACTCCGAGCGGCAGATGGAAGCATTCACATCCGGCCAAGTCGTGAAGATAGCTCTCGCATGTGGCCGCCTGCACCCCGAGCTGTCGTGGAATTTGAGCCGATCGCGTACAACGTGCTTTGGCGATGATCAATTGCTCGGGTCACCGCTGCACTGTCCTGTCCGCTCCATCTGATTGGTCAACTATTGCCTTTCAACGCCACAACGATCACGTCGAGATTGTGCTTGAACATCGAGAAATAACTTGCGGCAGGTCCGCCTTTGGCAGACAAAGCATCTGAGAACAGGCGACCGCCGACACTCAGGTCAGTTTCGCGGGCGACTTGTTCGACTAACGCGGGACTTGTAATGTTTTCAACGAACAATCCCGCCACCTCCTCTTCCTTGAGCTGTTTAATCAACTGGGCGAGTTCGTGCGCAGAGGGCTCTGCTTCGGTGTCGATGCCCACAGGAGCGAGAAAACGCAGCCCATAGGCGCCTGCAAGATATCCGAACGCATCATGTGCGGTGACAACAGTCCGACGGTCTTTCGGCAGAGCAGACAGCTCAGCGATGGTTTGATCATGTAGAGACTGAAGCTTTTTGATGTACGCCTCCGCGTTAGCTTCATATATTCGCGAATTTGCAGTGTCCATCTCGGCCATAGCCTGGGTGATATTACGCACGTAGATGATACCGTTCGGGAGTGCATTCCAGGCGTGAGGATCGATTTCTCCATCGACCCTAATTGGCTTGATGCCTCGGGTTGCGACGTAGACCTTTGCTTTCCCACCTGAAGTTTCGATAAGCGTTTTCGACCAAGTTTCAAATCCAAAGCCATTGACGAAAATGATATCGGCGTCGCTTACGGCGCGGGCATCGCTGACATTTGGCGTATAGACGTGTGCGTCGGCATTGGGACCGACGATTGTCGTGACTGAAGCCAGGTCACCAGCAACCTCCTGGACCATGTCCCCAAGGATTGAAAAACTCGCGACAACCTTGAGCTTTCCCGCCTGGGCCGGCGCCGTCATAGCCATAGCAGCCAAGGCGCATGCGGCCAGTCGATTGAGAATCCGGTTCATAAGTTAGGTTCCTTTTAGTTTTTGTCCATCAAGTGTCGAACATTTTTTCGGTAGAGAGGGGCGTCGCGGAATGCCCGGCGTAGAAAAAGAGCGAACTTGAATGTTAAGAGACTGACTAGTAGGGGACCGGCATAGCCCAGCGTCAGCTTTGAAGCTTCAAAGTAGCATGCTCTGCATCCGAGGTAGAGGACATATGCGGCGTCCTTGAGCGCCCCTCATCCCAAGGCATTCGTTCAAGCAACCAGTATCGTGAATGCGACCAACGACAAAATCGCTATACACAATAGGCCGGACAACTACTAGACTGTCGAACATGCTGATCGTCGTGATGTTGGCTTTCACTATGGCGAGAAGTTGAAGTTGAAGACATGAGGGCAACTTGATCGTGAGAGGTGGCCATGAGCCGATGGTCGAAGAGGCCAAGGCTTAGCGAATTCAAGATGAACTTGCGATTGAATAATCACACGGAACGTATCGTGTCGTCCCACTCCGCGCCTATCATCACCAATCAACTGGAACGCATTCTTACTCATATCGATGCCGATTGTTTTGATGTCGCCAAGTCAACTTTCATGGGATGGCATCGCAAACTTCCCTTCGACCTTGCAAGATGTTCCCCGGCACGAAAAACTTCAGTTTGTGGCATTGACGGCGGCCGGACGGTCCCAATGTCATCTGACGGGAATTTGGTGGCTTGGAGCTACTTTCGCCCTTGACCGAATGCTTCGCCATTCGTTGCAAGAAATGCTGCTTCGTCCGCTGTATTTGTTCGACCTAAGATTTCATTCCGGTGAGGAAACCGACCGAACCTCGCGACAATGTCCCTGTGCCGCTTCCAACCGCCTATACTTCGTTCGACATACAAGCGCCAAGTAGGTAGTGCGGCTTCACGCACGTCATGAAGCAAGGACATTCCATAATCTTGCTCGCTGAGTAGTTCGCAGTGGTGGAAAGGATGATAAAGCCAAATACGTTCAACTGGATGCATCCTCGTGTCTAGGCCCTGCGCAATAACCTCCTTTACGATCGTGAGGGCAAGACCATCACCGCGATAGGCATTGGGAGAATGTCGATACGTGTTGCGCGTGAACTGATCGAGCAACAGTATCAGCGCAATAGCACCGTGGGGCGACGCTTTCCAGGATGTGAGGTGCCCGCAGCAGGCCTGCTCGACCAAATGGCCGAAGCGATCACGGATTTCATTGTCCAAGTTCGAACCGCCCTTGTACCACCAATCTCGCCGAGCGAACGCTTCCCGGGGG
Source organism: Hyphomicrobiaceae bacterium (assembly GCA_051009975.1). Classification (GTDB taxonomy): domain Bacteria; phylum Pseudomonadota; class Alphaproteobacteria; order Rhizobiales; family Hyphomicrobiaceae; genus Tectiglobus. The sequence continues at coordinate 6,524 of JBPCWA010000653.1, forward strand.
GTCGCCAAACTATTGCCTAGCCAGAAATTATTGATTGCGGTGATAGTGTCAGCTGCCAAGTTCGGTATATCCCTATCTTCAACAATGCCAATGGTCTTGGACGCGGGAAACGCCCGGAAAACATCCGCACTCCGAGAGTTTCTCTTGGATAAAACCTCCGGGCAGAGTTCAAGTCTGCTGTCGGTTAATTCTTGATCTCCACCCAGAATACAAGGAGTACGGGGGCATTCAACGGCATCTCGGGGTTGGTATAGATCATACGCGAATGACGACCCCGATCTCCAAATACGTCGCAAATTAAGTCGGAGGCCCCGTTCAAGGCGTGTGGATGATCTCGGTAGCCCGTAGCGACCTGCATTGTCCCTTCAAGGCGAAGGATCTGACCAACACGATCGAGAGAGCCCAACGCGGCCTTTATCTGGGCAAATCCATTGAGAGCTGCCACACGGCAGGCATCATAGGCTTGCTCCTCATCGAGATCGCCGCCCATCCGACCGGTATAAGCCAACCTACCGTCCCGATATGAAAACTGGCCAGAGGTCATCAGCAAATTGCCAGTGATGGCCCAAGGGGCATAACTCGAAACGAGTGCATCAGGGGCAGGCGGCAACGTAAGACCTATCTGCGCCAACTTCTTCTCTGGGGAATTCTCCGCTTTGTTGTCGCTCGTGCGTGTCATTCACACCTCCCGACTTTTTCAGCCGACTGTTGCAACCTGGCCTCCCAAGCCCGGTGCAGTGGCTAGAAACCATCGACAACGACTTTACCCTTAGCGTTGCCGGTTTCGATGAGGCGATGAGCCTCCCGCAGATTGGCCGCATTGATAGGCGAAAGAACCTCACTGACGGTGGTTCGCATTCTGCCCGCATCGATCTGATCTGCCACCCAATTCAGCAGCTTGTGCTGCTCGATCATGTCAGGTGTTTCGAACATTGCGCGTGCAAACATGAATTCCCAGTGGAGGCTCGCCGCCTTGACCTTCATGTCCTCCATCGGCATTGGCAGGTTGGTATCGTCAATCGATACAATTCCACCTTGCGGCCGGATCAATTCGACCGCCGCCGCCCAGTGACGCATATCGTTAAAGATCGCGACGTGGTCGACAAATTTCATGCCTAGCGCGCGGACTTGTGCGACAATGTCCTCACGGTGATTGACAACATAGTCGGCGCCAAGCTCTCTTACCCAGGCATTTGTCTCTGGCCGAGATGCAGTTGCTATGACGATCAGACCAGCGTATTTGGCAAGCTGAATGCCGATTGAGCCGACACCACCGCCGCCTCCGACGATCAGGATCGATTGCCCCGCATCGGAACCATCCCGATCGATGCAAAGCCGATCGAAGAATGCTTCGTAGGCGGTGATCGCAGTAAGGGGTAGCGCCGCCGCCTCCGCGTGGCTCAGTGTCCTTGGCTTTCGGCCAACAACCCTTTCGTCGATCACCTGAAATTCGCTGTTACAGCCTGGGCGCGTGATGTCGCCCGCGTACCAGACCTCGTCTCCAGGCTCGAACAGAGTGGCGTCGGGTCCAACAGCTTCGACTACCGCACTGGCGTCCCAACCAAGGACACGCGGAGGGTTCTCCGTCACATCTGGATCTTTCCCGCGCCCTGCCCGCACTTTGGTGTCAACCGGATTGACGGCAATAGCCTTTATCGCCACCAACAACTGTCGACCACTCGGCTCAGGTTTTGAAAGTTCAACATCCAGAAAAGAATCCGTCTGTTCGATCGGTAAGTAGTTCTTTAGAGCTACGGCTCTCACCTGATTCCTCCCACTTGCAGCATTTTCAGCCTAAAATAGTCAATTCGTTGAGTGTAAAAACTTCAACCGCGCCCTCCGTTGCTGCCATATTGGCAGTAAGATGCGGCGCATTCATGTGTGCCTGCCATAACTCTCGACTCTCCCTGTTCTCGTAGAACATGAAGTGCGCTGGGTTCTCCTGGTCTTGATGTGAGCTAATTTGCCAGCCATTGTAAGGCCCGAAACCTCTAATACGCCCGAGGTAATCACACGGCCGATCCGCCCTCGCAATGAACGTCAACGAGTTGAAGCATTCTCTCCCGACGCATCCGAGCATCCTCCCTGACAGTGTGCGACCGACAGTGCAACCGCAGACTGTCGTGCAAAATCCCACTCTCAGCAAGTGTAATTCATTCCAAGACGGCCGCCGTCGACGTAGATCGTTTCGCCGGTGATGTAGCTTGCTTTGGGGCTTGCCAAAAAGGCAACAACGTCACCTATCTCGCGCGGCTCGGCGATACGCCGCAACGGTGTGCGCGATAGCACCATTTTCATGGCATCAGGGTTGGCGTTCACACCTGCCATCATGGCAGTATCAACCGAACCGGGGCCAACGGCGTTCACCCTGATATTATGCGGCGCCAGTGCCAGAGCTGCCGCTTTGGTCAGCTGCATGACCCCACCTTTTGAGGCACAATAGGCAGCAATCGAAGGAATGGCGACTTCCGCGTTGATTGAGGACATGTTGACAATCGCGCCTTCGATGTTGTTGGCGACCATGGCCCGACCAGCACGTTGCATAGCTACAAAGGTGCCCGTTAGATTGACATCAATGACTGACCGAAATTGCTCGAGCGACGTCTCTAGGAAATCACCTGGATTGGCAATTCCAGCATTGTTGACCAGGATTGCAACCGGACCAATATCGCTCTCAATACTGTCGAACATAGCGTTGATCTGGCCAGGATCACCCATGTCACACACCAAGGCAAGCGCGCCATCGCCAATCTTTCCAGCCGCAGCCCTGACGCCGTCTTCATTGATGTCGGCCAAAACCATCTTGGCACCCATTTCCTGAATGGCCTCCGCGCAGGCATAGCCAATTCCCTGTGCTGCGCCGGTGACGAGTGCGATAGGCTTGTCGGTCATCTTAACGCTCCGCCGTTAGTTTTAGCCTGTCGACGAGGTGAGCAGGCCTGATAGATGCACATCTTCGTAATGCCAGTTCGGTTCGCATACACTCTTCCAGCTATAGGCTATTCCAGATTTGATTGGCGGTGAAGGTCGCCTGATAAAGTCGCGACATCAGCGGGGCAGATCGAACCTTTTTCATGTCGGTGATGTTGAGCAGCAAATCTTCTTCATTTCCTCGGGCCGCTAGCTCCGCCATCGCTCGACCAAACATGGTGCCGGTGGTAATGCCACGTCCATTATATCCGATCGGTGTATAGACGCCGTCTGCAAGGCGATGAATGCTCGGGAGATGGTTCGGCGTCATAGCAATCTGGCCATGCCAGGCAGCCTCAAAATTCACTTTGCCCAGCGCCGGAAATAGATGCCTCAGACTGCGCTGCGCCCACCGATGTGAAAGGCCTCCATCCTGGCTGCCGATCACTTTGCCCATAGAGCCGATCAGAATGCGTCCTGCTCGGTCACGACGCAGGGAGAACATAATCGTGCCAGTGTCCCATAAACCTTGTCGTTCCGAAAGAATAGTCGCCGCACGTTCTCCGAGCGGTTCAGTAGCCAGCTGAAAATAGTGAATATTCGTAAAGGTGCTCTTGAGACCCGGCCAGAGTGCGTCCGAGTATGCGTTCGTACCGAGTACAACCATACGCGCACGAACCGGACTGACGTTGGTTTCAAGCACCCAGTCGCGTCCCTCTCGGCGCAGACCCTTAACTGCAACTCCAGTTGATATTCGCGCGCCAGCACTCTTTGCCGCTCGCGCGAGACCACGAACATAGCCCATTGGATTGATTGTGCCAGCACGCCGATCGAGCAGTCCGCCATGAAATTTCTCGCTACCGACTTTTTTTGCGACTTCTTTCGCGTCGAGGAGATCGACGGGGGCTCCGAGGCGCTGCCATTCCTCCGCGCGCCTTGCAAGATCATTGTATCCCGAGGGAGCGTGCGCTGCATGTATCGTTCCCGATTGCGTCGCCTCACATCTGATCTGGTGACGTGCGATGATCGAGAACACGTAGGCCGGCATTCCACCCAAGACCCGAACGAATTCGGCGCCGCGCTCTTCCCCGATTGCTGCCTTAATGTCCTGTGGCGGCAGCCAAAGCCCGGCGTTGACGAGACCCACATTGCGGCCCGATCCCCCGAAGCCGATTTGCTTGGCCTCCAGGACATGGCACGTCACGCCCATTTCGGCCGCATGCAAGGCTGTCGACAAGCCAGTGAACCCTGCACCTACGATGGCGAGATCGGTCCGCACGTCACCTTCAAGAGGACTCTCATAAACCGGTTCTTCTGCCGAACGATCCCACAATGAAATTGCTAATTCGTCGGTCATGGTTGGTGGTTCCCACTGCTTCCGCGATGGCATAGAGCCGTTCGCACGCAGGCTCTGTTATTGTAGAATTTGGGGCCAAATGATCGCAAGTCACGAACCTTAGTTTCGATCCAGATCGAAGCCCTCTATTGGAGGGTTGAAGGCACGAACCGCAGGTGGCTCACCGACAAACTTTGTAATTTGCACCAACACAGACTGTGCCGCTGGTCCCTGCGATAGCCTTGACGTTCGCCTGTCCTGCGTCAGGACGTTGGGGTTGCCATGTCGATCAAGATGATGTGGATGATCGAGGTCAGGATCAAAAGTCGCTCCGGTCCAAAGGAATACCACTCCAGGCCTTACGTCGTCTGTTACGATGGCGCCAGCAAGACATTGCCCACGCTCGTTACTGACCAATACAATATCGCCATTGGCAATTTGCCTGTGGCCAGCATCAATTGAGTTGATCAAGATGGGTTCGCGGTCCTGAACTTTGCGCTCACGACTGAACGTACCGGCATCGTACTGGCCATGCAGGCGCGTCTCCGGCTGCCCCGAAATCAGGTGCAGCGGATGCCTGTCGGTCGCGTTCCCGAGCCATTCACGAGGTTCGAGCCAGGTCGGATGACCTGGACAATCGTCATACCCAAAGCCCGCTATAACTTCTGACGCAATCTCTATGCGCTCGCTCGGCGTCGGCAGCGGGTTACCTTCCGGGTCGCGACGAAAATCTTCTAGAAATACGGAAAACGGAGCTGGATCGTCGAACTCGAATACGCCACCACTCATAAAACGCTCCAAGTCCGGCAACTGCTGTCCGCGACTTGACGCCATCTCTCTCATTGTCTCCCATAACCATTCACGCCATTGGCAATCATCCATGCCCATACTGAAACGCTGGTTGAGGCTAAGACGCTTTTCTAGTTCACAAAAGATATCAAACTCGGTGCGGACGTCGTCCGGCGGATCGATGACGTGGGGCATCGGGATCAAGGCATTGTCCTGAGTGCCACCGCCAAAATCATCACGCTCCTGAGAGCTAGCGATTGGCAGTACTATGTCGGCATGGCGTGCCGTGGCTGTCCAGAAAATCTCGTTGACGATAACTGTATCCGGTTTTTGCCAGGCGCGCCGCAAACGATTGAGATCTTGATGATGATGAAAAGGATTGCCGCCGGCCCACCAAATAAGTCGTATATCCGGAAAGGCGCGATGCGCCCCATTGTATTCATACGAACCGCCCGGCCGCTCAAGCATCTCCGTAATCATTGCCACTGGAATGAAATCCTCAACCGGATTGTGCCCCTGCGAGAGCGATGCCCACGGCATGGGTCGTGTCATTGTGCCGATGCTAGCATCAGCCCCATAGGCAATACCGAACCCGCAGCCCGGTTGTCCAATCTGGCCGAGCATCGAAGCTAGAGCAACGGTCATCCATATAGGTTGCTCGCCAAAATCTGCCCGTTGCAGACTGGCCGCGGTGGTGATCAGCGAGCGACTGCACCACATCTGTTGCGCTAATCTCCGGATTTTCTCGGCAGGGACCTCGGACAGATCACTTGCCCACTCTGCGGACTTTTCTACTCCGTCGACCTTTCCAGACAGATAGGCGTCAAGCTTGTCAAAGCCTACCGTGTATCTTTGCAAAAATTCCGAGTCATACGTTCCGTTCTCCAATAGCGTGTGGGCAATACCCATCATGATTGCCGTATCGGAACCAGGGCGGGGGGCCAGCCACTCAGCGCTGAGCTCGTCCAGAGCATCACTGCGCAGGGGACTGAAATTGATAAATCGCACGCCGGCTTTTGCACAGGCCTTGAGTTGGTCACGCAGCCGATGTTTTGCAACACCGCCGCCGGAAACCTGAACATTGCGTAGAGGCAGACCTCCAAACATCACAACCAGCTGCCCGTAGCGGGCAACTGATGACCAGCGCGTCGCCTCTGTCAAGTGCTGCCGAAAGTTACCGAGGATATGCGGCATCAACATTAGGGCTGCATTGTAGCTGTAGTTGCCTTCCGAGCGCACAAATCCGCCGGTTGCATTAAGGAAACGCTTTAGCTGCCCCTGAGCGTGATGGAACCGGCCAGCGCTAGCCCAGCCATAAGAGCCGCCGTAAATGGCTTCGTTACCATAGATTTTGCGGACACGATTGACTTCACGTGTGATAAGATCGAGGATCGTATCCCAGCTCACTTCGACAAACGGCTCTGCTCCACGTTCACGCTTGCGTTGACTTGGTCCGTTCTCCAAGTAGCTCTTGCGCACCGCCGGGCGGAGAATTCGGGCCGCACTGCGCAATGCACTACCGATGTTCTCGTTGATCCTAGACGGGTCCGGGTCGGCTGGGTACGGCATGACATCAAAATGACCATCCGGTCTGCCGGCAATGACACCTGCACCCCAGTGGCTGGACGTAATCTTGTTCGTCACGGGCCTCATCCTGTTGCAGCAAGCACGCAAGTCTCGTGCTAATTGACACAGTTTTACCTACTCTGTCATCCTAACGTCGATCGCTGATGGACCGGCACACGCTAGCAAAGCTCGGCGAGCGTGCTGTGCAGTTTTGTAACGATGCCAGTACAATGGAATCACGCGGGGAACACGAGGGAAACATATGGGCAAGGTCATCGACCACGTTGCCATTGGCGCTGCAAGTCTCCAGCAGGGTATACATGCGCTACGGCAGCTCTTGAGCGTTGAAATGCCCCCCGGTGGCAAGCACCCGGCCATGAGTACACACAATTGCGTCACTCGAATAGGTGAAGGCAAATTTCTTGAAATTATCGCGATTGACCGGGAAGCACCTGAACCCAGTCGCAAGCGCTGGTTTACGATGGACAAGGCAGCGACGCAATCCCGCTTAAAATCCCGTCCTCGAGCGTTGTGCTGGGTGGTAGGTACTGATGACCTCGATGGTCTAGTGGCCAATAGCCCAGTGGATTTAGGTGAGATATTGCCCCTTTCCCGGGGCAACCTCACCTGGAGAATAACTGTACCAAGCGACGGCAGCTTGCCAGAAGGTGGGCTAATACCAGCATTCATAGAGTGGCCTCCGGGACGGCATCCGAGCGAAGGCATGCAGGATCTCGGGATACGACTCAAATCGATTTCCCTGCGCCATCCGGATCCAAACGGCCTCAGGACCACACTTCGGGCCCTCGATGTCGATCACCTGGCTGACGTCACCGCGGCCGGGGCCCCGTCACTCTCTTTCATTGTGGAAACCCTGGATGGCCGCACAATCGAATTAGATTAGAGCAAGATCGTCTCGGTTAAAATCCCCGGATGCATCTAGTTCAGGTGTGACACAACCTCCAAAGTGCTGATAACCCCCTCTGGCCAGATGCTTTGATCAAGGCCAAATGCACGTTCTGCCCCCGCTACAGAGGAGTCTAATGTTGGTTCTATCGGGGCGAATGCGGCCGTCTCTCCGCATTCTTTGCTCAACCAGTTGAGAGGGTTCCGTTGCACTTCTCAGCAATGACTAGTTGCAATTGATCTGGCATCTCCAAATCGCCCTATCGGCCATTCTTGATCACCACTCTCGCAGAACGCGCGATTGACTTCAATCAGTCAGTCCTCCGCCCCATGCAAGTTCTACGTCGTCCAAGCCGAAATCGCCGTATCCGGCTGTGGGCCCAGTGACTTGCTACCAGCTAGAGGATTGAGTTTCTGCAACTGAGATGCTTTCTGGTCAGCTACGTTCGCAATAGGATTGTGAGTTGTTTCCCCGTTTCGCGCAAACGCAATTGGAAATGCAGAGCGGGACATCCAAGTAGGGCTGGGACTGATTGCATAGACCAACCAGTAAAGGTTTCAGCTGAGCAAGAGTAAATAATCGCATGCAAAATAAGTCGGAACGAATTCTGGCGACAGTGAAGGGGAACGTGAGTCTCTCCTCCTTTGATGTTGCTTCCGGTGTGCAGCTGGGGTCAGTCGCGGTTGGAAAACTCGATATCTCAAAGCCGCACGAATTGACACTCACCCAAGACAATAGCCGCGCCTTTGTGTCTCTCTATGGCGACAAGGATTACGGACCAAATAAGCCGGATAACCGTCTCGCCGTTGTGGACGTCCAGAACATGAAACTGGTCGGGCATGTCGACTTGGGCCTTTATCTAGGTCCTCACGCGCTGATGACCGATGTCGACGGCATGATTTGGGTCACTGTCGACGCCAGCCGCTGCGTGCTCATCATCAATCCAGACACATGGGTAATTGAACAGACGATCCATCTGGGCGCACCGGCTCACTTTCTTGCCTCCACTTCGGACGGCCTTACGGTGTACTTTTCAGCCAAGGAAGTACCTATAGTCCTCGAGGTCGATGTCAGAAAGAGAGAAGTGCGAGCCCAAATTCCACTCCCGGTTGGCGGACAAGCGATCCGTGTTTCTCGGGATGACAAACGGCTCTACGTCGGTCATCTCTGTCGCCCATTTCTGCATGTCATTGATTGCGACGCGCGCCAGATCAGTGAAACCGTCCCGCTTCGCGGCGTTCCCGGATGGCCATTCGTCAGCCGAAATGACGACTGCGTTATTGTAACGACCTACGACGAACCGGCCCAAAAAGGGTTCGTAGAATTACTCGACAGCAATGACCTGGATCAACACGTAGTTATTGAAGTTGAAGCCGAGCCATTCCATGCGCTGCCGATGCACGATAGCGAGCACGCGCTTGTTGCGCTTGCAAATGGAGAGATCATTAAAATCCATCTGAAGCGAGCCAAAATCGTTGCCGGTAGATTTTACGTTGGCGGCACCATGCCGGAGATGCTGCTCCATTTGCCGGCACCTGAGTAGTGGCATGCGTGGTAAGAGCACTGTAATAAATGTTAATAGTAGCCACAGACCAATATTCGGTCTGCGACGAGGCCAACCGATATCCCCATCGTCCACCGGCTCGCACTGAGTTTTGCCGGCAACCCTGGAACAGTTGGTAAGAGTAGCGAGATGGTTGTGACAGCGATCACGATGTGGTCCGGTGACACGAGAACCAGTCGAATGCAGACAGCTGTGACCGTATCCTAAGAACAGTTCAGACGTTCAAACTGGAATTTGATACATTTTCTTCCCGGAAAAGCATTTAAAAAGTCAGCACTTATGCAACCTGCTCGGATCGACAATGTAACATACAATGATCACCCACAATTGCAGAATTTTCTATTCATCGCGGGGCTCCACCGCAGCGGTACAACGCTTTTAGAGCGACTAATGACAGCAAATTTTGACGTGTCCTACTTACGGGCAAATGTGCCCGAGAGCGAGGGGCAGCATATGCAAACGGTGTATTCACCAGCATACAAGTTTGGTGGACCTGGCCGTTTCGCGTTCAATCCTGGCATGGAGCAAGAGCTACTCGAACTGGACGACTATGGCACCTGCCGAGCCACACTTCTGTCTGATTGGCAACCTTTTGTGGTCGGCACGGCTAAAACACTACTAGAGAAGTCGCCACCTAATCTGACTAAGATTTGGTGGTTGCGTGCTGTCTTCCCTGGATGCCGTTTCTTAATAATGACCCGCGATCCACGGGCCACTACGGCTGCAACTCAAAAATGGACCAATACTTCACTGGCTGAATTGATGATGCACTGGAACGCCGCATATTCGAAGGCAATGGAGGATTACAGAGACAGTGACTGTGCAATTGTTCGATACGAGGACTTAACCAATAACGCAAATGAAGAACTAGAGCGAATTGCGAACTTTTGCAATATTCGAACATGTTCAAAAAAACCTGACCAACTTGAAGAGCGTCATAGGACGATCCACAATAGCAATGGCGCGTACATTGCTGCTCACGGAGGCAACAATTACGGCGTAGGCATTTGGGAGCAGTTTGGATGCAAAATGTGACGCGAGTTCGGGACCGATGGCTTTGGTTGGATCGCTCGCAGGACATGATCACAGCGCAGAAAAGACGAAAACAGTCAAATGCGTTAAAGCAAGTAGCAAACTGGCAATACTACCTGGCACCTTTAAATCAAATATGTTGGACAAGCCTGAGACATCTAGAATCGTCGATGACGGCATTAACGCTTTTGTCGTCCAAAACACGAGAGCCTGGGTAGGGCAATGGAATTCGTTCATCCAATCATTCCTGGCGCATGCGCCGCGATTGCACCTCAACCACGCACGGAAGTTGCATAAACACCCTCATTGAACGACAGTATCAACCATTGGGCTAGCGCATACGCTTAATGCGGCTCTCCATCCAAGTCTCGACCAATACGTGCACAACCGCTCTGATGCCCTACCTGTAACAACAAACGCCCCAACTTCGCTGCCCCCCTTTACTAATGTTCATCTTCAGTTCATTTTCAAAAACGAACACTGTAAACAGTTGGTTGCAAGTTGGAGACCCAAAGTGAGACGCGCATCACATTCCTTCGGACACGCGATAGCCATTGTGCTGGCATCGCTGGCCATCACGGCAGGACTGCCACAAGTTGCCTCAGCTCTACCGGCGTCCATCGGTGCTGCTCGATCAGCTGCACCTGTTGCCAATGAAGTAGGGGGCATCACCAAGGCCTACTACTACCGGAGACGATACGGTGGCTACCGACATTATCGTCCCTATCGTCGGCGCTACTACTATGGGCCGCGTGTATACTACAAGCGACATTATTATCGCCGCCCCTACTATCGCAGGTACTACCGTCGTCCGTACTACGGCGGTCATAGGTATCGTTACCGTCGCTGGTAAAACGAGCCCAGCTCTGCATCGATACATAATCGACACATATATGTACTCCTGGTGTGAGTTCCCCTAGGCTATTGAGTCATCTCGACTGATAGCCGCTTCACCCGCTAGCCAGTTCGCCCCCAAAGGCCTAATGCGTCGGTCGTTAAGACCGACGCTTCCGCATATTGAATATGCAGAGGCGACGCTGACTAACTTAGGATAATACTGCTCCGACCGGTCCGCCACCCCGACCTCTGCCAGAGTGCGCCAACGTCCGCGTTTGTTTCCGGCGACTTGTGACGCACGTTCTGTGGCGCTAAATGACACCATAGGAAGAGGGTTAACTGCAAAGTTGGTTAATTTGATAAGCTCATTGCCTGGCCGGTCACCGCCGAGTGAGCGAACTGGCCTCAGTCGTCTCCGCAATTTCAAAGAACTCTCTGATAGCACGATCCCTCTTCGCTGAACGCCAGCTCCTCACCCTGCATTCGGGAATTTGACGGCGCCGAAAGTAGGTCCGCATTCGAACGGTCCCATCGCGACGGGCCGTGAAATTGCAAGTTATCCCATCATCAAAAGTAGCCACACCTTCCCAGAATTCGTCCTGCCCGAATGAGCTAAATACGGCGTCCAATACTTTCATTCTTGCTCCATCACAATGACCTGACTTTGCTTCGGGTACGCCTCAACTGACTTCGCTTGCAAAAAATTGTGTTCTCGGGATTTTTTACCTGGCCATCCAACTCAACCTTCTGATGTTCTACACATACTGTCCTGCCCTTGCTCGCCGGCCTGCCATTCTGTCACGTCATTCTCGAAAATTTTCCCCCACCGGGCCAGGTAATGCGGTCCAGCCTCAATTGAAAGGCTCGGTTCATCGCGCAGCGCGCTGGCGCTGATCAAGGCCATACGAAAGTGGTCGGGCCTAGAAGCACCCTAGTAAATGATGAAAGAAATTCGACCACATATCCGATGCAGTCCACACCCAAGCAGGCACGCAAATCATCGAATGTCAGAGATTTGGGACTATTGAAGACAAGCCCAATCGCATCACGAACGCACGCGTAGTCCAGTTAACCAATCCGCCAAGACCTGACAATCAGTGTTATCCGAGTTGCTGTCGTTTGTGGTATTCGATTTCGGCGACTTCGCGTGTTTTTGGCCCGCCCATGTTTCGAGTTGTTTGTTGCTTTGCATTATGTGCATGCGTTCTTGCGCCTGCCACCACCGCCCAAACCTCGCAGGACGTTCTACTCGTCCAGACCAAGCTTGCAGAGGAAGGCTATGCACCTGGCGGCGTTGACGGCCGGTTGGGCGTGAAAACTGTTCAAGCTATCAAAGCGTATCAACGAGATTGGCTTATGAACGAGACCGGCGCGATTACCCCGGAGTTAATTATGATGTTAACCCGGCAACATGCGCGCACGAAATCTCAATGGTACAGGGTAGAAGGCAAGAACTGCACAATCTGGAACCCCTATCCACAAGCCCAAGAAATGGTCACGTGGAGTGGAAGCTGCCAAGACGGCAAAACGAGCGGACAAGGCGATCGAACCTGGACACATGTTGCAAATAGTATACGGGTTTTCGATGGTCGATATTCTGGGCAAGATGCATCAGGCAGGCGGAACGGAAAAGGGGTTTTTACGACTGCCAGGGGCTACCGCTACGAGGGCCGATGGAAAGATGGGGAGCTGTCTGGTCAAGGCGTGTTAACGTGGCCGGATGGAAGCAAATACAAAGGTGGGTTCAAGGACGGACGACCAGAAGGCGTCGGAGTCTTCGCAGCAGTGAGCGGCGGACGGTACGAGGGGGAATTCAGAAACGGCAAATTTCACGGCAACGGCATTTCCATATTTGAAGATGGTGATCGATATGAAGGAGGTTACAAAGACGGTAAGCGTCACGGTACGGGCGCATATAGCTGGTCCAATGGGAACAAATATGTAGGAGAATACAAGGAAGACGAACAGCACGGCAGAGGCATCTTCACTTGGGCTAGCGGGAAGTGGAAGGGGGATCGATACGAGGGGGATTGGCGATTCGGCAAAAGACACGGACGCGGCATTTACACTTGGTCGAACGGCAAATGGAAAGGCAATCGATTCGAAGGTTATTGGAGGAACGGTAGGAGGCACGGTCCCGGCGTGTACACTTGGGCCAACGGCAATCACCAGGAGGGGGAGTACGACAACGGCCGCCAAATCGGTCGCGGCTCGCTCGTTACCGCCTCAGACGAACAATAGATGCCGCACTCGTAGCGCAAGAACTTTAGAAATATGAACCGGAGCCAATGTAGCACTCATCTGGTCAGAAGACGCTTACCTGGTGCGCCGACTACGTGAGCCGGATCTGTTTGGAGAGGTGTTGGGTAGTGCAGGCCACGCTGACCTGACAACTCTCTATTTGGTCGATCCACGACCTCAACGGTGGGGAAACCTACAAGTTCGCCGTTGTCAATCCATCGCACGTCATCTCCATAGAGCGCCTCGACCAGGCGCCCTGTCAGTTGTTGTTTGACATCCCTACAGTCAGGCGCCTCAGCGAGGTTGACAAGTTCCTTAGGGTCCGATTCAAGGTCGAACAGATGCACTACATTTCCGCATGGATACCAAATCAACTTGAATCGCCCGTCCGTGACCATGCGCGATGCGTTTATTCCCTCAAGGGCCTCCGAATAATGGACGTCGCGCGGCACGCTGGATACCATTGATCGTCCTGTGCATGTCTCGGGAATCTCAATATCGCAGAGTTCAAGTAAAGTCGGCATGATATCCTGAAGCCCAACGAGTCGCATGTCCACACAATGATGAGCAACCCGATCGTCGTGTGCAGTTCCGACTAGTATCATTGGCACGCAAACCGACCCCTCGTACATGTAACGCTTAGCGAAGAGGCCGTGATCTCCGAGTAAATCTCCGTGATCGCTGGTGAACAAGAGAACAGTATTGTCCAAGATGTCTTCTTCTCGCAACGTCCCAATCACAACACGCAGTTGGTGATCAATGTGCGTGCATTGGGCATAGAATGCGCGCCGCATGTCAGCCATTTCGTCCGGTTTCAGATCCGTCCAAAATTGACGAACGCCTTGCAGGGCTGGCGGCAATTTGTTCTGTTCTTTTGACCAATCGCCATAAACGGGCATATCAACATCGCGCCGTGCATAGCGCTCAAAATAGTGTTGGAGCGGCACGATTGGGGGGTGCGGATAGATGTAGGATAGATGCCAGAACCCCGGCCGCGTCGGATCCCGTCTTTTGATCACCCGACACATTTGCTCGCTAGCCCAATTTGTCGCGTGGCAACGTTCGGGCAGATGCCAAGGCCGCCAACTGTATTCGTTGTTGGACATGCCGTGCATAAAGCCTTGTCCGATATATCCCTGATCGGCGAGAAATATCGCATAATCATCCGGACCGCCAAGGTGCTCTCGCCCTTCCTCAGAGAGTATGACGTCGTCGAACCCAATTCGATTGCGCGGTGGATAAACGTGCAGCTTGCCAACGGCAGTCGCTTGATAGCCAGCTTCGCGAAAGGTATGAGCCAAGGTCGGCAACTCAGGCATTTCTAGAGCGGGATTAAATTGACGATCACCATGAGTTTGTGGATCGGTCCCGGTCATCATTGACCTTCGCGCAGGAATGCAGATCGGACATTCAGAGAAGGCCCTTGGAAATCGCGTACCGTTGGCCGCCAATTGATCAAGTGTCGGAGTTTCAACCACCGGATGACTTGCCGCTCCGAGTAGACTTCCAGGCCACTGGTCGACAGTAATAAACAGAACGTTGGGGCGGGAACGATCGTCGCCCTGCGACGAAACAGTCATTGGGCACTCTCCTCCAATTCGACACGGCCGAAGATCAATTTTCCAGATCCGGGCTTTGGCAATTGGCGCCTTTCTTCCTTTACAAGGCGTTCCATCTTGAGGGCTAGCCGGACAAATGCAAGTATATTGGTCAGACGGTCGATTTTGACTCGATTGAGGTCGTCCGAGCACGTTTTGCGATTTGTTTGCCGATAAAATCTACAAGGAGAGAACGCCATGATCCGCGCTATAGCCACGGCCCTTGCGCTGACCTTGCCTGTCGTCGCCACGGCCCAGACCGCTTGGCCTGAAAAACCAATAAAAGTGGTCGTACCGTTTAAGGCCGGTGGCACTTCGGATCAGACTGCTCGGATATTTCAGGCGGCGATCAAAGAAAACAATCTGCTACCTAAGCCAATTACGATTATCAACGTGGGTGGGCACTACTCGATCGGCTCGAGACAAGTGATGGAAGCAGCTCCCGACGGCCACTCCTTTTTACTCATCCACATTGCGCTAATGGGCGGCGAAGGCTCTGGTGCTATGAATTTTGGCTGGCGAAATTTTGAACCCGTAGCTGCCACAGGCGAGTTCTGCGTCCTACCAATGGTTCGCAAAGATAGCGGCATTACTTCGGTGAAGGATCTTTTGGAAAAGGCCAAGGCAAAGCCAGACTCACTGATTTTCGGGGCAAACCTAGGAGCGATCAATCACATGGCGGGCATCATGATGGAACAGGCATCGCCCGGCACCAAGTTCCGCTTTGTTCAGATTGGTGGCGGCACAGCCAACTTCACAGCGCTAACAGGTGCGCAAACAAATACAACAGTCCTTTCGAGTGCAGAAGTTATCAAGTTCACCTTGTTGCCCGATGGCTCACCAAACCCAGAATCCGAGATTGCACCATTAGCCTATACCGGGAGCAAACGCATTCCCGAATTAAAGCACCTACCGACAATGAAAGAATTGGGCTACGATGTCGACTTCTGTATTAAGAGCTGGTGGTTTGCCCCAAAGGGCACACCAAGAGAGGCAGTTGCCGGCTTCGCTAACGCGCTAAGGAAGGCAGCTGACACAACACGTGTTAAGGACTTTTGGAAGAAACGTGTCTTTACCCACGTGGTCCTAACAGGCGATGCGTTCGCCAAAGATCTCTCAGAAACCTGGAAGCGGATCGAACCCATCGCAAAGCTAGCAAGGAAAAAATAACCCCATGTTTTTGCAACTCGGATCAGAGTTGGAGCCGAGTTGCAACTCCTCTATGGGCGTGATCTCAAGTGTAATTTTACACCACTAGCCATAGTTCCCTTCTATTTTTACCAATAGCCTTCAAAACTGGCCTCACATGTCACGATCCGCGCGCGCCGAAGTTATTGTAAGCCTGATCATTATCGCGATCTGTTCTGCCGTCCTTTGGGAATCGCTCGGCCTGCCACCGGGCAGCTTCGAACCCCTCGGCCCGGCTCCTGTCCCGCAGGCGACCGCTGGACTTATAATCTTACTTTCCCTTCTCGTTATTTACTCGGCACTGCATCGCCAGATGAAAGACGAAAACGTTGAAGAAGAGCAGCCGGTCTCCGCACTATTTCTACTCGTACTAACCCTCATTTACGTCGCGTTGCTGCACTCCAAGAGAGTCGACTTCGGTCTTTTGACTACGATTTTTCTAGTAACAGCAATTTGGGGGTTGGAGCGTTTCCGGACAGGTGCATTGCTACCGGCTGCCTTAACTGCAGCGGTTGTCGGTTTTGGTTGTAGTTTTCTGTTCACTCGGGTCTTTGTCGTCGATCTTCCCACGTGGGGCTAGCGATAAATTACAGCCGCTGCGCCAAGGACAATGTACATGCAGCCACTGCTCGACGCCTTCATTACGATTCTCACCCCCTGGCCGATGTTTCTGTTGGTGCTGGGAACAGCGCTCGGCATATTTGTGGGTGCCATCCCAGGTTTGACGGGGGCAATGCTTATTGCGTTGACGCTGCCCTTGACGTTTTACATGCTGCCCTTCAACGCTGTGGTTCTCTTGGTAGGAATGTATGTGGGCGCCATATCCGGCGGATTAATTACGGCAACTTTACTGCGCATGCCGGGAACGCCCTCAAATGTGATGACGACATTCGATGGTTATCCGATGGCTCGCGCAGGTCGACCCGGGCGCGCGTTGGGACTCGGTATTACTGCATCGCTCGTCGGTGGTGTCGTTGCCGCAATTGCATTGGTGACTGTTACCAAGCCACTCTCGATCATCGCAACCCGCTTCGGACCTTTTGAATATTTCACGCTCATAATGATGGCGATGGTACTGATTGCGTCAGTTAGTGAAGGTACCATCGTCAAAGGACTTATTTCCGGTTTCCTCGGAATGTTGGCGTCCATGCCTGGTGTCGATCCGGCAGTTGGCTTCCCGCGGCTGACATGGGATTGGTACATGCTCAACGGCGGTCTTAAACTGCTGCCCGTCTTGATCGGTGTCTTTGCGGTCAGCCAGATAATATCGGATTGTCTACAACTCAATCGTTCGGTCGAACGGGCGGAAGTCTCAATGCGTGGCATTTTGATGTCGTTCCGTGACTTTGCCCGGCACGCGAGCAATATGTTGCGCTCGGCATTCATTGGAACATGGGTCGGCATACTTCCCGGCATTGGTGCTTCCATCGGATCGATCATCGCATACACGACGCAAAAGAACCTTTCAAAAGAACCAGAAAAATTCGGCCGTGGTTCAGAGGAGGGAATTGTAGCGTCCGAAGCTGCTAATAACGCGACCGTCGGCGGTGCGCTTATTCCGCTTATCGCCATGGGCATTCCGGGTTCGGTGATTGATGCAATACTAATTGGCGCGTTGATGATCCACGCGATCCAACCTGGTCCAACACTATTCATCACCAACGCTGACATTGTCTACGGAATGATGGCGGCGTACATCTTGGCAAATTTATTGATGTGGGGCTTGATGACCGGACTTGTTGGCTGGATCGCCAAACTCATGTTCTTGCCTCGGTCATTTGTCTTACCGGTCGTTATGGTATTCTGCGTTCTCGGCAGTTTCGCCCTCGACAACACCATGTTTGACGTTTGGGTCATGCTCATTTTTGGTGTAATTGGTTTCTTGTTAGAGCGTGGTCGTTTTCCTCTTGGGCCATTCGTAATCGGATTTGTGCTTGCCCCACTGGCCGAACAGAAGCTCCGTAGCGGGCTAATGATGACCGCCGGTGATCCCTCTCCCATATTTATGACGCCGCTACCCTTGACGTTTTCGCTGATCGCACTTGGTCTGCTGATCTGGCCATTCTGGCGTGGACGGCAGCGTGCCAAGCGCAAAACAATTGATACAACTATCGAGTAGCGGGAAAGAGCGTAAAGTGCTGAATAGCAACGGCTCACGATGAAGCGAGAATGGAATGCGCGTATTGTTCTTACTTTTCGATAGTCTCAACCGACGAGCACTATCGACATATGGCGGACAGATTCCCACACCAAATTTTGACCGTCTGGCCGAGAGGGCGGTCACGTTCGATACGCACTTCATTGGATCCATGCCGTGCATGCCAGCGCGCCGCGATCTCCATACAGGGCGGCTCTGCTTCTTGCACCGCAGCTGGGGCCCACTGGAACCATTTGACGATAGCTTTCCTGTCATCCTGCGCAAGAATGGCCTCTACACCCACTTAATCTCGGATCACTATCATTACTTTGAAGACGGTGGAGCGACCTATCATTCGCGCTATGACACTTGGGACTATATTCGGGGACAGGAAGCCGATCCGTGGGTCGCCATGGTGAAACCTCCATTGGAGCGGTTTCGCGAGGACTATCATCCGATCCAATATGAAGATCATCGCGACGGCTACCGATTGCAAGGCATGCTTAATCGTCAACGTTTCGTCGAAGCCTCCGATTTTCCAAGCGTGAAATGCTTCGACTCGGCTCTTCGATTTTTGGCTGACAACGGCGATCACGACAACTGGCTGGTTCACCTTGAGACCTTTGATCCACATGAACCATTTGTAGCTCCTCAGGAGTTTCGTGAAAAGTTCGCCAGTGGCTATAGCGGTCCAACACTAGATTGGCCTCGCTATCGCGAGGTCGCAGAAACCGAACTGGAAATTGCTGAGCTCAAAGCGAATTATGCCGCGCTCGTCGCCCTTTGTGACGCCCAACTCGGTCGACTACTCGACGCCTTTGACATCCACGATCGCTGGAGCGATACCGCACTCATTTTAACCACTGATCACGGTTTCATGCTCTCAGAACATGATTGGTGGGCGAAGAACCGCATGCCCTTCTACAATGAGATCGCAAATATTCCGTTATTTGTCTATCATCCAGACTATCGTGATAGAGCCGGCCATCGCGTCGAAGCACTCAGCCAAACAATTGACATTATGCCCACCATTTTGGACATGTATGGCATCACAGCCGGGGGTGATGTAACGGGTCAGTCGCTCCTTCCACTCATAGAACGAACCGCCCCAAAAGTGAGGGACATCGCGCTTTACGGCATTTTTGGCGGTGCCATTAACGCCACGGATGGACGCTATACTTATTTCCGGTATCCAGAGCGTATGGAATCAAATGATCTATTCGAGTACACCTTGATGCCAATGCATAACACCAGCTTCTTTGAGATCAGGGAGCTCAAGAACGCGGCTCTCGATCGGAGTTTTGACTTTACCAAAGGAGCACCGGTCTTAAAAATTCCAGCGCTTCCTGATGCCAAACGATCACCAACACAGGGCGGGTTCGGCGAGACT
>JBPCWA010000654.1:0-6994 GCA_051009975.1 Hyphomicrobiaceae bacterium
GATCGACGACACCTTCGGCGTTCTCCGTGGCCATGGCACAGCCGCCGAGTGGATGAGCCGTGGATGGTTGCGGCCCCATCACCGTGCCAGCCAGAGGGTTCTTGACGTAACTTCCACCGAGGTTTCCGACCAGCTGACTGAGAATAGAATCAAGGCGTTGATAGACGGGTTCTTCGGAGGCATTGGGCCAGACGACTTGCACCGTGCCACCCTGGAGCTGCAATATCCCAGAGGCGCTGTCATGGGACACCGCAAAAAATGTCTGGAGGCTTGCGAGTGGTCCGTTGTAGACACCGTTGATGAGGCTTTTGAGAGCACCCATCAATCGACCGTTAGGCACAAACATAACCGGCAGGATGGGCGCCAGAGCAGAAGGTAATGCACCTTCCTGGACGCGCAATTCCTGTTCTAGCTCCAATGGATCGTCGTACTCATATTGGCCGCTCACAGACGCGCCGATCGGCGCTAGTCCTTCTTTGACCGGATGGCCAACACCTATTGCTTTCACCGGAATCTGGGCGCCATAGCCGAATGCGATGATATCGCCATTGGCAGAGAATTTCCGGCCGAGTTGGTCCGAGACAGCCAATCCTTGGTCGCGCGAGCGCAAGAGAATTTCGGTGGAGCCCAACGTTCCAGCCGCAAGAATGACGATGTCAGCTGAGATGCTGCGCGATTGAAGCTGAGTGGCGGCCTCTTTGTCGACCACGTCGAAGTGAACGTTCCAGCGTCCGTCCGCGATCTTTGCGACGTGGGACGCTTTGGCATGTGTGAACAGTTCTGCACCGTGACGCACCGCGTCGGGCAAGTATGTTAGCGCGACTGTGTTCTTGGCTCCCACATTACACCCGGCGCAGCAGTCGCCGCAACGGGTGCATGCCGGCTGTGAAATGCCGCCCGCGCTTATTCGGTCCTCAAAACTCACGACAACTTCTGGCGCGATCGTGCGTCCTGACATTCCTTCGCTGGCCTTGCGGAGGGATTGAAATTTGGTCTGTTGTTGGGCGATGGGATCGGACATCGGAGCGAGCCAAGCACGCGCCCTCCGAAAGCCCTCATCCAAAAGGCCGTCTTGGACGATTTGGCCGGGCCATACAGGATCGGAAAAGACGCGATCGTTCGGCCGCAGAGCGACGCCGGCGTTGACCAACGATCCACCACCGAGGCCACATCCCACAAGCACGTGCATGTCGTCCCCGAGGCGGACATCGTAGAGCCCGGTTTCCGAACCAAGGCGCATTCGTCGACCAGTCACCCGCATTTCACCACGCATTTCGGGAAAGCGTGTTGGAAATTCTCCAGTGACAAACTCGCGACCACGCTCCAATACCGCCACCCGTTTGCCTGCCCGCGCCAGCCGTGAGGCCGAGATTGCACCGCCATAACCTGATCCAACGATGACGACGTCGTAGTGGGGGGTCACAGCAGCGATTGATTTGGCCAAGCGCGTCATGTGGCAACCTCAGTCAGTTAGCTGGTTAAAGCGAGTCCGGACTCGCCACTTGTTCGATTATTGAGTGCCCTCGCGCTGCATGACCTGTTGTGCACTTGCGTGCCAAGTTTTTACAACATTGTTGCTGGTCGGACGAGTGCGGCAGGAGCATGGTTTGGGTCAGGTCACGTCGTCTAAAGGCGGCATTAAGAGTGACAATCGCAAGGCCATGGGCATAGGTGAAGAAGGCCAGTCGTGAAGAATTTGGTGTTCGGGCATCTGTCGGGCACCATTTCTCGGCAATACATTTCCGCGACCCTTGTCGACACTACGCAGCCCACAAACGATCGGATTAGTTTCTCGCGCTTTTAGCATCGCTTGCGGACCAAACTCAGTTTCACGACTGCATTTGCTTGACAACATTGACGGCAATGCGTCGATGACGTTTCCCATATTCGCTGCGTGGACGAAGTTTCTACGCGAAAAGCAGGACCCGCCACGCGGATAACCCCCGCAATCTAACGGGAAGTTAAGTTGCAACTGGCGGTATCAACTCCGCATCGCGCGAGGCGCGTTTCGCGCCAATCCACTAAATTGATGCAAAAGGCTTTCGAACCACGCGCCTACATGGCTATTTGGATCGATTGGCGCATCTCCAGTCACTTGGTAAGGCCACATTAGGGTGCCGAATAGAACATAGTCGGCATAATCTGGCGACCCGCCGCCGAAATAAGAGTGGTTGGCCAGCATTTTCTCGGCCGGCTGCAAAGCTGTCGCGAGGTTGTGCTTCTCCGCGATCGGGTCCGTCGAGGTTTCTTCCAACGTTGTGCCCATCATTGCTTCGCGGCTGCTGCGAAAATAACTTTTGTCCTTTTCGTGTATGATCTTGAAAACCGGATGAACAGCAATTGGGCGGAGAGCCGGGAAAATACTGCTTAGGCACCAGGCGTTGACAAATTCAGCCTGTGCAATGGCAGCTGAGTCTTTCATTAGCATTGGTCGATCGGGATAAGCCCTGTCGAGATAAAGAGCGATTGCATGACTGTCGTGGACCCAATTGCCGTCATCGACGATCACAGGCACACGCTTTTGACCAGAGTGCTCGATTTCAGCTGCATCGGTGAAGTGCCAAGGAATGCTTTCAAATGACAGCGCCTTATGAGCGAGCGCCATGCGTGTGCGCCAACAGTAAGGGCTGAAGAAAATTGTTCGTGTCGCATCGGTCAGATCGTAGAGCTTGATGGTCATTGTTCTGGTCTTTTGATGTTTTGAGGTGGGCCGAAGGATCTATACTGTTTTGTCTCCTCTGGCCAACCTTGACAAGGAGACCCACGGGAGTTCGAAAAGTCAGCCTCATGAAACGGGTGGCTCCGAAGAAGCTAAGGAGGGTACGTTGGGGCCGGTTGATGCTTTGGAGCATGGCCTTATAGACTGGAGTACTTCTGGAGAGTTGGATGAGGCGCCAGAGAACACCGACTTCCAAATCTTTTGACGTGCGCATCCGAGCGCTCGACTGGGGTCAAATCTCATCCGACCTCGATGCGTTTGGTGCTGCGACAATCGGACCAGTGCTCACGCCGACCGAATGCGAGGTAGTGGCAGCTGGGTTCATGTCCAATAAAGCTTTTCGCAAACACATAGTTATGCAGAAGCACGGTTTTGGTCGTGGAGAATACAAGTATTGGGACTACCCATTGCCTGCGTTTGTCGGGGGGCTTCGCAATGGATTTTATCCCCGCCTTGCCAAGCTTGCGAACATTTGGCAAGCCGCGTTGGGCAATGAGCAAATGTACCCACCAACCTTGGCAGACTATCTGGAACGCTGCCACGAGGCAGGGCAGTTGCGGCCTACACCGCTCTTATTGAAGTACGGCGTCGGCGACTACAACTGCTTGCATCAGGATCTTTACGGAGATCACGCGTTTCCGTTGCAGATCGCAATTCTGCTCTCGGAACCAGGTCAGGATTTTGAGGGAGGCGAATTTGTTGTCACAGAACAACGCCCACGCATGCAATCTCGCGCTGAAGTCATAGCTCTGAGGCAAGGGCAAGCCGTTGTCTTCGCCTGCAACAGTCGGCCTGTCATCGGCAACCGCGGGACCTATCGGGTAAAAATGCGCCACGGTGTGAGCCGGATTCGGCAGGGGGTGCGCTACACCATGGGTTTGATTTTCCATGACGCGGCATAGACGTCGTCGTGCAGGCTTTCCTCGATCGGGGTAGGAGGAGAGACACTATTGCGGGATCAACTTGGCTTCCTGGTAGCGTTTAAGGTGGTTCAGAAGCTGGTCCTCAGTACGTATCGTGTCGTGAAATCCTGCGACACGAATTTTCGTCATGATCGAGAAGACGTCAAAATTCTGCGCCAGAATAAAATCAAGGAACTCCCATGGCGCAAGCTTTGCCATGTCCGGTTGTACAAGTCCGTGTCGCGCGACGATCCGATCCCATAAGGGTTGCTTGTCGGCCATCCAATGGCCTACCGAGAGTTGGCGAACTGTTCCGACTTCAATGTTGAAATGATTAGCTAGCCGTTTCCACATAGCATGCCAGCGAAAGACGTCGCCATCCGTAACATTAAATGCCTCATTGTGGGCTTGGTCACTGGTTGCCATCCATTTCATGGCGCGAGCAAGATGTCTTGCATCTGTCATGTCGTAGAGGGCTTGGTATGTCGCCGCAGACCCCGGAAAGTCGAGCGGTAAACCTAGCTCTTTGTGCATTGCCGCCCAAACGCCCAAAACGGAGACTATGTTGCGAGCACGATCCGGGGCGAAATCGTAAATGATGTTGGGGCGGCATGCCGACCAGGTCCAATCACTGCCGGATTGACGTTCCGCGAGGAAGTCCTGTTGGTCGTAGTAAAAGTTTGGCGGTATGTGCCGAGGAGCATCTTCTCGTGCCGGGGCTGGACCGGGGCCGAGATGGATACCGTACCATTTCGCGCCTTCAACGAGGTGGACGTGCTGCAGACAGGTCGATGCCAACTCCACCGCGTCTAGTGCATTGCGCAGCATAGCTATGTTGCCATCCACATCTTCGACACCACCTTCCTTGAAAGGTGCTCGAGAGGTGTAGAAGAGGTGCGAAATATTGCGCTCTCCGGCGAGCTTGTTGCGAACGGCTGCTGCGTCAAGCAGATTTACCGAGATGTATCGCAGACGTGAGTTCCGCACGTCAGGCGGATTTCTACACAATCCGATTACCGACCAATTGTCGTCCTCCAACAGGATGTCGACCAGGCGAGCTGCTGCTGCGCCTGTCGCCCCGGCGATCAATGCCGTAAATTTGGTCATGTACCGATTTCTCCTGCCGCGACCTAGAGGCGCGGTTGTCTGGGGTTGGTCACTGCGCGAAGATGATTCGTGAGGGCAAACCTAGGAAGCCGAAGTTCGGATGAGTAATTCCCAGGGACTTGCTTCGCTATCCGGATCCACGATAACTTCGATCAAGGCAGGCTTATCGTTGGCGATCGCCTCCTTAAGCGCGGGCCTTAAGGTTTCCGGGCTGTCCGCGCGATACGCTTTGGCGCCGAAGCTCTCGCTTAGAGATGCAAAATCAGGATTGCGCAGCTCAGTGGCAATTATCCGATCGTTGAAAAGGCGCTTTTGATCGCGCCTTACATTGCCGTAAGAAGTGTTGTTGAAGACAAGTGCGACGACGCCTATCTCTTCCTGGACAGCCGTCGCCAGTTCCTGAACGGCGAACATGAAACCACCATCGCCAAGAACGGAAACTACCGGCTTATCAGGGTTGGCGACTTTCACACCAAGCGCTGTCGGGTACCCATACCCCAACGTGCCCTGGTAGCCGCACGTCACGTACGTCCGAGGTTTGTAGGACTTCCAGCCGAAGTATCCTGTGTAGGCGACCTGGCACAGATCGTCCACGAAGAAGCCGTCTCGGGGCAGTACGTCGCGAATAACATCGAGATAAGCCAATTGCGGTTGGACGGCGTTGATCGCCTCACGCATGTCGTTTTGTGCAGCAGCGATCCGGGCGACACCGTTGCTGGCAGGTTGATCGGCTGCGAGCGCTGAAACGAGCGCATTTACGCCCTCGTAAGCGTCGGCCACGATCGGAACGTGCGGTTTAAGACGACGCATTTCTGCCGCGTCAATGTCTATCCGAATAACATGGGGGGGGGGCTGTGGGCGATCTACCAGTCGTTGCATCCCAAACCAACGCATATACTGCAGTTCCAAACGACTGCCGACGCCAATGAGAAGGTCAGTGTCCGCCCACAGTTGGTAGGCCGACGCACAATCGATCGCGAGTGGATGATCACCTGGAATGACGCCCTTGCCGCCACGATGACAGACGACGGGGCAACTGAGCCGCTCTGCCAATCGGATCACTCCCTTCCCGGCGTGTTGCGCGCCTCCGCCGACCATAATCATCGGTCTCTTTGCGCGGGCAATGAACTTTGCGGCAGCCTGGATCGCAGAGTCGTCAATTGTCGGATTCGATAGACGACCGACAGGGGTAGGCGGCGGTTGTTCAGCCGAAGTGGCCATCACGTCCCAGCACATTTCGACAGACACCGGCCCGGGTCGACCGGACACCATCGTTCGCCACGCCCTTTCCATAACTTGATTGGTCGCCTGGGGGTGTTCGATTCGATAGGCGGCTTTGATGAAAGTCTCGAGAAGTCCTTGTTGATCAGGCAACTCATGAAGGTGCCCGCGCTCACGACCGAGAAACTCGGAAGGCACTTGACCGGTGATGCACATTATCGGCGCGTTGACACCATACGCTGTACAGAGTGCGGCGCCGGTGTTTAGTACGCCGGGGCCTGGTACCACAGAATATGCAGATGGTCTCCCAGTGGATTTTGCGTAACCGAGTGCCATGTACGCCGTTGCTTGTTCGTGGCGAGCCGATACGGTGCGTATTTTGCTGGTGTTGCGGGCCAATGCATCGAAAACGGGATATGTTTGCACCCCCGGGAGGCCGAAAACCGTATCAACTCCATTGGCGATGAGATTGCGGATGATGTGTTCCCCGCCGTTTGCTTTGCTGCTCATTCGGTGTCATTGGCCTCAATTAGTAGTTGGTATCGGCAAACCAAAGTGGCCGTTCGACCGCAATGACATGGAATTGATCCTCGCGATTCGATCTGTGACTTCGGTTTCACTGTCTCTCGATGTCCGTGTCACCCGGCTTCAGTCTCATCAGTTCGCAGATGCCGGCCCCAGCCCCTTCCAACTCTAGCTCTTTTCGATCTGAGCCCACTCCGCCTTAGGTTCCTTCGGACATGAGTTCCTTAAGGCATGAGTTCCTTAAGGCATGCGTTCCGTAAGACATGCGATCCTTAAGACATGAGCTCCTAGAGACACGGGCTCCTTAAGGCATGAGCTCCTTAAGGCATGAGCTCCTTCCGGTCAGAGTTGCTCCCGTTCCTCACCGAATGCAACATCGTTTGTCTCTGACAACTCCTATCCGCTGGCTAGTAATCTCATTTTATACTACGAAACGGCGACATAAGGCGATACCGTGAAGCTGCGCTAACGCATAATCGCAATCGGAGTTTCCACATGAACCTCGACAATGTCAGCTTTA
>JBPCWA010000655.1:0-7687 GCA_051009975.1 Hyphomicrobiaceae bacterium
CGACTAGACGCACCGAAAGGCTCATATGTTCTCTTCGCAACAGCACCCGGAGACGTAGCAGTCGACGGCGACGGCGACAATAGCCCGTTCACGCGAGCACTCGCACACTATTTTGCAACGCCCGGCCTGACTATTGAGCAGATCATAAAGCGCGTCGGCCGCACCGTGTCAAAAGCGACAGCTGACCGCCAAAGGCCGTGGCTTTCGTCGTCGGTCTACGAAGACTATTTTCCGGCTGGTCATGGGACCACAAAATCGACGACAACCATTCCGAACCGAACAACGGGTTCCCTCAGCGTTACGAATTCGCTCGAACTGGAGTCAAACCAACCCATCAACCTCGCGACGGCACAATCCAGAACGGACCTGTTTAGGGATTGTCCATCATGCCCCGAAATGGTCCGGATTCCGGCAGGGAACTTTCGAATGGGATCGCTCAACACACGGTTTAGCGATCGCAACCAGCGCCCCTCTCGCGATATTATCATCCCAAAACCGTTTGCAGTGGGTCGATTTGAGGTCACTTTTGATGAGTGGGAATCTTGTTATAGCGACGGTGGTTGCGCGGCATACAAGCCCCCCGACGAAGGATGGGGCCGAGGAAAGCGTCCAGTCATTCGCATAAACTGGAAAGACGCCATCACATACATTTCTTGGCTGAAACACCGGACCGGCGAGCCGTATCGTCTGTTGTCAGAGGCCGAATGGGAGTACGTCGCACGGTCAGGGTCTACTACGCTGTTCTCCACTGGCGATACGATCACGACCTATCAGGCGAATTTCGACGGTCGGCGGAGCTACAACGACGGTCCCAAGGGAATACTGCGCGCACAAACCCAGCTCGTCGGCAGCTATCAACCGAATGCCTTTGGTCTCTACGACGTGCATGGCAACGTCTGGGAATGGGTCGCGGATTGTTGGGCAAATTCTTACGAAGGAGCCCCAATTGACGGTTCAGCACGCTTGGTTCCGAACCGGGGCACCCGCTGCACCCGAAGAGTTGCCCGTGGTGGCTCCTTCAACCGAGGCGCTCGATTTGCGCGCTCATCCGCGCGCTACTATCTTTCTGCCAGTCTGCGAAGTCGCGAAATGGGCATGCGGGTTGCTCGAAACCTCGACGAGTGAACGATCCATGCCTCCGCGGAAAGGTACTGTCATCGGGGCTCTGAAAATCGCGAATAGTTTCTTGACTCAGCTTTTTGCGCTTCTCTATCGCGATCTCGTGGCGCTGATGAAGTAACGAGCGATGCCAGTAGCTTTCTCACCGCCAGAGAAACGTCGTCGATGGCCGCAGCGAATGCTACTTCGTTGGTCCGGGAAGGACGTGCAAATCCACTAACCTTGCGGACAAATTGCTGCGCTGCTTCTCTGATTTCGACATCAGTTGCTGGTGGTTCAAAATTATAGAGTCTTTTGATGTTCCGACACATCGCAGTCCCTTTCTACACATTGCCTAAGCTCGAGATATCTCCTGACGGGTTGACCGCGATCAACTGTCAATTCCCCCCTCACCAAGTTGCAATTGCCCGCCAGCACGCCATCTGCCGCTATCGCATTTCGATCCATGCCGCTGGACATTGATCGACTGCGCGCTGCGCCATCGCCCGTACCACTTCATTTGGTCTCGTCGGGTCCACGATTATAGACGTCTTCCGAACGAACAATGTCGTCTTCACCGAGGTAAGTCCCGATTTGTATCTCGATGATTTCAAGTGGCACAAGACCCGGATTTTCCAACCTGTGCCACTGCGTTGCAGTGATGTAGATGCTCTCACTCTCGCGCACCAATTGTTCGCGATCACCAATTGTTGCTCGTGCAGTTCCTTTCACAACGATCCAATGCTCAGAGCGATGGTGGTGCATTTGCATTGAGAGTTTGGCGCCGGGTTTGACATGCAGTTTTTTGACCTGAAATCGCGGTGCGATAGACAGCGTCTCAAAATACCCCCATGGTCTGTGGTTGCGCAGGTGCTGCTCTTGCTCAACGCGGCCTGACGAACGAAGATCTTGGACAATTTTTCCCACGTCCTGCGAGCGGGCCTTGTCAGCCACCAGCAAAGCGTCGGGCGTCTCGACAATCACAAGATCACGAAGACCAACGCCCGCTACGAGTGCCCGTTCCGAGTGGACATAGCAACCTGAAGATTCCTGCATAAACGCTTCACCGCGGACAAAATTTCCTTCTGCATCATGTTGCGCGTTATTCCAGAGTGCGTCCCATGAGCCTACGTCACTCCAATCGAAGCGTGGCGCAAGGAGAGCCGCGGCCTTGGTCTTTTCCATCACCGCGTAGTCAATCGAGATTTTGGGTGCTGTGGAAAACGCAGAACTGTCCAGGCGCAAGAATTCCAGGTCGCTGTTCGCTCCATCGAGCGCATCCCGCGCAGCTTTCAGCGTGTCAGGGGCCAGCTGCGCCATTTCATCGACCAACGTCTGCGCGTTGAGGACAAAAATCCCGCTGTTCCAGAGGTAGTCACCGGCGTCAACGTACTCGGCTGCTACTGACATTTCCGGCTTTTCAAAGAACGCATCTACGTCAAAGACCCCCTCAAAGTGGCCTAGCGCACCACCCCGCCGAATATAGCCGTAGCCTGTGTGGGCTTCGCTCGGCGTGATACCGAACAACACAAGCCTTCCGGTTTCGGCAACCCGCGTGGCCCGCTCAACTGCCGAGAGAAATTCTGCGCTGTTGTCAATCTTGTGGTCCGAAGGCATCACGACAATCACTGCTTCGGGATCATCGGCAAGAGCCATCAGTGCTGCCACAGCAATCGGCGCCGCGGTATTTCGTGCCACCGGTTCAAGAACAATCGCCTTGGCCTCTATACCTGCTTGTTCAAGTTCTGCACGAACAAGGAACCGATGATCATTGTTACACAGAATTATCGGGGGAGCATAATCGTCGGACGATGGCAGACGTTGGAGCGTAGCTCCAAGAAGGCTTGCCTCGTCCCCACTATAAAACCGAATGAACTGCTTGGGATAAAGTGACCTCGAAAGCGGCCACAATCGCGTTCCTGCGCCTCCCGATAAAATAACCGGCTGGATGTGTGGCATGGTCCCCCTCTGTCACTTGTCATTCATACGCTTATCAGGTCACCAGAACATCGTCGCCGCAGCGTTCTGATCCGAACACTTTTAGACGAACAATGTCGGTCAATCTTGTCGACTAAATATTGTCGTGTGAACAGGGCAAGTGCCTCCCTCGGCAAATTTTGGCAAACCCTCACTCTACCTGCTATGTCGGATCGCCATATCGGATCTCAACGTCGGCCCGCGCCAACAGTAGCCTGTAGTATGCCCTAAAACATACCGGCCCGGTTCAACTTCAGATCGGCACCGGATTAAGGAGGCCCGCCTCAAATTTCGACAGAGCTGACTTGGCTTTACTAGCACTGGTCAGATACTGCAACAAGAGCACTCGGATGGCGGGTCGGAGCGCATCAAATGCTCGTTGATTTCTAAGCGCTACCAGTGTCTGATCACATCAGCGCAATCGTCCGAAATCCATTGGTCGACGTGCTCATAAGGTTGATGGCGGCGCGCGGGAGGAACAATGACGATACGGGAGACAACCAACGCCTCAGAGGCCACAGAGTATTTCGTCGATCGGCACAGCGATGAAGGACGCTCTGACAAGGTCGCTTTTCTTCAGGATGGGCGCAAACTCAGCTACGGCGAACTTAAGAGCCATAGCGATAGAATGGTTACCTTCTATAAACGGATTGGTATTTCGCGGGAGAACCGCGTAGCACTGCTCATTCTCGATAGATTGGAGTTTCCCATCATTTTTTGGGGAAGTCTAAAGGCCGGAATAATACCCGTCTGCCTGAATACGCTTCTTTCAACCCAGCAATACAGTTATATCCTGGCAGATTGCCGCGCACGCGTGCTCTTTGTCTCCGTCGAACTCTATCCAACCATTGCGCCTTTGCTCTGCGACCATGCCACACTGGAGCATGTCTTCGTCGTTGGTGGAACCGTTGACGGGCAAGCAGAATTCGAACCCGCTTTTGCAACGTGCACAGACGGCGTCCCGGTTGACGTGAGTCCCGACGAGACCGCCTTTTGGCTTTATTCATCGGGATCGACAGGTATGCCGAAGGGCGTCATGCACGTCCACTCGAGCTTGCGCGAAAGCCACGAAACCTTTGGTCGCCAAGTTTTGGGCATCCGCGAGGACGATATCGTTTTTTCTGCTGCGAAGCTTTTCTTCGCATACGGCCTCGGGAATGCGATGACTTTCCCCATGGCCGTGGGCGCGACCACTATCCTCTTTCCTGGCAGGCCGACACCGCAAAGCATATCCACTATACTTTCAGAACATAGGCCGACGATTTTTTTTGGCGTACCGACCCTATTTGCTGCCATGCTCGCGGACGCCGAAGGCTTGTCGTCTGAAAACCATAACTTGCGCCTTTGCGTTTCTGCCGGCGAGGCGCTCCCTAAGGATATCGGGGAACGATGGAAATCTTTAACCAATGTCGACATTCTCGATGGTGTTGGCTCAACTGAAATGTTGCACATCTTTCTTTCCAACACTCCTGGAGATGTTGAATATGGCACCTCAGGGATGGCCG
This sequence comes from Hyphomicrobiaceae bacterium, assembly GCA_051009975.1. Lineage (GTDB taxonomy): Bacteria > Pseudomonadota > Alphaproteobacteria > Rhizobiales > Hyphomicrobiaceae > Tectiglobus. The sequence continues at coordinate 4,581 of JBPCWA010000655.1, forward strand.
TGCCCGGTTATGACGTCAGGTTGGTCAATGAAACCGACGATGATGTTCAAGACGAAGAGGTGGGCGAACTGCTGGTTCGCGGCAATACCGCGGCGGCCGGCTACTGGAACCAACGCGACAAGAGCCGTCGGACTTTTTTGGGCCAATGGACACGAACCGGCGACAAATACACTCGCCGTGCAGATGGACGCCACATCTACAGAGGTAGAACTGATGACATGTTCAAGGTCAGTGGTATTTGGGTCTCGCCTTTCGAAGTCGAGTCAGCACTCATCACGCACGAGGCCGTTCTCGAGGCAGCTGTCGTGCCGCAGAGCGATGCCGATGGGCTAACAAAGCCCAAAGCGTTCGTCATACTGGTACCAGATATGAATGACCTTGGTGGAGGCAGTGGTGGACAAAGCTTTGACGAAACTCACCTCTTCAACACCCTTAAGGAACACGTCAAGTCTATGATCGGTCAGTGGAAATATCCGCGCTGGATTGAATTCGTCGCAGAGCTACCCAAAACCGCCACCGGGAAGATCCAACGCTACAAGCTGCGCAATTGACCAGTCCATGACCAAATCGATCTGGCACGATGGTAAGATAGACCATCTCAAACTAGCTGACGTTAAGATCGAAGCAGGTTGCTTTGGCCCGCCACCCGGGGAAGCAATGACAATCATCTTGCTACACGAAGGTCTCGGTTGCCTGGAGATGTGGCGCGACTTTCCGCGCAGATTGGTGTCAGCAACCGGTTGCGGCGTGTTTGCGTATTCTCGGCAGGGCTACGGCAATTCTGACGCCTGTAAACTTCCTCGACCGATCGACTACATGGAACGAGAAGCGCAGGAGATTCTCCCTCGCTTGATCGACGCCATCAATATTCACAGATGTGTGCTTTTCGGACATAGTGACGGGGGAACGATCGCTGGTCTCTATCCCAGCATGCGGCAAGACCATCGCGTGCGTGGATTAATCCTTGTAGCCCCGCACTTCTTCGCGGAGGAGTGTGCTCGCGCATCCATAGCCAATATTTGCCAGTCCTATCGCGAAGGTGACCTACGTCAGAAATTGATCCGCTATCACGGGACCAACGTCGACTGTGCGTTTCTCGGCTGGAGCGAAACTTGGCTCGACCCACGGTTTGTGAACTGGGACGTACGGGACGCAATCGGGTTCGTCCGCGTTCCAATTCTCTTTATCCAAGGCGATGCCGACCCCTACGGATCAGTCGCTCAAGCAGAGGCCGTTGTGGCAGAGTCCTACGCGCCCGTTGACGTCCAGATTTTACAGAGCTGCGGGCACGCGCCCCACGTCGAACGGCCCGAGTTCACGTTAGCCGTTGTCAGCAGCTTTATCGAGCGTCTGCAACGTGTAGAGGCTACAACCAATTAGCATGTGTCGTAATGAGCAATGGCGTTAAGCGCCGCGAAAAATATGAAGGTCTGGCGACAGCAGGGATTACCTGGGACTGCATGACAGAGACCCATTTAAGGCACTATATTATCAATACTCGCGCAGCTCTTGGTTTTTTTGGCTCGATTTGCAGCAATATATGCATTTTAAAGCACATACCGTTGTCGCTCAGCTTGCCATTCAATGCATATAGCGTAGGAATGCAAACGGCCGGCAATTTGACCGGGGAGACTACAGAATGGAACGGATCGACTGCCAAACACACCCTGCTAAGTACCGCCATTGGCGCATTGAGGTCGAGGGGGATGTGGCACGTCTAGTCATGGACGTCGATCCAGGAGCCGGGCTGTTCGCGGGATACGAACTAAAATTGAATTCATACGATTTGGGCGTCGATATTGAGCTAGCGGATGCGGTACAGCGGCTGCGATTTGAGCATCCCGGCGTCAAAGCCGTCATCATCCAGTCCGGCAAGGACCGTGTGTTTTGCGCAGGCGCCAACATTCGCATGCTCGCCAGTGCCTCACACATTCACAAGGTGAATTTCTGCAAATTTACAAACGAGACTCGAAACGACATTGAAGATGCGAGCGCGCATTCAGGACAGACGTACTTGGCTGCTGTCAGCGGCGCCTGCGCAGGCGGCGGATACGAGTTGGCGCTGGCAACCGAACATATCGTACTTACCGACGATGGCAGCACTTCGGTGGCCCTTCCTGAAGCACCACTGCTGGCAGTTTTGCCTGGTACGGGAGGACTGACGCGCGTTACGGATAAGCGGAAAGTGAGGCGCGACCGGGCTGACGTTTTTTGCACGATAGAGGAAGGTATCAAGGGGCAACGCGCAAAAGAGTGGAACCTCGTTGACGATGTTGTGGCAAATTCGCAGTTTGAAGCAACCGTTGGGGCTCGCGCGAAAGCTTTTGCCCGCTCGTCCTCGCGACCCAACACGGATCAAGGCGTTGCCTTGATACCTCTTTCACGGACCATCGCTCCCGATCGCATCACCTATGAATCAGTTGGCGTCAATATTGATAGGGTACGTCGTGTCGCATGCCTGACGATCGATGGTCCTCTTTCCCGGGCCCCCAGCCGATTTCAAGAATTGATCGATGAGGGCGCCAACTCATGGCTTATACGTGCCGCGCGAGAGCTTGACGATGCGATACTACAGCTTCGGATGAATGAGCCGGAAATCGGTACGATCATATTGCGGACGCGCGGTGAGAATGAATTGGTACTTGCCCATGAAGCCCTATTGATCGCTCACGCTGACAATTGGTTGGGCAACGAAATCCGTCTGCTTTGGAAGCGTGTCTTTAAGCGGATTGACATGACGTCGCGAACACTGGTGGCACTCATCGAACCAGGTTCGTGCTTTGCCGGACTGCTCGCCGAAATCGCCCTGGCCGCAGACCGAAGTTATATGCTTGACGGCCAGTTCGAGGAAGACGAAAAACCGCCCGCAAAATTGGTTCTCAGCTGCGGTAATTTCGGCCGATACCCCATGTCAAATGATCTGAGCCGGATAGCGACACGGTTCCTTGGTGCGCCCGATGCAATTGAGGCTGCACGAGAGCGAATAGGCGCGCCGTTGAACGCAACCAGTGCCGAAGAACTTGGTCTTGTAACATTCGCCTACGATGACATTGACTGGGAGGATGAAATTAGAATCTTTCTCGAGGAGCGAGCCAATTTTTCCCCAG
>JBPCWA010000656.1:0-3013 GCA_051009975.1 Hyphomicrobiaceae bacterium
AGCATCAATATGACACAATCTCGACCCAGTCCGCATCCGGCTTCCAATCACGTTTCGCGCCCGACGCGAGCCGATGCAGAGGCTGCAGTACGCACTCTTATCGCCTGGACCGGTGAAGATCCCAACCGTCCTGGTCTTCGACAAACACCAACGCGTGTGGTGCAAGCATATCAGGAGTACTTTAAAGGTTACCTGGAGGATCCAGATCACTGGCTCGCCACAGAAGATGATGATTTGTCTCGTGGATACGATGATATGGTGATGCTCTCAGGAATTCGCGTTCAAAGCTTCTGTGAACATCATATGACTCCATTTGAGGGCCGCGCCAGCGTCGCCTACCTTCCGGATCGTCTCTATGTCGGATTGTCGCGACTCGCTCGCGTTGTTGATACATTTGCCCGCAGACTGCAAACCCAAGAAGCCTTGACGCACCAAGTTGCCGAAACTATTGAGCGCAACCTGCGTCCGCGCGGCGTTGCAATTCTCATCGAGGCCGAGCATCACTGCATTTCTTTTCGTGGAATCCGCCAGTCCGGAATCACGACGACTACTACCCGATTTTTGGGCCAATTTGAAGGTGATGACAACATTCGCCAACGGTTCCTCATGTTGTGCGATCGTTCGTGAGCGATCACATCAAATCCGCACCGGCTGATCAAACACCATAAGGTCAAACCGTTTTATCACTCGAACCTAGCGTCACACGACTATGACATCTGACTCAAATGCGACATCAGCCTCAAAAAGTCTGTCAACTCCTCCCACGGCTCAAGAGGACATTGAAGAAAGCCTATTCTTCCAACCAAGATTTTCATCTGACGGTCTCATCCCGGTAATAGTCACAGACCATGCAACCAATGCCGTGTTGATGTTTGCTTGGATGAACGAATGCGCACTCTGTCGGACACTATCCACAAATCAAGTCCATTTCTGGAGTCGATCAAGAAAAAGGCTATGGCGCAAAGGGGAGGCTAGCGGAAACTTTCTTTCGGTTGAAGAAATCCGGACGGACTGCGATCAAGACGTTATATGGGTGCGCGCGTCCGTGGCGGGACCGGGTGTTGCATGCCACACCGGACGGTCGACCTGCTTTTATCGCAGAATTGAAAAGCTCACATCAGCGTCTGGACCTCGCGCGTTGGGAGCGCAGCTGGTCTTTGATCTCCCCCGCCTCAAATAAGTTGCATAGCGCACACAAAAGATTGCTGGCGTAGACGAGAAACTTGACCCAATCGACACAAAATCTGAGATAATCCATTGTGAGTCGCGCGCACAGATTGGGGCTCCATCGCACGTGGGTAACTTTGCGAGTGGAGTGTGGCACCGACGGAAGGGGCTCATGGCAGCAGCCAAAATAGGGGTTGCATTTGGTGGTGGTGCTGCTCGCGGATGGGCACACATAGGTGTTCTGCGCGCATTGATTGATGCGGGAATACGACCAGACTATATTGCAGGAACATCAATTGGCGCTGTCGTTGGCGGCTGTTATACAGCGGGCAAGCTCGACGAGCTCGAGCACTTTGCCGCGTGCCTCACAAGGCGAACGATCTTTGGTTATTTTGACATCAATTTATCCGGCTCAGGGTTAATCAACGGTCACCGCCTTGGCCAAACACTAGAAGCAGCATTGGGTGAGCAGCTGATCGAGGAACTCGATACGCCATTCACTGCTGTAGCAACTGAAATTGGAACAGGTCACGAGGTTTGGCTATCCCGAGGATCGATAGTGGATGCGCTCAGGGCCTCCTATGCGATCCCGGGCGTCTTCAAACCGGTTCGCTTTGATGGCCGCTGGTTGTTCGACGGCGCCCTAGTTAACCCAATTCCAGTAACAGTCTGCCGAGCGATGGGTGCGCAGTACGTCATAGCCATCAATCTGAACGCCGACTTATTCGGGTTGGGAACCGTGCTAGCCGACATCGAAGCACACAATCAAGCACCGGAGTCGAGTGATGCTCCAGCGATACACAAAGGCAATGGCTGGGGCGCGCGCAAGTTGCTCAAACGACAACTCTTCGGTCGAAGCAATGCAGATAACGAAACGGCACCCAGCATCTCCACTGTTATGGTCGATGCCTTCAACATTGTTCACGATAGAATTGCAAGGTCGCGTCTGGCAGGAGATCCACCAGACGTTATGATAACCCCAAGACTCTCAGGATTTGGGCTATTTGAATTTCATCGCGCAGAGGAAATGATCGAACGTGGTGCGCAAGCAACAAAACGGGTACTAAGCGACGTCCATGACGACCTGGACAAGGCTCCGCCGATCCCGCGCCCCACGGTTATATCCAGCGGTCAACCTAAATAAATTTCGGAGCAGAGCAAATTATCCTGCTACGTAGCTCTTGAGAGCATGGGCCTCCATCTCAACCTCAGCTATATGATGCTTGACCACGTCTCCGATGGAAACTATTCCGACTATTCGCTCATCGTCCACTACCGGAATGTGCCGAAAACGCCCCTCTGTCATTTTGCCCATGAGGTCATTGAGAGTATCTTGTTCAACGCAAGTCACGACATTTCTAGTCATGATTTCAGATACGGGACGATCGAGACACGCTGCTCCCATAGTCGCAATCGCTTGCATTACGTCCCGTTCCGAAACAATGCCGATGACACGGTTATCTCTTTCTACAATCACAATCGCACCGATTCTCTCGCGCGCTAAATCGCGTACAATGTCTCCTATTGTGGTGTCAGCACGATCAATCACGACTGACCGCCCCTTATCCTTTAAGACCTGTGCAACGTTCATCGCCACCGACCTCCTCGAGGGTTGTATAACCTAGTGAGACCGCCTTACTCTGGCGAAGCCACGGCCGAAATCCAAAGTCACCGACAGGGCAACCTCAAAGGCGTGACCCGATCTCGCAAATGTGCAAACACCCGTCCACACTCGCCCCTATGCTGCGACAGTTCGGACGGCAGTTCAAGTTGCTTGCAGACTGATCAATTGCCTACCTCACATTGAACTGTTGATGGCGCACCCTGATCAAAGCAACCAAACAGT
>JBPCWA010000657.1:0-5111 GCA_051009975.1 Hyphomicrobiaceae bacterium
AGGCCGGACCTTGCTCCAGCGATCACTTGCTGAGGGCTCATTGGCCGGTGCAATCGGTGTGGGCGGAGCAAACGGCTCTACAATGGCCTGTGGTATCATGCGTGGCCTTCCCATCCTTGTGCCCAAAGTGATGGTAACTCCCGTCGCTGCGACCGCGGCGGTCGAGTGGTACGTTGCGCAAAGCGACATCGCTATGTTTCCAACAATTGGTGACGTTTCGCTCAACCGCATCACCAAGGCTGTCATCCTAAATGCGAGTCACGCCATTGCTGCCATGGGGCGGTCTTATCTCGACCAACGCAACCAACCGCAGCCTACGCGTCCACTGTTCGGCATTTCGACGTTTGGCAATCTACAAGCCACGGTTGATCGCCTGACCCGTGGACTGGAGTGTTCCGATTCCGAAGTCATACATTTTCACGCGTCGGGCCCCGGTGGAAAAGCATTGGAGAGCTTGGCGCGCGCCGGCGCCCTACAAGGGGTTATCGATCTGACAACCTCAGAGCTTGCCGATGATGTTACGGGCGGCGTCTACAGCGCCGGTGATAGTCGGCTCATGGCTGCCGCCCGCATGGGCATTCCGCAGGTGGTCGTGCCGGGTGGGCTAGATTTCACGAATTGGTGGGTCGGTCGCGTGCCCGAAAAATATCACGGAAGGGAGTTCTACCAGTACAATCAGGAAATTATTCTTATGCGGACCAATCAAGCAGAGTTCAGTCAACTTGGAAGACTCTTTGCCGAGCGCCTATCACGCGCGACCGGTCCCTTCAAAGTCTTCATTCCAAAACGCGGCTTCAGTCAGATGACCCAGTTTGAAACGCGAGATCTCAGTGGCAAAAAAATTGGCCAGTGGCATCAGCCCGACTGTGATCAAGCCTTTATCACTACTTTAAAGCATCTGCTACCGACTGCATGCATTCGTGAGCTGGACATGCATATCAACGATCCAGAGTTTTCTGAAGAAGTGTTGTCCACGTTTCGGTCACTGGTTCAGATCTGACCTAGAAGTCCATTGCAGGTGGCCATTTGTAACGAACGATAGGCCAACCTCTATTGAAACGGAACTAAGCTCGCCCCTTTGGCAGTCGGCTACAATGATGTAGGTATTCCCACGCGAAATTGACGCTCTCAATCGAGCCGACTTGCATATTCTTCCCTGGGACGTGTGCAAAGACCTTTGAAATAAATGATCTGATCTTGTCAATCTGAACAGCATCGATTGTACTGGTTTGTTCCGCCGGCACGCAGAGAATTTTGTGATCCACCTCTCCATCCTCAATCTGTTCAAGCAGGTAGACCGGCACGCATGCGATCGTCTCGCCACTCTCTAACCGTCTGTTTGTGACGACAAAGCAGTCGACACAATCACCGTCACCACTCATTGTGTTCGGAACAAATCCGTAGGCAAAGGGGTAAGCCATTGACACTGACTGCGTCGCGCAAACCTCCCCCGTTTCGGGATCATAGGTGCGCTTGATCGAAGACCCCGCCTCGTTCTCCACGAAAACATCGATCTGGCCGGAGCTCTCTGTCACGATTAGTCCTCCCACAACCTCAATCATTCGAGCTAACGCGTGGCAGCCTCGTGGTCCACAAAAAACAATCGTTTGCGACGTCCCACTGCAACCTATCGGTCCTGCAGCGTGTCGACGAGCCTAGCGAATGGATCACTGCGTGGGTATGCGTTCAGCGAACTCCTTAAATAGTTTCATAAAGGTGAGTGACTGCTTTTTGAACGTGCCGGGCATAATGCTAGCCATAGTTCTCATCAGTAAGTTGGATCGACTGAAATCGGATACGAGAACCCATTTTGTCTTGTTCACTCCAACTTCAGAGAAATAATTCTCAATGAGGTTGTGGGTTCCACCCCCTTCGTATGTCGCGCAGAACTTGTCCGGATAATCACTCACCGTGATGGTTTCAGTGATCCAAAGCTCGCGACCTCCCATGCGGTGGAGTTGCTTGGTCTGTGCACCGACTTCATGCCCGTCGCCTCTTATGGCCTCCATCGTCAAGAGACTCGGCTGCCACTTCGCGCGGTTATCGGCGTCGAGGAAAACTTCAAGAACGCGTTCGCGTGGCAAGTTGATCACCAGTTCATGTTGATGGCGCACGACTGTCTCACTCTTCTTGTGTTATTGGGCAATTGGCCAATGTTGCATTCCAGTTGACAACGCTCAATTGGAACTGGCTCACCCCCCATGTCAACGCATTGGCCACTACAGTCCGCCACTAGCGTTGGCGTTCAGCTTTGGCATTTGGCGTTCGCCGTTGGAAAATCGTTCTACCATTTCGCGTTTGCGTCGAAATCCTAGACTCCGAAAATGTGAGGTTCGGAGGGTGGCATGCCTATTATCGTGAATAAAGATCAGGCGCGGTTTTAGACAGAAGAAGTCGGCGTCAAGTGGGCCGCGCGCGGTCCCGATATGAATGCGCTCTTGGAAAACACGACTGCCGTCCTGACGGACGCCGCAGAGCTGCAGCCGGGCGAGACTGTTCTCGATATCGGGTGCGAGCCCGGCCCCTCAAGCTTTGCAACCGCTGAGCTTGTCGGTACTGCAGGGAAGGTTCACGGCGTAGACATCTCTGAGACATTCATCGAGCAGGCACAGACTACCGCAACTACAGCAGGAGTAAGGAATATCACCTTCGAACACGCATATGCGCAAGTCGTCGAATTTGATCAAGGCCGCTTCGATCTTGCAATCTCACGATTCGGGATGATGTTTTTCGACGATACAACCGCCGCTTTCGCCAACATAGGTCGGGCGCTCAAACTCGGTGGTCGACTTGTCATGCTCTGCTGGTCCGCCCCCCAACACAATCCCTGGTTTGGCATGACCCGGCAATTGGCCATGGACGTGCTTGGCCCAGTCAATCGGCCCGCGCCACATACACCTGGTCCACTGGCCTTTCAAGACATCTGGCGGGTCACCGGACTGCTTGAAGCGGCCGGCTAAAAAGGCGCTGACGGGAATGAGGTCGATCTTGATCTTGTTTATCCCGAACGCCCCGTCGACCTGGCAAGTCTTGCGACCTAGATGAGCGGCGTGGGTCCGATTGTGCGCGAGCTTGGGGCGAGCGACGCCGACGTCACTACAATCCATAATCTGCTCGAAAAGCAATTCAGTGCCTGAACCGAGACTGACGGCGTTCACATCCCGGCGCGGCTCACTCTCTTTCACGCAACACGTCCAGACGGAGCACGCGATGGCGAGGGTTGATGAACGACTGATTGAACCCACGAGCCCCGCCCCCCCGACGAGTCGACATCAATCTGGCAGACCTGCTTTTGTCAGGCCTTCGATAAATCGCGACCAATGTGCTTCCTTTCGAAAAGGGAGCCGCCACAGATCGGCGCTGGTCAAATCGGGATCACTTGCCATTAGTCGGTCGACGGTCGCCGCGGCAAGCTCACACTCTCCGGCATGGCTCGCTGCAGCGGTTAAACTGAGCAAGGTAGGAGGTACATTTGCAGCAAGTTGGTCAGAGCGTTGAGCCCAATAAATGGCATCGTCGTAGCGCTCCTCGACAAAATGACCATAGGAGATCGAGCGCATAAATCGGCGGTTGTTCGGCAACCGCGGGTTCGCTTCCACGACCTTCGTACAGAGCCGCGTTCCCCTCTCCGCATCGTCCAGAAAGATCAACGTTAATCCGAGGATCGCCATCGAAAAAGGATAGTATGGGTTGAGTTCCAGCGCCCGCTCGCATTCACGCCGCGCAGCATCAAGATCGCGTTTGTAAAACAAGTGAACCATCGCCTTGGCATGATGGGCGAAGTCGCTGTGCTCTTGGAGCTCAACAGCCCGCTTGGCCGCCGCAAACGCCGCTTCTCCATCCTGCGTCGGAACCGCTCTGACGCCGGATACAACCTCGACGAGATGAGCGACGGCCTTTATGGCGTAGGCCATGGAGTTGTTCGATTCTCGGGTTGCGACAGCATCAGCAAGTTCCAACGCGGTCCGCCAATCCGCACGGCTTTCGTTCAAGAGCAGATAACCGGCCTTTGCGAGAATTGTTTCAATGGCATCTTTGTCCACCTCTTCACCGCTGGCACGCTCGATGTTGCGGGGATAAATGGCAAATCGCACGGCCGTCGATATTCGAAACGCCAGCTCCTCCTCGGCTGCGAACAGATTGTCAATCTTACCGTCAAAACGATCCGAAGCGAACTGCTCGCTGGAGCGCTGATCAAATAATTGCACCGTTGCCCTATAACGCCCGTCGCGCGCTTGAATGCTCCCCTTGGCCAGATAATCGGCCTGAGCGAGATCGGTGACTAAGGTTAGTCCGGTCTGATTCGACAGCGCAGAACTGACCGCGCTCGTTACCGTAGCCGCCAACACTTGCGCATCTTCTCCCCGGCCAACCGCGTCTAAAGGAGTGAGAGCTACGGTGGGTCGACGCCCCGCTCTTTTCGACGGCGATGGAACAGCGACCTCTGGTTGCTTTGCAAACTGCCAAGAATATGTCCTGAGTGGTCGCGCAATGTTTTTGAGGGTGCATTCGCCATTATCAACGAAGCTTTCATCGATGCGACCCTCGACATAGTCATAGACATTCGCGGACAATACGATGCCACCAGGTCTACATATACCCTCCAATCGCGCGGCAATGTTGACGCCATCACCCAGAATGTCGTCGCCGTCAATCACCACATCCCCGACGTTGATACCAATGCGGAAAGTGATCCGTTGCTCCGGCGCAATCGCTTCATTGCGCGCCGCCATGCCCTTCTGCACGGATAAGGCGCAACGTACCGCGTCGACAGCGCTAGAAAACTCGATCAGCAAGCTGTCGCCGGCCGTGTTGACGACGCGACCACTGTAGCGCTCAATCTCGCCCTCTATCAGCTCTGCCCGATGTGCCCTGAAGGCTGCGACAGTGCCTTCTTCATCAATTCCGATCAAACGAGAGTAGCCGACGACATCCGCCGCCAAGATAGCCGCCAATCTACGTCCCGTTTCCTCGGTCATAGCAGCAAGCTTAGCGCCTCGCAGACGTTGAATCCATCAATGAAGTGGTAGCCGAGGCAAAAAATAGACGACAGCCAACTTCCAGCAAACTAGCGCGTTGACAGACGCCAGGCAGAGTTACACGAACCAAAT
>JBPCWA010000658.1:0-5912 GCA_051009975.1 Hyphomicrobiaceae bacterium
CTTTCCAAGTTCGAGCACCACGAGGCTTGGTATAAGGAATTGAATTCCTCCGGGATCGTACCGTGCCTTTTGGTCGACGGCCGACCACTCGTTGAGAGTAACTTTATCAACGAATGGATCGATGAGACTTTCCCCGACCCGCCGCTGATGCCGGCAGATCCGTTTGAACGCCACGAAGTTCGGTTGTGGGGCAAGTTCGTCGATGACAAATGTCTCTATGCCATCCAGAAGTTCAACTGGATGCACCGCTTTCACCCAATCGCGCGAGAATGGTCAGACGAGGAGCTGGAGCGGCGTCTCGCTGCGATCCCAACTGAGGAACGCCGCAAAACGTGGTATCGCATGGCGCGTGATCCTTACAACGAGGAGGAACTCGACGTCGCACGCAAAGTTCTCTTCGGAATGCTTGATGAAATTGATACGCGCGTCGATACAACCGGTTTTGTCGTCGGCAATAGGTATTCGCTTGCCGATATCGCGGCCGCTCCTTACGCGGTTCGGGTCGAAAATATTTGGCCAGAAGCTTACGACGCGCGCCCCAGCGCCAAACGTTGGTGGAATGAAGTTAAGAACCGACCCGCCTATGCACGAGCAGAATTCGGATCCTACGACGAACTCGCGGCACGGGATCAAGAGTGAGACATTCGCAGGTCTGTGTTCGAGACTCGTTCTTATCGACGAGCTATGATAATGCGTTGTCGCATTGCCCTGCGAACAGCTTGGTGAGCATCGGCGACAGCCTTAGGTAAGTTGCTAAATTTGCAGCAGGAATTCCGAAAATGAAGCTCGTTTATCTGCTGCAATGGGCCTCTGACCCTATTGCCAAGATCGCTACTAACCACCCCGATGTGAAATTTGTTCGAGCAGCTGATCAAAGCCACGCTGCTAGAGAGGTCGTGGATGCAGATGTTTTGTTGGTTGGAGGACCTCTCTACGTAGGCGAAGTTGCTGCCGCGGTTAACGATAGTGCTCCAAACCTGCGCTGGATTCAGTCTTCGTCGATCGGCACAGACAAGTTTCTCGAGGGGGGCGTGCCGCCTCACGTGATATTCACGAACTCAGCCGGACTCAAAGGCTCAAGCGTTGCTGAGCATGGTATAGCGCTTCTACTGGGACACCTCCGCGCTCTCCCAAAAATTGTAAAACTGCAAAGTAATCACACTTGGGGACGAGATACCCTGCGCGGCGCCGTTTCCTCGCTGGAAGGCAGGACTGCATTACTGGTCGGATATGGATCGATCGGCTCTGAGCTGGCGCGCAAAGCAAAGGCCTTTGACATGCACGTCATAGCCCTCAACCGGTCGGGCAGTGGCGGGCCGCCTGCTGATGAGGTTCGGCACATCGGTGAACTCGACCATGTGCTGCCCCGCGCTGATGTGGTTATGGTTTCGTTGCCATTGTCAAAGGAGACGGTGCATCTGTTGGGTCCGAAACAGTTCGCCGCCATGAAACAATCTGCTGTACTGCTGAATGTTGGCCGAGGTCCCGTCGTCGATCAACAGGCTATGAAGCAAGCCTTGTTACATGAACAAATCGCAGCAGCCTGTCTGGATGTTTTTGACGAAGAGCCGCTGCCGGCTGATGATGAACTCTGGTCCATGCCGAATGTAATAATATCGCCGCACGTGGCAGGAACCGGCGGTCCCATCTATGAGCGCTTCGCACAACTTGTCGATCAGAACTTGCAGAGATTGCAGAACGGTGCGCGGCTAATCAACCTGGTGGATATCGAAAATTCAGGCTACGTGCCTAGGCTTGCCAAGAGGCTGTAAAGTCGTGCTCGACGCGCCGAATCGACTCACGGGCGTTCACGGCCTTCAGGTCTAGTAACACGACCTTCCTGTTGGCATACGTTGCTGGGGGCAAAAGCTGTCAGAAATTCCACACCGCTGCGACGGGCGAAAAACGGCCATAATGGAAGTGCGGCGGGCGGTGACAAGAAAACTGCCCGTGTGCCAAGATGCGGGCATGTAATCATTCGCAGAGGTATTGGGTATGGAGAAACTTGTTGGTTCAACAAGAGATGGCATGAGCGCCTTGCATGTGGCCCTGTCCGGAACTGTACCTGAAGGCCAACAAATGTTTCGCAAGGAAATGTTCGACGGCCTTTATGCCTCTCTTCCCCGTGATCCGGAGGCGCGTGTTTGGGTCTATTCCTTCGAGTTCTTGCCTAAGGCATTTAGCGTGCCTCATCTCCATAACGGGGCGACATTCTTCCTCCTCCTTCAAGGTGAGTTCGAAGCTCACTTCGATGATGGATCCGTCCTGCGGGCCAAGGCTGGCGACGTATATTCCGAGCCAATTGGCAAGATCCATCGAGGGCATAACCCAAGAGACGATATTGCGGCGATTGGAATTTCGTTTTCGGCGACGTCTCCAGACCGAGAGCACATCACCAATGTGGTCTCCATGGCTAACGATCCTATCGATCGACAGTAGGCAAAGGCGACTGCCGTAATGGACTGCTTTAGGTCGTCACAGGCCGATAAACTTCCAAAGGGCATGCGAGTACGATCACTTGGACGCGCCGTTGAAGTTGCATGAAGCCACCGCGCTTGCCCGCGTCCGAGAAGCGCCAAGGCAGGAAATGGCGCGATGTGGTGCCCTGATGGTTCCGCGGGCGCTACGGGAATCGGAGACGAGCGGGGGCGGGGTTGCGGCTTGGAAGGAGCAGGACAATAATTCCGTTGTAGTCGCGTTTATTGTGTGATCCCGTCGGAAGAACATTGTTTCAAATGCCGTGATCAGAGAGAGGCACCATGGGAACACAAATAGAGCTTACGGCTGCGGACGACCACAAGTTCAGCGCTTATCTGGCCGAACCGTCTGGCACGGCCAAGGGTGGTCTGGTCGTGATCCAAGAGATTTTCGGAGTCAATTCCCATATCCGCAGTGTCGCCGACGGTTTTGCAGCAGACGGTTATATCGCCTTAGCCCCGGCCCTATTCGACCGGATCGCGCCAGGGATCGAACTCGGCTATGAAGCAGGTGATATCGCAGCGGGCCGCGAGCAGAGGAGCAAGATTTCAAACGAAGCCGCGCTGCAGGACATCTTCGCATCGGTCGCGGACCTCAGTGCCCGCGGGCTCAAAGTAGCAGTAGTCGGATACTGTTGGGGCGGCTCGCTGGTGTGGCAGGCCGCCGACGGCCTCGATGGGCTGAGTGCCGGAATTTCCTACTATGGCGGCGAAGTGCCAAAGCGCGCCGATCTCACCGCCAAGTGCCCGACAATGATGCATTTTGGCGAAACCGATGCGTCAATTCCCATGGACGGCGTCAACGCCTTCATCGCCAAACATCCCGACAAACCAGTCCATGTTTACCCCGCCGGCCATGGCTTCAACTGCGATCAGCGCAGCTCATATGATGCCGCATCTGCCAAGCTCGCACGCGAACGAACATTGGCGTTTTTACTGGCGTGTGGGGTTTGAGGATGGCCGACGCGGCGCAACAAGCATACCAAATAGACAGAAGGCGAGGCGCTTCAAAAGGCTTCATCCTGTCACTTGTTCCTGATTATCGCTGGTCCTACGCAAATCTGATGTCTACATGAGTTCTTGGCTGTGCGCTGGCGGCTGTGGCATGCAAGTCAGTGAAGAGACCCCGCAGGCCGCGGCGTCGATTGAAGCGGAATTGGAACTCAGCGAAGTAGCATCCGACCCACGGGCGGCGGATGGCCTTGTGGGTTCCGGCGATGTCGGTCTTCAGATTGCCGAGCACGGTGTTGACCCATTTTAGCGCTGGGATCTATGCAGGCTGCTCGGGGTCACGTCTAGAGACGATCGGTGTGTGCGTGGCGCCAGCCCGCGTGACCGCGCGAAAGCAACCAAGACCGTCTGAAACGATATGCGTACCTGTGCTCAACTTCACGTCGGCAATTGCCTCGCTCGAGGCGCCGTCATGTCGTTCGACGAGATGGATGAGGACGCGACAAGGTCGGCCTTCGGCGGTGGTCTCCACCGCGACGACGAAAGGGACATTGTTTGCGCCTCCGCGCACTCGTTTGCCGCCTTCTGCCTCACTCTTCTCGCCGCCGAGGACCGCGTCGTCCATCTCGATGCCGCCCTCGAACGAACGCTTAGCTTCGACTTCGGCGATCACCGAAGCGAGTTTCTCGCGCAGCAAACGTTCCGTTGAATTTGCCTTGTGTCTCAAGATGTCCAAAACGTGATCTCATGCCTGCCAGGTCCGGAACCACAAGGCCAACCACCCCGTAGAACGGTGGGGGTCGTTCGTCGCGCCGTGGTAGATGAAATTGCTGCGGGCCGACGTTGACACCCATATTCTGTTCGTCAGCACGTTGATATGGGTCACGGGTCAGGCCAAGCCATGGAATTCCTGGGCTGATAGACCGTTGGAGATCGGGTCTCTTCTGAGCACCTGCCCAAATCCGGCCGGACCGCAAAACCAAACGCTCGCGTCTTTCCAATCGGGCACAATCTCGCGCAAACGGTCGCTGGTCAGATGACCGTCTTTGCTGTCGATCATCAAATGCAGGTGGCGTATGGCCGAGCACCCAATTACTCAATCGTTCTGCGCAGCAGCACGAGGTTGTCGAGGACGAGATTGGACGACCAGATGAAGTCGGCATCGCTTGCCGGGTCATCGAACACGTCGCGGAAATTCATGAATGCCGGCTTGTTGTCGACACCGACGGTGTCGTTGGAAAAAACGGTAGCAAACGGCCAACTGCTGTCGTCGAACCCAGGTGCGAACCAGCTCACCGGCACCTGCCAGTGTGCCGCGGAGAACGCCCTTCCGTCTGGCACACTGGCTGTCGAGCACTGCGAGCTGTCGCGCACGGAACCGTTCAACTTTAGGCACGAGCGGTCGTCGAGCGGCGCAATGTAGAACGCTTGAGCGCGCCAGGATTTGTCCGTGACGGCAACCGTGCTGCCCTTGTCATCCTTGATGACCGCAATAAACCCGGCATCGCCAGGATGATAGGCCACCCCCCTGCCGCGCTCCGAACCGAGCCCAAGGTTTTCCTCCCAGTCGATGCCCATCACGGCGACCGTAAAAGGCCGTTTCGCCTTGAAGCGAACCACGCTGGAGTTGAACGGCGTGAAGGGAACCGTGTCAACACCGAGCAGCTTGCCGTTGACATAGAGTTCGAAGTAGTTGTCGACGAAAATGTAGGCAGTGAAGGCCTCATCACCACCGACATCGATCATTGGCACTTTCTTGAGATTGACGTCGGAAAGCTGACGCGGTCGGACGCCGCTGCATTGGTTGTAAAGGTCAGCGGCTTTAGGCGCCGTCAAAAAGTGCGTTTTTGCGGGCACAATCCAATGCCTGCCATCATCCGACCTGATCGTGCCAACCGGGCTGACACGCGAGTGAGATCCGCGACACGTGAAAAGGCCGGGATTGGTGGTCCTTGCCGGCCCCGTCGTGAATGAGGGCGTGTCCTGCGCCAGCACGCCTCCCGAAAGAGCAACTGTCATAGCGAGCGCCATAGACGCGGCTTCAATTCGCTTCCAGTTGGAAAAGACAATCATGTTACATCCCTCAACACTCTAAACGGCAAACAAGACCGCCCAAGCCGACAAGCTCCTATCTGCCTTCCGGTATCGCCCCAATGATCACGAGGGCGTTGTCACATTAAGTCAGACTGAGCCGAAGGTGCCGAGAAGTGAGAATTTCGGCACGAAGAATATCAGCGACTTAGCTCGCCGGCCGACGTTCTGAACTCGGCCGATTACGCTTAATGTGACAACGCCCGTGGCAGGCCGGCAGCCACTATTTTCGCGGTCGTTCATCCAGTGAAGCGGAAATGTGGGCCACAATGCGCACCGAGTACGCCAAGATCGCGCGCCGCAGTCGGATCCCTATCGCACCAGTCGGGCAATGCTGGATCAACTCCCCACACCGAGCAAGGTACTACTCCACCGACGGCAATCATGCATCTG
>JBPCWA010000659.1:0-7714 GCA_051009975.1 Hyphomicrobiaceae bacterium
TTTTGGCCGCAAACCTTGCAGCAGTTGCCGTCGACTGTCGGGGCTGGGATTCATGGAGTTGGCCAGCTCATCGGCCATAGGCGCCACCGTCGCGTCCTCTTAGCAATCGCCTATGCTTGTAGTCGCAAAAGACAACCGTGTGCCATTTCTTTGCATCAGTTCTTTGGATAAGTCCTAGAGCCCAACGCGATGAAGGAAGAGGGTGCCAATATCGGCAGACACGGCACTGCGCTGGCCATGGCGGTGAGGTCGGGCACCAGCGGCAACTGTGGGCTTTCAGTTCTCAATTTGTAAACCAGTTTGGATCAAGCTATTTGGTCTTTATTGCAGCCGAGCCGACGACTGGCGAGCTCGGTTGCTTACCCATACCTTCGAGTGTCCAGATCAGCGGCTGTGCGGAAATTCTTATGGTTCCTTCGTGAGGTCTCGAAATATCGACGACAAGAACGGCTGTTCCGGTGAAGAGCAGTAGGAGCAAAGTGGTGTTGCCAAAGAGCCTGGGGCCTAGGACTCCCATGTAGAGTCCCGTAGCAGCAATTGTAACGATTGCAGCAAATAGGATCAGCAGTCTCAATTGATCGGGAATTTGCTTGGATGATACTGTCCTTTGCGAAAGCGCGTCACTGAAGGCTTGATTTAATCCATCCAGCTGCAATACCGATATCCTGCTGTCGTGGGTTTTCGCGATGGCTTCGGCCGTCGCCCAAATTTCCGCCTGCTTTGCCATTGTCATTGTGTTTTGGGCCGGATTGAAGTCCCGGGCGCCAGTGCGCGCCTCGTTAACAGCATTAATTCGGATCTCAGTGTATTCGCGTAATGCCTCTCGAATATCTTGTCCCGCTCCAGCAGGCAATGCTCCGGCTACTTGCCAGGCAGAACCAATCGACCGTGCCTCCGCCAAAACCGCCGACGCGCGCTGGTGATACTCTGAGATTGCGATCGTTAGCGCAGACCCAATCAAGAAAGCCAACAATGCAAACATGCCGCCAAGGATAAATCCCACGCTAGTTGTAGGGAGTTCAGACTGAAAATATCCCTTCTTAAGGATCGCACCGATGCGATAACCTACTTCAAGAAGAATATACAACAAAATGAAGACGCCGAGGCCATATAAAGCGAAACTTTGCTGGGTCTGATAGACGACGTAGATGAGACCGAGGATGAGAGATAGGACGCCCAATACAATGAACCAAAGAAGGTTGTCCCGGAGTACTCCACGTAGCGCGATATTTTGGCCATCAGACATGTTGGATCCTCACCATCAACAGGGTCTGTCCGAATCGTCCATTAAGGATACACCATGTCGAGCCGGATTACGCGTGAGACATGCTATTGGAGTTGACTAATGTTTGTAGTCAAACTTTCGACGTGTAGTTAGTTCCGGGGAGCTGCACCCTCTAAAGTGTTTGGCGCCGAGCATTTAGTGTCATAGGCCCATGCGTTAAACTGGCCACGTACATGAGCAACTCTCAAGGCGACGAAAGACGACCGATGTTCCGCGATCGCTGGAGCGCTATGCCGGTGTGCCAGAGTTTAAGTCAGAGTTTAAGTCAGCGTGTAAGTCAGAGTTGTGCGGTGCAGCAATCGACAGCCGTTTGCTCAGCGTGCTCGATGTGGATGCAACCTTTCGGGTTGACATTGGTCAATGGAGCCGTGCGGCAAGATAACTAAGGTTGGCGAAATTGGAGCGGTAGTTCATCTGATCAATGTCGATTGGCTCAAACAGGCACATGCTGGAGATCAAAGAGGCTGCTTTCAGTCGGAGCTGCTGGGGAGCAGTCGACCAACTGATCCAACTTCTAACCCTTGACCTCGACAGCCGGCAATTTGGGAGCAGCAGTATGCGGATTATTCGGGCGACACGGGGAATGTTGTTTCATGACTGATGCCGAGAAGGATAATTTTGCCAGGCGCCGAGTTACAGTAATTCTCGGCTTTTATGTACACGTCATGACATTCGTTTTGGTGATGTTGATGCTTTTCGCTATTGATTCATTCGTGGGGGCCGGATGGTGGGTGCAGTGGCCATTCTTCGGTTGGGGATTGGGGCTGCTTGTTCACGGAGTTCTCGTTTTTGGTGAGGCGCCTAAGTTCATTCACGAATGGTATGAGCGAAAAGTCCAAGAAATTAAGAGCACGCTTTAAGTCCAGGCACTCAATCCAATTGATTGACATTCTTTGTTGCCGAGCTGTTCTAGCGAGAGACTTCAGGAGCAAGCCGCTTCGTGGTTCCCGGTACATTCTAACAGCCAGAGGCAAACTGCGAACTGCACTGCTTAACTGGATATCATTAGATCGCCCTTTTGCTTGAGGCGGACTTCCGCAGATCGCCGGTTGCATCACCGGGCCAATTGATGATCTTGTTGGCGTGATCCATGGTGTGCACAATGATGGCGGTCTCGTTCGAGAAAAGGATGCCGGCTGCCCTGCGGCCCCTTCTTATGAAGTAATATGAGCTCTGGTTTGACAAATGTCTCGCCTCGTCATCGTGTTTCTTGGACTAGCGCTGCTGGTGATATTGCCTTTTTTATTTTGGGGCGGTGATTTTGAAAGGGCCTTGTCAACGCAGGCGGCTGCTGCGTGGCTACAGAGCTTCGAGGGCTGGGCGTGGTGCGCAGGAATCATACTGTTGATCGCAGACCTCGTATTGCCCATCCCTGGAACCGCGATCATGAGCGCGCTTGGACTAGTCTATGGGACGGTGGTTGGTGGCACAATTGGGCTGTTCGGCTCAATCGCTGCCGGCGTAGTTGGTTATGGTTTATGTCGTGTCCTGGGGAGGACGGTAGCTTCGCGCATACTCGGTGCTGAAGGATTGGCAAAGGGCGAGCGTCTTTTCAGAACGACCGGTGGTTGGATTGTAGTGCTGTCTCGTTGGCTGCCCGTGTTTCCCGAAGTCGTTGCGTGCATGGCTGGGCTGACGCGAATGCCTGCTGGCGTGTTCTTGTTGGCGCTCGTTTGCGGCTCATTGCCGTTGAGTTTCGTATTCGCTGCAATTGGTGCAGCCGGCCTCGAGCGTCCCAGCTGGGCGATTGTGGTAAGTGCTATCACTCCGCCCCTGATATGGATTGCAGTCCGGCCCTGGTTTGCCAAACTTATCGATGACAACAGAGCAGCATGAACTCAATCGCAATCGCCAGGTGACCGGGCGCAATCGGATGGGGGGGGCAAATACTGGATCAGGTTGATGGCCAAGCAGCCGACGGCCGAACTGGTCGATCCAGATGAACTCGTTGCACGGGCGCTGATCTCGATCTCGTAACGTCTTCCAAGAATTCGCAAACGCGAATCTTGGCACTCAATTTATTGCCAGAAACATAAAACTAAGGGCAACTCTCAGGGCCGCAAGGATGTCGTATGGCTAATACTTCTTCGGAACATAGAGTGCCGCGGGCAATGTCTTGCGGTCGTACTCTGGGTTGAACACACGATCAGGGAGGAGAACTTTTTGAATTGGAACGTCCTGATACGGTATCATAGACAACAAGTGCTCGATGCAGTTCAATCGCTCTCGCTTTTTGTCATTTCCTTCAACAATATACCACGGTGCTTCTGGAATGTTTGTCCGCTCAAACATCTCCTCCTTGGCTTTTGTGTAATCTTCCCATCGTACTCTTGACTGTAGGTCCATGGGAGACAGCTTCCACTGCTTCATCGGATCGTGCATGCGAATTTGAAAGCGCAGCTGCTGTTCTCGATCAGTGATAGACAACCAGTATTTGAAAACGCGTATCCCCGATCTTACGAGCATGCGTTCGAATTCAGGGACATCCCGGAAAAAATCTTCGATCTGCTGCTCGCTGGCAAATTCCATGACACGTTCCACGCCAGCTCGATTGTACCATGATCTATCAAACAGTACGATTTCGCCGCCGGCTGGCAGATGTGGCACATAGCGTTGAAAATACCACTGGGACAGTTCGCGTTCGGTTGGCTTCGGTAACGCAACTACGCGTGCAACGCGGGGGTTTAGGCGTTGGGTTATGCGTTTAATAACGCCGCCTTTCCCAGCAGAATCGCGACCTTCAAAAATTATTAGCACTTTGGCCCCGGTGCTCTCGACCCAGGATTGTAATTTAATCAGTTCGGCCTGCAGCCTAAGAAGGTTGCGAAAGTAAACTCGCCGATCGAGCGAATCTGGATGATATTGCCGGTAGAGCTGACGGAGCTCGTCGCTAAGCATAGGCTCGCTGAATTCAGCCTCAATCGTCTCATCGAGCGTCTCTTCAAGTTCGGCATCAAGCCAGTCCTTTTGGGAAGTCTTGAGGGGGAGCGAGTCGTTTTGCGTCATGCGAGCCTCGACGATTTTGATCGGGTCTAGGTCAGGTTCGAGAGCGCTAATCGTACCTACGAAGACCCATTGTGCGGCACTTACACGAAGACCGATCTGATTTAAACCTTTGCGTCGCGCGGTGAGCGCAATTGGCTCTGGTTGCTAGAAACACTATCGATAATTAGACGTCAGTTCCTCCCGCTACGCAACGCGGCCGATCGGCTCTCTGGGCTTGCTCCTGCCGTGGGTTCTGGACGGCGAAAAATAATGCAAAGAAGAAACCAATGGTGGGATTGATGAATGAGTACACGAGAAAGTGCGCTGTACGCCAGAACTCCATTGGCAAATAGTTTCAGAATTTTCTTGAACGCATTGCGGGCTCCTTTTGCAGTTTTCACCGAGGCTTAGATAGGTGCGCGGTTGCAATCACACCGACCAAGCAGAACAAGGACAGCTATGTTGGTGGTGAGATCTTCGACATTGATTTTGGTTTCTGAGCCGAGCATACTATCAATATGTTTCGAGTGACCGGTGGGTGAATTGAAAGAGGTAGGCTGGTATCAATGACCTATGTGGTCGAAGAAGCCACAATTTCGCAATTTCGCGAGAACGGCGTTGCAGTGCTGCGTGGTGTATTCACAGAGTGGGTGGATACACTGAGATCTGGCGTTGCCTATAATCTGGATGAGCCCGGCCCTTATGGACGTAGTTACGTTGGGGATAGGGGCGGTGGTCGATTTTTTAGTGATTATTGCAATTGGCAGCGTATTTCGGAGTACAGAGATTTTATATTTCGATCGCCCGCAGCTTTGATCGCGCAACAGTTGATGATAAGTTCGCGTGTCCAGTTGTTTCACGAGCATGTACTGGTGAAAGAGGCGGCGACAGGTGTCGCAACTCCATGGCATCAAGATGCGCCCTACTATTGCGTTCAGGCGCCTAAATCTGTCAGTTTTTGGATTCCGCTAGATATCGTTCCCCGCGACAGGACTTTAGAATTCGTCGCCAGTTCTCACATTGCGGGCAAGGAATTTCAGCCGCAATTTTTTAACGGCAATCCCCTTAATGAAAATGATGGATTGGAGGCCATACCTGACATTGACGGAAATCGCGATTCCTTTGAAATTTGCGGCTGGGCGCTCTCCTTGGGAGATGCTGTGGCATTTGACTTTCGAACAGTTCATGGTGCGCCGGCAAACAAAAGCTCAAGCGAGCAGCGTCGCGCGTTCTCGTTGCGTTTGGTTGGTGACGGGGCAAAATTCTTGCGAGCAAAGGAGCGGGTCACGTCGCCTCCATTCCCAGAAATTACGCTGAATGATGGCGACGATCTCGACGGTGATCAATTTCCGGTCCTGATTCAATCATAAGATTGAAATCGGGATCCAAAACTGAAGATCACTTTAGATATCAGGATCAACGGCAGACGTCGACGTTGCTAGACCTTGAGGATGTTAGCATTGACGATGGCGGCCGTGAAAAAAATTTTCACGTCACTTCTAATATTGATGAGATAAGTGCGCGATCTGAGTCTGGAGCGTGGCCATAGCGACGAGTTTGCCTACCATACCTTCTGCGTTCAACCATCGAACGGAGTGTCAGCGCATGGTATTCGGTAAGAGCGGTTGGCGGAGGTTCCTTGGTTGTGAGTTGCGTGGCACCTTGCTCCAGATGATGGGTTACATTTCGGTCCGCGCCATCAGATCTTCTACTTCACTCCAATTGGGCATCGAGGGTGCGGTTCCCGGCCGTGTCACCGAGATTCCGGCAGTTGCGCAGCCTAACCTGACAGCCTCTCGTGGGCTTAAGCCCATTGCGAGCCCTACGGCGAGGCCGCCATTGAACGCGTCTCCGGCACCGGTCGTTTCAACAATAGGGCCGGCCGCAAAGGAAGGAATGTGCTCTGATGAATGCTGTGATCGCAGCAAGGCGCCACGCTCTCCGAGCGTAATGACGGCGCTACCGGCACCTCGCGCGATCAATGCATCTGCTGCTCGTCTGGCATCTTCTAAGGTGCTTACAGATATGCCTGTCAGTTCTTCTGCCTCTGTTTCATTAGGGGTCACGTAGTCGCAAAATCCGAAGATGGTGTCATCTAGTGTAGCGGCGGGCGCTGGATTGAGGATCGTCGTAGTTCCGCCGTCTCGGGCTGTTTTTAATGCGTAGGTTGCCGCTTCTATGGGTTGCTCAAGTTGCGTGATGAAAACCGCAGCGGAACGGATCATGTTTCGGTTCACGTCTATATCGGAAGTACCGATTTCCCGTGCTGCGCCGGGGCACACGATAATGGCGTTGTCCCCCGTCGCTTCCTCAATGAAAATGTAAGCTGCACCGGTATAGCTTGCGGGATCGCGAACGGCGGCGTTCTTTACGCCGGCTTCGGCCCAAGTTTGCTCGGCCAAATCGGCAAAGGCATCGTTGCCAAGTCGGGTGATCAGCGAGACGTCACCGCCTAGACGAGCAGCGGCCACGGCCTGATTCGAACCCTTGCCCCCCGGTCCGAGTGCAAACGATTTGCCGAGTAGTGTTTCACCTATACGAGGTGCACGTTCTGCGCGATAGGCCGTATCCGCTACGAAGACACCTAGTACCACAATTTCGCCCGACATGCTGACTGCTCTTTCTTCGGTTGTTTGTATCGAACCACTTTCCCGGAATTGTTTTGTCATCGCAATCTATACTAACCTACTCGAGAGGCATTTTCGAGGATACTTCTTCGGATTGGCTTCATAAGCGGCGCGTCCAGCTTGTCGGCGGACCGCAGATTTTCAGCTGTAGCTGTTCGTGCAGACGATCAACTCCAATCAGTATTACATCTTCCTGTTTCTATTCGGGTGCACCCAATATGGCCCGCCCGTCGCCGGTTCATGGGACCGGCAAATCTCTCGACCGGGAAGCTGTTAAATTTAGTAGTCGAGTGACATTAATCACCGCGGGATCGCTTGCATTTCCATAGTCTGTAATTTGTATTCGCCGACAGAAAACACTTGTCAGCTTGCCCCTTCGGGAGACTCAAATGCCGGACCAGAAGGTCGTGAACGAATTGGCCAAGCTTTGGGCCAACGCAGACCCGGACACGCAGTGGGCTATGGTTCAGTGGATCAAGCACAACGAACGGAGTATCGAATGGCCCCTGTTCCCGGAGCTTCTTGCAGCATATGCGCGGGGCAAGAGAGAGGCCGAGAAAGATTTTGGGGTGCTTGACAGCGAATAACAGAATATAGTGCTCGAAAAGGATGCTGATCGACATGTCTAGCGTAGGATTTCGTGGGAGCGCTATGCGGCGCAACCGAATCCCAAAGACTACAAGTGATTCGAGATATGGCGTTTGAAACGGGAGGCAAGGTCTCGGTCTTCTTAAGTT
Source organism: Hyphomicrobiaceae bacterium (assembly GCA_051009975.1). Taxonomy (GTDB): domain Bacteria; phylum Pseudomonadota; class Alphaproteobacteria; order Rhizobiales; family Hyphomicrobiaceae; genus Tectiglobus. The sequence goes on from JBPCWA010000659.1 coordinate 7,635, forward strand.
GGGGGGGACATGAGCATACCGCTGCTACAAGCAACTTCAGTGATGAAGCAACTCGCTTTGGACCATGGGTCGCGATCATC
>JBPCWA010000660.1:0-5685 GCA_051009975.1 Hyphomicrobiaceae bacterium
GAATTAGGGCTTTTCGTTCGGAACTCAGGCCAGCCGTGTTTACACCGGAACAGAACACGACATTCATCATGAAAATCGAGAACGTTTGGAACTATCCAAGACCACCCTCGATCGAGCCAGTCTCGGAGAATATCACCGTGCGCTTTGCCGGAACGACGATCGCCGATACAGACGTCGCGTTTCGAGTGTTGGAGACGAGCCACGCGCCGACCTACTATCTCCCAAGACAAGATATTTTACCGGATGCTTTGATGCCGAGTGGGCGCCGGACTCTGTGCGAATGGAAAGGACAGGCGATCTACTATGACGTGACAAGCAATGGAAAAGTCGCCGCTGCTGCAGCGTGGACTTACACCAGTCCCGTAGAGGGCTTTCAAACCATCGCCGGGTACATCGCTTTTTATGCAGAACAAATGGACGCCTGCTACGTCGGTGATGAGCGCGTCGAACCACAGCCCGGAACTTTTTACGGTGGTTGGGTTACTCCGAACTTAGTCGGATCGATCAAGGGCGCGGCGGGGACAATGCATTGGTAGAGTGCTATGGGATTTCTGCTGCGTACGCCCACAAAGATTGCAATTGCGGTTCTGTTCCTGTTCGTTGTCTCGCTAGCAGTAGCTGGCGACGAGAACTGCCCGAGTGGTGATATCTACAGCGAGGAGCTGGAAACAGGAAATGAGTATCGCGGGGCATCGGAGCTGATGAAGGTTCTTGCGATCGGTGAATTGGGTTCTCTGCTTTTGACCACCATCGCCTTTGCGTGCCTTTGCATGCCTTTGCGAAGTAGAATGCCCCGATGGAGACGTCTACTCTGATGAAGCTGAAATGTGCATCGCGCAAGACGCACCGGCATCTTAGTCCCCACGAGGGACTAACTTGAACGTAACCAAGATTGTCTCTGGCGGTCAAACCGGCGTTGACCGTGCGGCGCTAGATGCTGCCGTCGAGATGTCCTTAGAATATGGCGGCTGGTGTCCACTGGGAGGCTGGGCCGAGGACCTGCCGAACCCGCCTGGGCTCCTTGCCCACTACCCGAGATTGCGCGAAACGCGAGACAGTCGTCCCGCCCTGCGCACGAGATGGAATATTCGTGACAGCGATGCGACGATGATCCTCTTTGCCAGCCAAGGAATTGGTTGCTCGGCTGGTACAGTTTTTACGCAGGAACAGGCCCAACACTACTGCAAACCAGCGATTGCGCTGGAGGTAGGCGACTACAGCAGCTTGGATCTTGCTCGTGTTTGGCTTGCGACGTTGATTCCCAATACGGTACTCAACGTTGCTGGGCCACGCGAAAGTGAGGCTCCCGGCATATACGAGGCCAGCCGTTATTTCATCAAAGACCTATTGAAGGCGGCTTAGTCGTACTCTAGGAGGAGCGAACGGTGATAGATCGAGCGGCACGCATTGTTGAGATCAAAGGTGAAGACATCATCGAGACGGTACGTGCTGCTCTGCAATACGTGGCCGTTTATCACGCGCCGGATTATCTTGCACAACTTGTTGAAGCCTACCGCCGCGAGCAAAGTGCGCCGGCACGCATGGCCATCGGTCACATCTTGGAAAGCTCTCGCCTGGCGGCGATTGGAAAACGCCCGATCTGCCAGGATACGGGCGTCGTCAATGTGTTCGCTAAGGTCGGTCAATCGGTGGTCATCGACTCGGATCAACCGCTACCGGAGCTGATCGATAGGGCTACCCGGTTGGCTTATCTCGATGCAGGTAATCCACTACGAGCGTCCGTCGTGGAAGATCCGATCTTTGAGCGCCGCAACACGCGCGACAACACTCCGGCTGTGACCCACGTCGAATTCGTGATTGGCAACACACTCGAACTACTGGTCGCGGCGAAGGGTTTCGGGTCAGAAAACAAGACCCGTTTCGCCATGCTCAATCCAGCTGACTCTGTCGAAGACTGGGTTGTTGATACGGTCGCAGGGTTGGGCGCTGGCTGGTGTCCTCCCGGAGTGATCGGAGTCGGGGTGGGCGGTACATCAGAGAAGGCCATGATAATGGCCAAGCGAGCATCGATCGATGACATCGACATATCTGAACTGGTCGCCCGTGGCCCACAGACGCGCGAAGAGGAACTACGGCTGCGCCTCTATGATCGGATCAATGCCCTCGGCATCGGCGCACAAGGTCTCGGCGGAATGACGACCGTGGTTGACGTTAAGGTCGCAAGCTATCCCACACATGCAGCGTCCAAACCGATCGCACTGGTGCCGCAGTGCGCGGCCAATCGGCATATGCGTGTCAAGCTCGACGGGACTGGCCCTGCCTATCTCGCTCCGCCAGACATCGACAGCTGGCCACAGATTGATGGGTCATCTCCAGGCGCAAGTCTGAAGCGCGTCGACCTTTCGAGCCTGACCCGGGAGCAGATGGTTGGTTGGCGGCCCGGCGAAACACTACTGCTATCAGGAAAGATCCTGACGGCACGCGACGCAGCCCACCGACGCATGGCCGATATTGTCGAGAGCGGTGGTGAGCTTCCGGTCTCGATTGAAGGGCGCGTGATCTACTACGTTGGACCTGTCGATCCAATTGAAGGTGAAGCAGTCGGTCCTGCCGGGCCGACGACGGGATCGCGCATGGATCCCTTTACTGAGATGACGCTGCAGCAAGGTGCGCTTTCTATGATCGGCAAGGCCGAACGTGGCTCTGAAGCGATTGACGCTATTCGCAGACATCAGACCACCTATCTGGTTGCGACCGGCGGAGCAGCCGTTCTTGTTGCAAAGGCGATACGGTCCTCGCGACTACTTGCTTTTGAAGACTTAGGTATGGAGGCTATCCGTGAATTCGAAGTCGAAAACATGCCGGTGATGGTAGCTGTGAGCACAGATGGTGTATCGATCCACAGCCTTGGCCCGGCGGCTTGGCGTGGCCGGAATACCGCTGTTGGATCAGGCCTGGAAAAGAACTGAGATAATGACCAACGCGGATGAATATCACTATAAGGGGTTGTCCATGTACGAAGAAGCTATCAAGGGAGGCGGCTATGCTGTCGTGACAGGGGCTGCTAGCGGCGTCGGCCGGGTTGCTGCATTGCGATTCGCTCAGGCCGGATTGGGCGTCATACTTGCGGATCTACCGGGCGATAAACTCGACGAGGCCGTTGCGGAAATCCGAGTTGCGGCAGTCGACGGTGTCGAGGTTATGGGTAAGCCGACGGATGTTAGGAAAGATGTCGATCTAGAAGCACTGGCCGACCTAGCATTTCGGGAAGGACCGGTGGCCGTCCTCATGAACAATGCCGGCATTGGTGGATTGCCGACGACGCCCTGGTCAGACCTGGACAACTGGCATCGACTTCTTGATGTCAACTTCCACGGTGTGCTGCGTGGTCTGCAAGCCTTCATGCCGCGTATGATCGAGGCGAACCGCCCGGCAGTTGTCATCAACACCGGTTCGAAACAAGGCATCACGACGCCGCCCGGCAACCCGGCTTACAATATCTCAAAGGCTGCGGTGCGGGTTCTTAGCGAACAGCTTGCCCACGAACTGCGGAGATCCGGGGTCCCAATCTCAGCGCATCTGTTCGTGCCGGGCTTCACTTATACTGGCATGATCGCGCGTTCGATACCGGACAAGCCGGCTTCAGCCTGGACAAGCGAGCAAACCGTCGATTACTTCATCGAGCGAATGACTAGAGGCGATTTTTATATCCTTTGCCCCGACAACGATGTCGACGAGAGCCGTGACCGCCGCCGTGTCGAATGGTCCGCGCGCGATGTCATTGAAAACCGTCCTGCCTTGTCACGATGGCATCCAGAATTTACGGAAGCCTTCGCTGAATTCGAGAGGTCTTGACGGAATTGAACGCGGGCTCAGAAGATTGTGTTGTGGGTGCGCAGAGCGACCGATTTGTGGACTACTACCATTGATCCCGTATTGCGTTTCGAACTCTGACAAATTCTGTTCAGAGAACAAGACAATGCATTCGCGCACGTACCGGTTACGATCCCTAGACTCGCAATGACGGGATCACATCAGTTGCAGCTCTCTCGAAAACGTCACGTTGAGCGTCGATTGGGTAGTAAACACCAATTTCGTCATAGCCCAAGTCCAGGATTTGGCCTGTGATTTCAGTGAAACAGTCAGTTGTTTCCCAGTAAAATAGCTTTCCTCCAGTGGCACGGGCGTTTCCGTCGAACATGAGAAACGATCTGCGTAACGTTGAAGGATCGCGGTCGACAGCTTCACATGCTTTCTGCATTCGAGACATCAGTACCGTTGCATCAGCCATTAGCTCTTTCGGTCCAGAGCCAAAACTCATTGTATTCCAGGTATCCGCATAGGTTGCCGCGTGGCGCATCATTTTGGGTCCCATAGCCGCAATTGTAATGGGCGGGCGCGGCGATTGAATTGATTTGTGAACTGTTGCGGCCTCCACCTTGTAATAGTCGCCGACGTAATTGGTCGGAGAGCCGGACAGCATCTTGGCGACAATCTCAATGTACTCCTTGAAACGACGTTCTCTCTCTGGGTTATCCCAGTTCGGGACGCCAATCATTCCGTAACCGGGATCGGCCAACAGCCCCAGTCCCAAGCCAGCCTCGACGCGTCCGTTTGAGACATGATCAATCGTTAGAACTTGTCGGGCAAAAGTAGCGGGGTCTCTCATCGGAATCTGAGCAACACAGGGTGCTAACCTTATGCGATTAGTTGCCTGCGCTACTGCCGCCAGGGCTGTCCAAACGTCGAACCATGGGACTGACGGATTTTTCCAGTCGACAAATTGGTCTGCTGTTGTCGCGATGTCGAACCCAAGTTCTTCGACATGCCGGAAACGTCGTAGGAATTCGTTCCATTCCAGGTCAGGTAGCACTTCGACTTGAATTCTCTTTTCGTTTGCCATTGCTCGGTTATCAACCTTGCTCTCAATAAACCGGTTGGGCATCTGTGCGGCTACTGCTGCGACCATTGCCTCTGTCAGGATTACACAGGTGTTGTATTCTTGCATCCTCTAATGTCGTCAGCAACAGACGTCGCGAGCGAAATAAGGCTTCTGGACTAAAGGAACCAGTGTACTGGTAAGGCTCTGCAATTTGCGCCTTGAACGTAGCCAGGTGAGTGTTGTGGAGTGAACCCAAGAAGACTGTTTGAAATTCTTCGAAGCTCGGGTAGATGCCTAGCGCGCGATCGCGAGTTGATAGCAGGTGACCTCATAAACCGTTCACATGCCAGCCACCGTTTAGATCGACGTGCCGCACCGAGCATTCCTCAATCAGATCGGCGTATCCAGCGGGCATGTACGATGTTTGCCAATCGTCGCCAAACTTTGACTTAACCGCAGCGAGGTCCGTCCAGACGGATACAAAAATGACTGAATTGGCATCGCCCTCGATCTCGCGACCAAAGAAGAAACCATAATTGCCAGGCTCGCCTGTCACGACTCGCGCAGATGTCGTCGCGAACTTACGAAGTAGCTCGTCACCAGAGTTGCACTTGGTACGCACTTCAAAGATGCGCAATATTGGTCCTTGGAAATTCACAACATCCTCCACATTTTTGCTGTTATCGGATAGCGTCTCTGCCGTGCCCGTCTGATGCTCTACACTTATGATGCCGCGCGCACCGTCACATGCTCGCGCTCGTCGATCGGCCAATGTAGCACCGCGGAGAAAATGCCAAGCCCGACGCTTAGCCACCAGATCGTGTCGTACGAGCCGAACTTGT